>QKIH01000087.1 GCA_003249645.1 Desulfobulbaceae bacterium | reverse complement strand
GGCTCAAGAAATTCCTCAAGAAGAATTTCACCCGGAGTAATTGGAGATAATTTTTTAGCCATATATTTACCTCAATGATAATCGATTATTACTTTAGGCATTTAATCTTTACACGCAACAATATACACTGGTGTTCAATCAAATCTAAAAGCTACCAGAATTCAGCATACAAAAACGGGAATAACAAGGTAAGAGATTTTCACCTCCCGTTGACACGAAGAATGAGCACCGCAAGAAAAGAACGAAAAAGACGCTTATCTGTTTGAACGAAGTGAGTTCTAAGCGTCCGTTCTTATCGAGGAGCAGAATGTCCCCGAAGGGGCGTAGTGGCTGGGTGCCGTTTTCTTGATTCTTTTTATCCTGCCTTTCAGGGCTTTTAGGCAAGCAAAAGAAGAATGAATAAAGATATACGAGCACTTAGCACAGCCTGTATACCTTCATTAATTCAATACGCTTTTATAATTCATATACGCAAGATAGATCCATCAACATCAGCAATCTTCCCAACCCCGGTCAACACCATGCTCTGTTTCAACTCACCGTGAAGCTGATCGATATATTTTTCAACGCCTTCCTGAAGCCCGCCGACCGCGGCAATAGAAAACGGCCTGCCGATCATGACCCCATTTGCACCAAGAGCAAGCAGCTTCAACACATCGCCGCCGGAACGCACTCCGCCGTCAGCAAGAATGGTCACCGCACCCTTTACTGCTTCAGCAATTTCCGGCAGTACTTCGGCAGCACCGGGAGTATGATCAAGAACCCTGCCGCCATGGTTGGAAACGACAATACCATCGACTCCTGCATCAACGGCAAGAAGGGCATCTTCTTTTGTCATCACACCTTTTAAGATAAATTTGAGACCGACATTTTTAACTATCTGGGCCAGCATCTCAACAGGTTTTGGCGAAACCGGCCGGCCCATCTTGCGAAGGGTGATAAGACCTGCTGCATCGATATCCATACCAAGGATATCGGTCCCCGTTTGCTTGGCAAGCTCAACTTTTTTATAAAACTCGTCGTCTTCCCAGGGCTTGATAAACGGGATACCCCAGCCGTCAGCATTCTTTATCGCTGCAAAACCCGCCTGATGGATAAACTCCGGCACTCCGTCGCCGGTACAGCCTAGAATTGATTTTGCCTTACACCCATTAACAATCGCCCCGGCATACTCTTCCTCGCTTACAGCCCCGTTCATATTGAAAGAAACACCGCCAATCGGTGCCGCCAGCACAGGGAAGGCAAGCTCTTTACCAAAGAGATTCGTACTGGTATCGGGCTCTACGACATTATGAATAAGACGCATGTTAAAGCGAACCTGCTCAAGCGCTTTGAGATTGTTTTTAAACGATGCTGCGGTTCCAAGCCCGCCCATTCCGGGCACTTCTCCTGCACAGGCAACACCGTTACACACTGGACAAACCTTGCAGCTCGCCCCCATCAGGCTCCTGGCTTTCATGCGAATATCTTTCATATCCATCTCCTTGTTTCTATTTGTATTTCAATACTAAAAAATATTTTACCACAGCCGCCACACCTTAACATCAAAGAAAACCGGTCAAAAAGGGGCAAAGGAAATAATCCGAATCCGAAGAATTCTTCTTTTTTCCTGACATACTTAGTCATTATAAAATCCATTATTTATCGTATTTATTACAAATCTTCTTTTTTTGTGTGTCGTAAGCTTATATACTTCTATCAATATTTTTTTAGCCTTATCATGGATCCTGTAATTTTGCTTAGCTGCTATTATGAATATTTTAATTATTGAGCCATCACGACTTTTACAATACACACTGGAAAAAATATTCAAACCGTATGCCACAACGCTTCACATCACGGAAAGCGGCAGGCAGGCGCGTGAAATCCAGCAGCAGAACCCCATTGATTTCATCTGCCTCTCATTTTATCTCCAGGACATGGACGGCGTAGACTTCATCTCAGAGGTTCGGACTCAAGAATGGGGAGGGGAAACCATCCCGATCCTGATGCTGACCTCTAAAAAAGATCAGAAAGTTGCTGAACAGACCATTCGCGGCGGTGCCACAGAAATTTTCCAAAAAGACAACTTAGCCGCCCTGGAAAATTATCTGCAGTTATATGCCGAGCATGCCCGCCAGCAGGCCAGTTTATCAGGCGACGTCCTGCTTATTGACAGTGACATGATTCAGGCTCAGGAAATCCTGGATTATTTTATTAACACCCAGCTTCGATTTATTCATTTCACTTCGGCAGAGCAGGCTGCAGATATTGTCAGAGCGGCTGAGTTTGACATGGTTATCACCAACGCAATACTCAGCGGCAGCATGACCGCAAGAGCTCTCATTCGAGAGATACGTGAAATAAATGACACCATGTACAGAGTCCCGATTCTTGCCATCACTGAAGCAACCAACGTCTCCCAACGGCTGGAACTTTTAAGGGCTGGTGCTAACGACTCTATCCAGAAACCGATTTTGCTCGAAGAGTTAAGTATCCGTGTTAAAAGCATGATTCAGAACAAGCAGCTTTTTGACACTGTTGAATTGCAAAAACAGCAACTGGAGGAACTGGCAGTTAAAGATCCGTTGACCAAGCTCTACAACAGGCATTATCTGCTTCACATCATCGATGATATACTTCGGGAATCCTTTCGTCATAAATTTCCGGTCACTCTCCTGGTGCTTGATCTTGATCATTTTAAACAGATCAACGACACCTGGGGGCACAGCAGCGGCGATCTTGTCCTGCAAGGGATTGCCAATTTACTGCTTAAAACAATCCGCGACAGTGACAAACCGATACGTTATGGCGGAGAGGAGTTCCTTATTCTGCTCCCACACTGCAAGTTAGATGACGGCTGTAAAAAGGCAGAAAAACTAAGGGCACAGATCGAAGCACTCAACCCGGCTGAAATTCCGGTAACAGTGAGTATTGGCGTGGCTCAGACATCCTTCGGTAGCCATATTTCCTTTGAACAGCTTTTCGGCAGCGCCGATAAAGCGCTGTATAAAGCGAAAGCTGCCGGCAGAAACTGTGTCATTGCAAGCAGTGACCACGAAGAGAGCTCTTTCAAAACTGCAAAAAAATAAGACTATCTGCTCCCCATCCGGCAAAAGAGAAAAGGCTCAAGTCTCTGCCTGATCTTCCTTCCATTTCGCCAGCGATTTACCACCGGTTAAACCGCCATTATAGTCAACTGTAACTTTACCCATTCACCGTCATTCCTATCACCTTATAGAGTTGTAAAGTTCGTTTTTGCTGATATAATTGCGTGAAACAACATACTGGGACTCAACATCTGGGGAGATACAATGAGTGACAAACCGACGTGGGACGATACGTACCTGGTTGGTATAGACATGATCGACGATCAGCATAAAGTGCTGTTCGATCTGGCTGCCGACCTTAATAACGCTGCACGCAACGGATCAAGCAGGAAAGTCATCGGCACCCTGTTCACCGTAATTAATAATTTTGCCATCAGCCATTTTGAAACCGAGGAAAAACTGTTTGAACAGAATATAAGCTATACCGAACACTGCCTTGAACACTATCAATTTCTCAAACAACTGCAAACTTATGTTTTTGACTTCCATAGCGGCAGCAACATCCACCCGGCCCCCGGCCTTTTTCTGCATCAATGGCTGCAGGAGCACATTCTGACATCGGACCAACCTTTATTGAAAAAGCAAGCTCCCGAAAAGAGCAAACAAGATCAGGAAGAGAAAGCTCAACAATCCGGAACGGATCAAGAAGAAAGAAGAGCAAGTACAAGACTGACTCCCGCCAGTCTTGGCAAAGACGACATGACAAGCCACTGTTTTAATGCAACAAAATCAATCACCGGACTGGCCACCATCCATAATATCAGTAGAGGCGGCGTGAAGCTCTCTTCCAAAACAAGACACAACATTGGCGACGTGCTGTTCATCAACTGCAAGGTGACAGAAGATGACGATAGAATAAATGAAAAAATAAAAATTATAAATGCAGAGACATCAAACATGTTTGGGGCAAAATTTATTTCCCCCAAGATGCAGACCCTGAACCTGATTAAAGAATTAGAGCAATTGGCCAAGAGCTGAAGAAAAACTGCTTTGGGTATTCATGCCTAAAGCCCTACCTCACACCGCCCTCAAGATACCAGCTGTACGCATCCCGTATTCCTTCTTCAAGGCTGAATTCGGGATGCCAGCCAAGACTGTTAATTGCACTGGTATCAAGAAGTTTACGCGGTGTTCCATCCGGTTTATCAGAGTCATAAACAACCTCTCCCTTAAAACCGACAACATCCTGAACAACCTTGGCTACACCTTTAATCGTAATATCTTCACCGGTGCCGACATTAAAAAACGACTGCGGAGCCGCCTTCTCGAAAGCCCGCTGCTCCATCCCCATAACAAAAACTGAAGCTGCAGCCATATCATCAACGTGAAGAAACTCGCGTTTAGGTGTACCGGAACCCCATAAGACCACCTGTGGTTTCATTGCGCTTTTCAAACCGCCGTCAACAAGCCCGATAGCTTCACAAATATCGGCGGGAATTGCACCATAACGTTTCACGTCCGCCTCAATGCCAGCAGAATTGCCTGCATCTGCCAACTTTGCCAGATGAAATTTACGGATCATTGCCGGCAGCACATGACTATTCTCTAGATGATAGTTATCACCCGGCCCGTAAAGATTAGTCGGCATAACAGAACGGTAACAGGTGCCATATTGACGGTTATAACTATTACACATCTTAATCCCGGCAATCTTTGCAATGGCATACGGTTCATTGGTAGGCTCCAATATGCCTGTCAGCAAATGCTCTTCTTTCATCGGCTGCGGTGCAAATTTCGGATAAATGCAGGAACTGCCAAGAAATAGAAGATGCTTTACTCCAGCCAGATATGCCTGATGGATAACATTGGACTGAATCATCAGGTTTTCATATATGAATTGAGCAGGATAGGTATTATTGGCATAAATGCCGCCGACTTTCGCTGCAGCGAGAACAACGCGGTCAATCTTCTCTTTCTGAAAAAATTCGCGAACTGCCTGCTGACTGGTCAGATCAAGATCTGAATGCGTTCGGGTTATAATATTTTTACATCCGGCTTCGCGCAGCTGACGAACGATCGCAGAACCAACCATGCCACGGTGACCCGCAACGTAAATCGATTCATCCTGAATTTCCTGATAAAAATCCATCTCTTGAAGTTCTTTCTTGTGTAAGATATTAATGCCTGAACACCTGCTAACAAACAGATTTATTCATGATGATTCAAGATGGAATAGCCTTCGCTTGCACAAAGCTGATCCCGTTTTGCATCATCAAGGTCAGATCTGGTCATTTCGGCAACCAACTCTCCAAAACTGGTTTTCGGGCTCCAGCCGAGTAAGTTTTTGGCTTTTGCAGGATTTCCAAGCAGCGTTTCCACTTCCGTTGGACGAAAATATCTGCTGTCAACACGAACAACAACATCACCGACATTCATCTTGCAGTCAGTACCATCCGGGAGTTTATCGACTATACCAATTTCATCAACGCCCTCACCCTCCCAACGAAGCACTACCCCAAGCTCAGTTGCTGCGGCATTGACAAAATCCCTTACAGAATGCTGAACACCCGTTGCAATAACAAAATCTTCCGGAGATTCCTGCTGCAGCATAAGCCACTGCATTTCAACGTAATCCCGCGCATGTCCCCAATCCCGCTTAGCATTAAGATTGCCGAGATAGAGACAATCCTGAAGACCTAGATAGATCCTGGCAAGCGCCCTGGTAATCTTCCTGGTGACGAAAGTCTCCCCTCTCAATGGCGATTCATGGTTAAACAGAATCCCGTTGCAGGCGTAAATTCCGTAAGCCTCACGATAATTGACGACAATCCAGTATGCATACATCTTCGCAACAGCATAAGGAGAGCGGGGATAAAATGGTGTTTTCTCTGTTTGTGGAATTTCCTGGACTTTGCCAAAAAGCTCAGATGTTGATGCCTGATAGAACTTTGTTTTCTTTGTAAGCCCAAGAATTCTGATTGCTTCTAAAACACGCAGTGTACCAAGAGCATCGGAGTTTGCAGTATATTCAGGCTCCTCAAAAGAGACGGCTACATGAGACTGGGCTGCAAGGTTATAGATTTCATCCGGCTGCACCTTTTCAATGATATGAATCAGACTCGAAGAATCTGTCATATCACCATGGTGCAAAACAAAGTTACGGTTATTCGTGTGAGGATCCTGATAAATATGATCTATACGATCTGTATTAAAGAGCGAACTTCTTCGCTTCAGACCATGGACTTCATATCCTTTTTTCAAAAGAAAATCTGCAAGGTAAGCCCCATCCTGTCCGGTAACACCGGTAATTAATGCTTTTTTCATTATTCCTTAAGTTAGAGTGTAGCAGCAAGATTTTTGATATATTCTCTCATGCTCTGGCTGATCTCACAATGATCGAGAGCGAAGGCGATATTCGCCATCTGCCAGCCAGCTTTATCACCGCAATCAAACCGTGTGCCCTTGAATTTATAGCCAAAAATCGGCTGTTCACCAAGCAGCTTCACCATAGAATCTGTCAGTTGTATTTCATTGCCCGCACCACGCTCGAGCTCACCAAGAAAATCAAAGATTCTCGGGGTGAAAATATAGCGGCCAATGGCAGCCAGATTAGATGGTGCCTCTTCAGGTTTTGGTTTTTCTACCATCGACTTAATCAACACTGTTCCGTTAAATGCGGTCTCAGCTTCGAGTATACCATATTTAGAAGTATCCTCTTTCGGCACCTCAATCGTCGCTACCAGCGAAGCCCGCACCCTATCAAATTCCCTGACCATCTGTTTCAAAACAGGCTCGTCACCCTTTATGAGGTCATCCGCCAGAAGCACGGCAAACGGTTCATCGCCAACGATATCCCTAGCACACCAGATTGCATGCCCGAGACCAAGAGGCTCACTTTGTCTGGTGTAAATGATTGTTCCCGATTTCGGCACAAGCGACTCGACTGTTTTCAGCAATTCATCCTTGCCGCGCTTTCTTAAAGTATCTTCGAGCTCATATGAACAGTCGAAATGATTCTCCAAAGCAGTCTTACCACTTCCTGTAACAAAGATGAGCTGTTCAATCCCTGATGCCAGTGCTTCCTCA
>QKIH01000182.1 GCA_003249645.1 Desulfobulbaceae bacterium | reverse complement strand
GTTTCCCAGGCCAGAGCATGTTTACCCGAAGAAATGCTGCACCTTCTCGATGAGTTGAAGAACCTGACAATGATAAACTGAGTTCAGTTCTTATTTCGGTGTAACATCGATTATTCCTTCATCGGTTCCCCGAAGAGACATGGTAAAGGGTTTGTCCATTGAACCGAAATCGATCTCCTTAAGATCGACTTTGCGGACTGCCCGATTGTTGTCAGTATGATAGTATAAAACCAGATTGCTGACATCGTAAGCACTTGTATACTGGGTCCCGCTGAAACGAACAGGATCAAGTCCTGCTGCTTTGAGCTCTTCCGGTTTCACCTCTTCGACCGGCACATTGAAATTATCAAGAATTCTGAAGAGTTCACGTGCTGTGTCATAAGCTCCGGTTGTTTTCCTGGCCGTCTGAGTAAACGCTACAGCACGGATAAAGCGGGATGGTGGGGTAATATCGCCAGGCAAGCCAAGCATTCCTGAGCCCATGCCGATTGGTTTAAGCACCATGCCGGAGATCTTCATATCCGGCCATGCCACAGGGCGCATGTTAATGTAATTACGGAGATTGGTCAGATGCCAGTCGTATGAAGGCGAATTGGTCATCACACCAAGCGGAGCGTCATAGACATGAAGACTGCCGCCGACATATTCAACAACTATCTGTTTGCCAGCGGCATCGGTGATCGCCCAGTGCATATCGACCTGCCCGCCAACTGACGGATCACTGAAAGTCACAACCTTCATTGAAGCCAGCGCTTCACGCACCTGGTCCACGGTCTCAAAACGACTGACAACCCATTCGACCAGATCAGCTGCGGTAATCGAGTCTGCTGCCTCGGCAGGATCATAGGCCTGATATTCAGCAGTGCCTGGAAAATAGAGCATAAGAGCATTCAGCCCCTTTTCATTCATGGCACCGGAAAATGCCAGATTGAGAATATCAATACCGACAAATCCATATTTTGCTTTCCAGGTCATTCCCGCTTTATTGTCGGGCATAAAGTGTGACTTGAATTCACTGTTGCGCGGGATGACGTGGAGATTCATCTGCAGGTCAAAAGTCTCCCACTCCATGGTTCGGCCGCTGACCACAGTGCCGTCAGTTCCAGTCAGTGTTACATGGGTACAGGCATCGGCGGTCGTTAACGAACCCCAACACAAAGATACAGCTAATGCTAAACCTGGAAGTTTAAGTTTCATTGGCGCCTTTCCTTTTCAATTGTATATTTAATTAGTTATCCTGGATCTCAATCCTGTCTGATCGGCTCGACCCAATGCCAGGAAATCAATGCATAAGGGTTCTCTCTCCACGCCTGCCACCATACAACTGTTTCAGCGACTTTCTTCTCACCGTTCAAACTCACTTCCATTTTCAAAGCAAAATTTACCCCTGCAACAACCTGCTGCCGTGCAGAAAGAATTTTAAGAAGATTCATCTGTTTTGGAGCCGATCCATTTACAACCGGAGTTCTTGTTCTCTGGGCTTCTACGGCAAACATTGCAGCATTAATCACTTCTTGATCAGTAACAGGTGCGTCGCTGAAACCACCTTGCATCGCCATCAAGCCAGATGCTCCGCAAAAAATCAGCCCTGAAACAAACAACAAGACAAGTAACTTTATCACACTATGCTCTTTTTGTTTGACATGATATGAAAAGAATATTCTTCATCTATTGGTTATATACCTTATAGATAACATCTGATTCAAGCAACATTTTTCAGTAATTATACGGAATTGCCATATGGTTTACACAAACGATAGGCAACGTTACATTTGGTTACACTTCCGGTCTATGAACAGCATCAACCAAGTTTCGTCGTCTCCCGCCCACCATCAGCCATTCCACCATTCGAAATACCAGATGAAAGATCACCACTGATTTGCTCGAAAGACGTGAGCATACTGTTCCACCCGATAATCAAACGGGGTGAAATCCGGTTGCTTTTCTTTTTGCTCTTTATAGAAGGCTGTACTGCCAATTGCCCGGTTGGCCGCATTGGAAGGAGAGGTAAGAGACACGGTTTTTATCGCACGACCGTCAAAGACAAATCTGTATTCTCTTGGATGAGATTTTTCAATTTTCCTGAGCTTGACACCTTTTTCTCTCGCCTGTTTCCGAAAAAAATATTCAGGCCCGTTCTTTGAGTTCCCGCCGGTAAAAATCAGTTGCCGGATGGTCGGAAAACGCTCAAGCTGAACGAAGATGTCCCGCAAGACAACCTGCTTCATACCAAGGTCCTGCGCATTGATCTCCTCACGGTAACACGACTCGACTATATCACAGATGCCGGTCTTAATTGAGATGAGAAAATCTTTTCGCTGTCTTACCGCATCCATCGAATTATCATAAAGAAATTCAAGATCAAAGACCCTGGCCAAGACCGGCCAGAGCTGGTTATCACAGCTGCCGTAACAAAAATCGACATCTCGTTCCTTAAGCGCTTTTATTGACTGTCGAGGCGGCGGCAGAGTACCAATTATCAGATTTACAGATCCGTCGGGTATGAATATTTTGTAGGGTATGAATATTTTGTATGGATGCTGATGATAAAACAATCTCTTTGACATGGTATATTCGACAGATAAACTGGACAACGACAGCGATAAGCTAATGGCGGCAAGTTCCTGTTTGTCCAGTTAAAATAGTTTTTTTCAAAATACTTTAGAGGCCATACTGAACCATATGGTGCAACATCCATTTGTCAACGTAACAACTATCTTCCCTTGCTCTTTCAATAAGGTTCCGATTATCCTGAAAATCGGCTTTTAAAAAAGGGTCAGACAAAGGAAATTACATGCTTAACACGCTCACTTTTGTAATAAAAGGTGCTGGAGAAATGGCATCAGGCATTGCCTGGCGCCTGTACCGCAGCGGTTTTCGAAAAATAATCATGCTGGAAACCGAGGCACCCATGGCTATTCGAAGAACTGTCTGTTTCAGTGAAGCTGTATACGAAAGCAGAAAGACTGTTGACACCATAACAGCTGAACTGGCTTTAAACGACAGAGAAGCGGCTGCAGTCATAGCCCGTGGAAACATTGCCATTATGGTCGATCCCTGCTGGCGGCAGATTGAAAACTTCAGCCCTGATATAGTCATCGACGCCATTCTGGCAAAAAGGAATCTGGGCACAACTATGCAGGAAGCGCCTCTTGTCATCGGAGCAGGGCCCGGCTTCACAGCAGGCAGAGATGTACATGCAGCAATAGAAACCAATCGGGGGCCGGCACTGGGCCAGGTTATCTATACAGGAAGCCCGGAACCCAACACCTCAATCCCACAGGAGGTTATGGGCTTTGCCTCTGAAAGGGTGATTTATGCTAATACCGAAGGGATTTTCATGGCATCAGGAACTTTGGGTACCAGAGTGACAGCGGGAGAGACGATAGCGACCATAGGAACTACAGAAGTACATGCCACCATATCCGGAACCCTCCGCGGTCTGATTCGTGACAACCTCTCAGTGAAGGCACATACAAAAATCGGTGATATCGAACCGAGAGATCATGTTGATATTGACAAGGTATCGGATAAGGCTCTGGGCATCGCTGGCGGGGTACTTGAGGCGGTTCTCACTCGTTTTAACATCGGCTGAAAATGGATGTTTTCCACGACCTATACGCTGTCATTCTCGCAGCAGGTAATTCTTCACGTTTTGGCAATACACCGAAACAACTGGCAAAACTTGACGGGAAACACCTCCTCGACATTGTGATAGACACAGCCATTCAGGCTGGCTTTTCCCGCCCTTTACTGATCCTCGGAGCATATGAAAAAGAAATTCGTTCTGCAGGAAAACTGGTAAATCGGTGCGACGTGGTTATCAACCCCGCATGGCAGGATGGAATGTCTTCATCTATCAGAACAGCGATCGCTTCCATGAAAAACGGTTGTGACGGTGCCGCTTTTCTTCTGGCAGATGAACCGTTGATTGCTCCTGCCCTGCTCACGGCAATGGCTTCACAATTCGTCCGTGAAAAGCCTGATATCCTCTATCCGGTATACAACGGCAAAAGAGGCAATCCGGCCATAATTTCGGCAAAACTGTTCGCTGAGTTATCACGCAGCACAGGAGATAGAGGCGGACGAGTCCTGTTTGACAGAGAAGACCTTTTGATCAGTCGATTTCCCGTACCCGATCAGTCCTGTCTGCTCGATATAGATACAGCTGAAGACCTCAAGCGACTCCAAATGGCCGTTCGCACTGGAAACTATTAATCAACACATCTCTTCAGCACCAGAACTCCATTGGTACCGCCAAAACCGAACGAATTAGACATTGCCGCATTTATTCTCATCTGTCTTGCCGTATGCGGAACATAATCGAGATCACATTCGGGGCTCTGACAGTCAAGGTTGATTGTCGGCGGGGCTGTCTGATCCCGGATCGACAGGGCTGTAAAGACGGCCTCAATGCCTCCCGCTGCACCAAGCATATGTCCCGTCATCGATTTTGTTGAACTCACCGCCAGTTTTTCTGCCGCGTCCCCAAAAACTGTTCTGATAGCTATTGTCTCACACTTGTCATTGAGCGGAGTCGATGTTCCATGAGCGTTAATGTAGTCTATCTGATCACCTGAAAGAGCTGCATCATCCAGGGCTGCCTGCATGGCTCTCACCGCCCCTTCACCATCTTCAGGCGGGGCTGCGATATGGTAGGCGTCACTGCTGAAGCCAAAACCTGCAACCTCAGCGATAATCTTGGCTCCTCTTTTTTTCGCATGTTCATACTCTTCTAGAACAAGCATCCCAGCTCCTTCGGACATGACAAAACCATCGCGATCCTGGTCAAATGGTCTGGACGCCCGTGTCGGTTCATCATTACGGGTGGAAAGCGCTTTCATGGCCGAAAAGCCGTTAATTCCAAGCTGGCAGATAACCGCCTCAGTTCCACCGGCAATCACAACATCACTGGTGCCGTACTGTATATGACGAAAACCATCACCCACCGCATGGGTTCCCGCTGCACAGGCAGTGGTAAGGGTAAGATTGACTCCCTTGGTGCCAAAATCCATTGAGATATGGCCGGAAGGCATATTGGGAATGGCCGAAGTAATAAAGAACGGCGAGATTTTTTTAAATCCCCGAGCAAGGGCCTGCTCATGCTGCTCTGTGATGGCCGGCAGTCCACCCATCCCGCAGCCGGTAATAACACCGATTCTCGGACTGTTATCCTTCGTAACATCCAGGCCGCTTTCTTCCATCGCCATTCTTGCTGCAACAATTGCATATTGGCTGTAGAGATCCAGCTTTTTAGCCTGTTTTTTTTCAAAGTAATTGAGGGGGTCAAAATCCTTTATCTCGCCGGCAATTTTCACAACGCAATCGCTGGTATCAAAGCGGGTGATAATATCAATTCCGCTTTTTCCGCTAAGAATATTTCCCCAGGCAGCCTCCGTTGTTATCCCCTGCGGTATAACTAATCCGGTTCCCGTTATGACAACTCTTCTTCGCGTACTCATATTCCGCTCTCTCAATCTGATGATTTTTCTTTCTCTATCCCCAATCCAATGGTTCGTCTGATCCATCCTCCTGCAAGGCGCCGCTGTGCAGTCCTTCAGCCAACTCTTTTCCCAGAAAACCGAAGGCCTCATCCTGGGCCTTCTGCCAGACGGGATACACCCGGCCCAGCAGAGTTCTGCCCTCAGAGGTGATAGTAATTTTCAGAATTTTCCCGTCACCGCTTGCTTCGCTCCTCAGCCAGCCGTTTTTACGCAACCGGGCAAGGGAGCGGCTAAAGGTAGATGAATCCATCTTCATCTGACAGCAAAGCGTTTTGCAGTTCGTTTCTCCACGCCTCGCCACCATGGCAAGAATGCCTACTTGACTGGCCTTGATCGAAAAATCTCTCAATGCACCATCATAGATGGAATTAACTCTCCGGGTAAGCAGCCGCAGCCGAGCAGAAAGGCAATTTTCTGTTATATCTTCAAGGTGTTGAATAGTAATATGCTCTTCCATATCGCGTTATTTCTTTCAATTTGTATGTGCAATTTATTCGACAGGCTTTTTTTGTCAATAAAAACCGCTTGGAAAATAATGTCTAAAACTAACCGGAAAGAGTGATAGAGGATAAATCAGGTTGCAAAAAAACCGCTGTTTGTGAAATAAGAAAAGAGCAGTTTATCTCTAACAGAAAACCTGGAGGGCATTATGGAAAAGAAAATTCTTGTTCCTGTAGCAAACGGCACAGAAATGATAGAGGCGCTGTCTATTGTTGACGTTTTCAGAAGAGGCGGCATCCGTGTTGATATGGCCTCGGTAAATGACCTGGTTTTCACCTCATCGCACGGCGTTAAGATTGAAGCCGATAAGCTCATCACTGATTGCATGGATGAGACCTACGATCTGGTGGCACTCCCCGGCGGTATACCCGGCGCAGAAAATCTAAAGAATTCAGCTGAGCTGGCAGAAATATTGAAAAAGCAGAATGCTTCCGGCAGACTATATGGCGCCATCTGTGCAGCCCCAGCTGTTGTACTGAAAGAGCATGGCCTTCTGGACAATAAAAAAGCGACCTGCCACCCGGCATTTATAGCTAATCTAAGCACCAGTCAGGCCTCTGATGACAAGGTCGTCATCGACAGCAACTGCATCACCAGCCGGGGCGCCGGTACCAGTATCGATTTTGCTCTTGAACTGCTCGCTCTGATCGCCGGAGAAGAAAAGAAAAAAGAAGTTGCTAAAGCAATGGTTGTAGGATAACTCTCTGGAAAATTAACAAATATCAAAACATTTCACTCAACCCAAAAAAATTATATGAATATCGAGAAAAAACGTGTTCTGGTAACCGGGGGTGCAGGATTTTTAGGCTCTCATCTCTGCCGTAAACTTCTGCAGCTTAACAACGAGGTTCTCTGCCTGGACAATTACTTTACCGGCAACAAAACAAATATTCTCGATATCATGGATGACCCTTTTTTCGAGCTGGTTCGTCACGATATCACATTCCCACTCTATGTTGAAGTTGATGAAATCTATAACCTGGCTTGCCCTGCTTCTCCTATTCATTACCAGTATGATCCGGTTCAGACGGTCAAAACCAGCGTGCACGGTGCTATCAATGTACTGGGCCTCGCCAAAAGAGTTGGAGCAAAAATTTACCAGGCATCAACCAGTGAAGTCTACGGAGATCCGTCAATTCATCCGCAACCGGAATCCTACTGGGGAAATGTGAATCCGGTCGGGATACGATCCTGCTATGATGAGGGGAAACGCTGTGCCGAGACCCTCTTTTTTGATTATCATCGGCAGCATGGCGTCAACATCCGGGTTGGTCGTCTGTTCAATACATACGGACCGAATATGCACCCGAATGACGGAAGAGTCGTTTCCAATTTCATCGTCCAGGCTCTTCAGAACAAGCCGATTACGGTCTATGGTGAAGGAAAGCAGACCAGATCTTTCTGTTATGTGGATGATCTTATCGAATTGATGGTGCGATTCATGAATGGTCCAGATGATTTTCCCGGCCCGCTTAATATGGGGAATCCTGGTGAATTCACAATCATTGAGCTTGCTGAAATCGTTATTGAACTGACTGGTTCTAACTCCAAAATTGTTTACAATCCGCTTCCAGTGGATGATCCGCAACAGCGTAAACCGGATATAACTCTGGCAAAACAGAAGTTTGACTGGACTCCGCAAACACCGTTACGGGAAGGACTGGTCAAGACCATTGAATACTTCGACACCCTTCTTCGCAATTAATTTCAGCAATTTTCTTCTGTAGTTTCCGGAAATAAAGAAAATTCTAACCTGCCGATGCAAAGATGCCTCTATCAGATACTGGATAATTCATTCAGTATCTGGTAATCTGCGTGGCAGTTTTATCCGTTAAACATATTGACATAATACATGCAATTGACTAAACGATTGCTTCCTCAATTTTGCAGCTTCTGAATTTGAAATAACGTTTATGGACACCATTGAACAATACTCAACCTTCCTGGTTGACAGTCACTGCCACCTTCACACCATAGGTGATCTTGGTACTGTATTAGATCATGCTTCAGCTTCATTTCAAAAGGCCGCCAGTCAGCATAACATAGCTCCCGGCTGGTACGGGGTGCTTGCTTTTACTGATACGGCAAAAAGCACAAGTTTCAGCCACATCAGGGTCATGACATCATCCAACCCGGATAAAAAGCTGGCGGTTGATAACTGGACCATTGAACTGACAGATGAAAACTGCTCAGTAAGAGCAGTTAGCAGCCAGGGTATAACCATCTTTATCTGTGCCGGCCAGCAGATTGTAACAGCAGAACGAATCGAACTGCTCAGCCTGTTTAAAGCGACCAGAATTGCCGATGCGTATCCCATTAAGGACTGTATTAATCAAGTACAGGAATATGGCGGTTTGGCAGTACTGCCGTGGGGCGTCGGAAAATGGATTGGCAAGCGGGGCGCAATTGTCAGCCAGGTAATTAAGACCTGTAAACCGGGCACACTGTTTTTAGGAGACAACAGTGCACGTCCCAAAAGCTGGTCAAGAGTGAGCCAGTTTGCTCAGGCTGAAAACCTCGGCATCCCGATCCTGCGCGGCACAGACCCACTCGACATAAAAAACAGAACCAAATGGGGAGGAGAATTCGGCTTTATCATCGAAGGCAGCTTTATTGCCAATCGTCCTGCAGAAACACTCCGATTCCTCCTAAAAGACAACCAAACAGTAATCAGGAACTATGGTGAACTGAACAGTACCAAAAACTTTCTTGTCGATCAGTTCGCTCTTCGTTTTAAATCCTGATTATACTTTCGCTAACGTCAATACATTGTATCAATTATGAAAAGGGATATTAATCGTCTAACTTCACAGCCCTTCGATGCTGTTATCGTCGGCGGCGGCATTCATGGCGCCACCGCCTACTACGAACTTGCAAAGCAGGGCCTGCGCGCTGTGATCATTGAAAAAGGTGATTTCGGCCAGGCAACATCTGCCAACAGCCTCAAAATCCTCCATGGAGGACTACGATACCTGCAGCATCTCAACTTCAGCAGAATGCGGGAATCGATCAAATCCAGATGGCATTACATGGATATCGCACCGCACCTGATCAAGCCGATGCCCTGCCTCATGGCAACAAAAGGATTGGGGATTCAGTCCAAACCGATCATGGCCATTGCTCTTGCTCTTTTTGACCTGATTGCCTGGGATAGAAATAAGAACGTTCCGGCCGAAAACAGAGTTGGCCGCGGCAAGGTTATCTCCAAAAAAGAGTTTTTGAAAATTGCACCCGCCATTGATTCCCAGGAACTGACCGGTGCAGCTCTTTGGTATGATGATCTTATCATCAACACAGAGCGGATGACCCTTGCTTTTGTCCTTGAAGGGTCAGATAAATATAGCGGTGTTGCGGCAAATTATGTCAAGGCGCTCGAGATCGTCAAAGACGGCGGGAAAGTCATCGGCGTGCAGGCACTTGATCAGTTAAGCGGGGAAAAGATCTTCATCGAAACCAGAATTATCGTCAATGCTGCAGGGCCATGGGCAGGCACAATTGCATCACCCGCTAAACCGGCATCAACACCGGAAGATCTTGCAAAGGCCGTCAACATTGTTGTCAATCGCCCGCTTTTCAAAGGATACGGCATGGGCTTGTCCGGAAAAAGCAGTTACGTTGACAAAGATGCCGTGGTAAAAAGAGGCTCCAGGCTTTTCTTCTTCGCGCCCTGGAAAGATGCAACAATCATCGGCACGACTTACCGCTATTATCGTCAGGACAACGATTACCTCAAAGTCACCGAAAGCGATATCAATGAGCTGATTGAAGAGGTAAACGGTATTTACCCAAGGGCAAATCTGACCAGAGAGGACATCACTTTCAGCCACTGCGGTCTTGTTCCCGCCCATCGCGGCATCAACTTTGACCATAACACAACGCCGCAACTGATCAAGCATTCACGGATCATCGACCATCAGGAAACCGATTCACTGACCGGCCTTTACACCATCGAAGGGGTAAAATATACCACTGCCCCTGAAATTGCCCGTCAGCTCGCTGATCTGCTGAAAGGAAAAGATGAACTGAAAAGTCTTGGCATCGGCGAACAATTCGGTCAGAATCACCGTAAAGTATGCATGAGCGAAGCCAATATCAAAAGGCTGGATCAGCAATTTCCGCATATCGCCGAAAACTACGGCAAAGACAGCGGCGTCATTTACCAGATTATGAAAGATGTGCCCGGTGCAGATACCGTCCTGCTTGACGAGCCGCGTATCACTAAAGCAGAGGTCATCCACAGTGTAGAACAGGAAATGGCCGTCTGCCTCAAGGATATGGTGCTGCGCCGGACAAGTGTTGCCACCACACGCTGCCCGGGCAAAGAAGGACTTGCAGCAATAGCCGCAGTCATGGGCGAGCTTCTCGGATGGGGTGAATTGCGAATTGATGATGAGGTGGCATCGGTTTTCGACCATTTCACAGAAATTCTTGGCATCCAGCCCGTTAATCGATAACAGCCAGTGTTTGAGCTGATACTGATAAAAACGGCCGTCTCGGTTTTTATCATCATCGTTCTTTCACTGGTGGCAGAACATGTCAGCCCCAGGGTATCCGGCATCATTTCCGGATACCCTCTGGGTGCGGCCATCACCCTCTTTTTTCTCGGCTACGAGATTTCTCCGACATTCGCAGCTTCCAGTGCCGTCTATGCCGTACTGGGGCTGATCAGCAGTCAGGTGCTGGCTTTCAGCTATTATCTGATTTCAGCAAGAAGAAAACGATTTTCCGCTCTTCTCTCATCACTGGGCGGCATCGCAGGATTTATCTGCAGTTCATTCCTGCTTGGATTCATTCACCTTAACGCGCTGTTGATTCTTCCTATTACCTGCCTGGCAACACTTGGCTTCCACCTGCTTTTCCAAAAGATAGAGAACACCACTATAACCGATAAAAAGAAACTGTCTTTCACACTGCTGATTGGCAGAGCAGTTGCTTCTACCGTCCTGATTATTCTCATCACCGGGATAGCAAAAGCAATCGATGTGAAATGGGCAGGTCTTTTCAGCAGCTTTCCCCTCACCTTCTTTCCCCTGCTGGTAATCATACATCTTACCTATCAGGTAGAGCATGTCCACTCTATCATTAAAAATCTCCCCAAGGGGCTGGGATCACTCATCTTTTACCTGGTCATTATTCACTACACCTATCCCGCCTACGGTCTCTATTTCGGCACCTTGCTGGGTTTCATTGCATCAACCGCCTATCTTATGGTTGTTCTGTCACTTTCCGGAAGACGATCTAAAAAAGGAATCTAAACCAACTGCCATTTGACCTTGCCCGTTCAGTGCTTAAGATAAGATGTAGCCGGAAGTAATACTGGCAGTTTCACTACATTTACCCACCTTATAAGGAGTCGTATACAATGGCAGCCCAAATCACATCCGTTAAAGGACTGGAAATTCTCGATTCAAGGGGAAACCCAACCGTTAGAACCTTTGTCACCCTCAGTGACGGTACAACTGCACAGGCTTCCGTTCCATCAGGCGCCAGTACCGGTGAAAATGAAGCTGTTGAGCTCCGCGACGGAGGTACCCGTTATAACGGCAAAGGAGTACAGAAAGCCGTTGAAAACATCAACACGGTTATTGCCGAGGCAGTAACAGGTCTTGACGTCCTGCAGCAGGCAGAACTTGACCGGATCATGATTGAACTCGACGGAACCCACAACAAGGGGAGACTCGGTGCAAATGCCATACTTGGCGTCTCTATGGCAACGGCCAAGGCTGCCGCAAAATCGCTGAATCTCCCACTGTATCGATACCTCGGCGGAACCGGAACAACCCGCATCCCCGTACCGTGCATGAATATCATCAACGGCGGCGAACATGCCGATAACAGTGTTGACGTTCAGGAATTCATGGTTGCTCCGCTCGGTGCACCCAATTTTACCGAAGGACTCAGATGGGCGACAGAAACCTTTCATGCACTTAAAAAGATCCTGAAGAAAAGAGGACTTGCCACCTCGGTCGGAGACGAAGGCGGTTTTGCTCCCAATCTCAGCAGCAATGAGGATGCTATTGAAACCATTTTAGAGGCTATTGAAGCTGCCGGTTACACTCCCGGCAAAGACATTGCACTTTGCCTGGACAGTGCAGCATCATCTTTCAGCCCCAGCCTGAAAGACAGTTATGAACTTAAATGGTCTGACGGCTCGGTTCTTACCACCGACCAGATGATTGATCTTGCTGTACGCTGGACTGCAAAATACCCCATTGTCAGCTGGGAAGACCCTCTGGCAGAGAGCGACTGGGAAGGTTTCCAGAAGCTGACCGCAAAACTCGGTGATAAACTTGATATTGTCGGTGACGATCTCTTTGTCACCAACACCCGCTATATCGAACGCGGCATAAAAGAAAAAAGTGCCAACTCTGTTTTGATTAAACTCAATCAGATCGGAACAGTCACCGAAAGTATTGCGGCAGTACGCATGTGCAGAGAAGCAGGCTGGAAATATTTTCTTTCTCACCGTTCAGGAGAAACCGAAGACACCTTTCTTGCCGATTTCGCTGTGGCCATGGGCGGCGGGCAACTGAAAACAGGATCATCTTCTCGAAGCGAGCGAATAGCAAAATATAACCGACTGCTTGAAATAGAACAGGAGCTTGGAAAAACAGCTCAGTATTACTGGTAGGAAGGGAACCGCAGCATTTATTTGTTTGCAAAATCACAAGTGATGCATACGTTGTTGCGATAGATCTGATAAACAAGAAGTATTAGGGTGCATAATGGGAGAATCTAAAAACAAAATTATAAACCCGGATCCAGAGAGAATGGCAATATTGCGAAGCCTTCCTGTTGATATCAAACAGCAGATCACCGGAGAAGAAGCCGCAGCCTTTCTTCATAAAGAGGAACTTCCGGATAGTCTCATGGAAAAACTGAAAGATTACATTATTCCTGAATAACATTTGAATTCAGTGAAGAAGGAGCAATGCCGATGAGCCAAGAAAATCAGAAAACCTGTCCAACCTGCATGGGAAACAAAATCATCCCCGGAGTTTGTGAATCCAGCCAGGAATGGACTGGATCAACCAACGAAGATGACATGCAGTGTACGCCGGATGAAAAATGCCCAACCTGCGACGGAGCCGGATTTGTAGTAGAAGACTGATCCAGCTTTTATCGTGACAATACAGGCACACAGATAACAGAAGTTGTTTGTGTGCCTTTTTTTTTACTTTCCTTTTATATTATGAAACTTGAAATATACACAGACTATATCTGACCCTGGTGCTATTTCATTACCGGGAGTATTGAGCAACTTGAACAAAACCATGATGTGGATATTGAGTGGATCATGTTTCCGCTTCACCCGGAGACCCCATATGAGGGCAGTCTGCTGGAAGATCTTTTCAATGTAAGCGATGCCGAAGTCTCAAAAATGATCGCCAATCTCAAAAAAACAGCCAACCGGCTCGGCCTTCCTTTCGCCGAAAGACATATGACCTACAATAGCCGGTTAGCCCAGGAACTTGGGAAATGGGCTGAGGAGAAAGGAAAAGGAAAAGAATTTCATCACCATGCGTTCAGATTGTACTTTGAACATGGAAAGAATATAGCACAACGTTCTGTTCTGCTTGAGCTGGCAGAGCGCTGCGAACTGCCGCAGGATGAAGCCATTCAGATCCTGCAGAACAGACCATACCGTGAAGCTGTAGACCGCGATTGGCAACGTTCACGGGATAAACGCATTCAGGCAGTACCGAGTTTTATTTATGGAGACCAGACCCTTGTCGGTGCACAAAGTTATGAGAATCTGGCAGGGCTCATTACCGGGAAGGCCCCCTCACCTTTTCCCCCGGGATTTTAATAACACTGAGAAAGGAAAGAAATGAATACAATCGTTATTGATTACGACAAATGTAAAAAGGATGGTATCTGCGAAGCAGTATGCCCGCGCAAGCTCTTCGCAATCGACGAGGAAAAGAAACCGCAACTTGCTCCTGATGCGTCAGC
Organism: Desulfobulbaceae bacterium; assembly: GCA_003249645.1. Lineage (GTDB taxonomy): Bacteria > Desulfobacterota > Desulfobulbia > Desulfobulbales > Desulfocapsaceae > SZUA-575. The sequence continues at coordinate 13,966 of QKIH01000182.1, read as the reverse complement.
ATCGTGCATCGGCTGCGGCCATTGCCTCGCTGCCTGTCCTCCGGGCGCAATCAGTCTCAATGATACCAAACCTGAGGCTTGTCCAAGCGTTAATCATAATCTCTGGCCGATGTATCCCAATCTTGACCATCTTATTCGTTCAAGACGCTCAATCAGGGCCTACAGTCAGCAACCGGTTGAAAGACAGGAAATCGAGGAACTGCTCGACACCGTAAGATATGCACCAACCGGCAACAATTCCCAAGCAATGGGCTGGCTGGCCATCAACAGTAAACCCCGCATGGAACAACTGACAGAAATGACCATCGACTGGTTTAAAAGCTGTATAGCAGAGAAGCATCCCTTAACTGAGCGTCTGCCCATGGCGCGAATGGTAGAGGCATGGGAAAGCGGCAATGACATGGTTCTTCGCGGTGCTCCTGCCCTTGTGATGAATTACTCCGATGATAACACAGGAATCTTTTCCATCAACTGCGCTATCGCCATGACCTATTTTGAACTTGCTGCGGCAACCAAGGATCTCGGCACATGCTGGGCAGGGATTTTAATGATCGCAGCAATGTATGAGCCTGGAATTGAAGCCGCACTGGGAGTTCCTGAAGGTAAACGATTATGTTCAGCCTTGATGTTTGGACACAGTTTGTACCAATATAAGAGAATCCCGCTTAGGAATGAACTGCAGCTCAACTGGGTTGACTAGCAAGACAGGTCTTTACAGTTCCTGACAAAATAGTTATGTTCGTACTGATTAAGCATACAGTTTCACTTAATAAAACTGATTTCTTCAAGGAGTAGACATGAAAACGTTTTTTCGCACTCTGACTATTGTTTTAACCATGTTGCTGCTCACTTCATGCGGCTACAACTCCCTGCAGCAAAAGGAAGAGGCGGTCTTCAAGGCATGGGCTGATATCGAATCCAACCTCCAGCGCAGAGGGGATCTTATTCCGAACCTTGTAGAAGTGGTTAAAGGCTACGCCAAACATGAGAAAGAAACTCTTGAGGCAGTTATCAATGCAAGAGCTAAAGCCACCTCCATCCAGCTTTCAGCCGAAGATTTGAGTGATCCTGCTGCAATGCAGGCTCTTCAGGCAGCCCAGGGCGGACTCACTTCAGCGCTATCCCGCCTTATGGTTGTTGCAGAGAGATACCCTGACCTGAAGGCCAATCAGAATTTCCTTGATCTGCAGCATCAGCTGGAAGGCACTGAAAACCGAATTAATGTGGCAAGACAGCGATACAATCAGACAGTTGAAATATTTAACGCCGCTATCCGCAAATTTCCGCAGAATCTGACCAACAACTTTCTGCTGAAGCTTGATCGAAAAGAATACTTCAAAGCTGACGAGGCAAGCAAAGCTGTTCCTAAAGTCTCCTTTGAATAAGGCGTGAAAATGATATCGAGCTTTTTCTCAAGGCGCCTGCAGATTCTGGCAGCGCCTCTGTTCTTGTGCTTTCTACTCCTGACAACGCTTGGACATGGTGCCACAATACCTGCATTGAAAGGAAGAGTGAATGATTATGCCAATCTTCTCTCAGCCCAGACAGAAGATACCATTAACGCACAGTTGGCAGAACTTGAGCAGTCAGACTCTACTCAGATTGCTGTGTTGACAGTCACATCTCTTGAGGGTGAGAGTGTCGAGCAATTTGCTCTGGAAGTAGTTGAAAAATGGAAACTCGGCCAACAGGGTTTCGATAACGGAGCCCTGTTACTGATTGCTAAAAATGACCGGAAAATCCGCATCGAAGTCGGTTATGGTCTTGAAGGCAAACTCACTGACTTGATGTCCGGCAGAATTATTGATTCCATCATTTCTCCCGCATTTCGACAGGGTGATTTTGACAGGGGAACCCTGCAGGGTGTAAAAGCAATGGTCGGTGCGGTAAAAGGTGAATTCTCCGCTGAAGATATCAAACCGAAAAGATCAAATTCCGGTGGCTCTGATTTTGGCAGCCTGATTTTCGGTCTTTTCTTTTTCGGCTTTGTCTTTTTACGTAATCTGGCAGGTAAGTCGAAGATAGTATCAATTATCGGCGGCGCAGTTACCTTCTCTTTCTTCGGTCTTATGATTGGCTTTGGCACCGTTGGTCTGATCATTATGGCTGTCATCGGGGCCTTTGTCGGCCTGATCATGTCTGCAATACCAGTTTCAACCGGCAGCGGACGAGGCTCAGGCCCATGGATCAGCACAGGAGGCGGAGGATACAGAGGCGGTGGCAGTTTTGGTGGATTCAGCGGCGGCGGTGGTGGTTTCGGCGGCGGCGGAGCATCAGGAGGTTGGTAAGCATGAGTTTAGCACAAACATTTTTAACAGATTCTGAGCAGAAAGAAGTCACCGCAGCAGTACAGCTGGCTGAAAAAGAGACTTCGGGCGAAATCGTTCCCATGCTGGTGGAATCGAGTCACCATTACCCTGCTGCTGTCATAACCGGATCTCTGCTGCTCTCTGTTCCGACAGCCCTTATCCTGGCTGTTCCGGTCGGAAAGCTGTTGTCCATTTCTCCTGACAGCGTCTGGATTTTCCTGATGCTCTTCGGCTTTTGTTTTCCTTTCGCGCAGACCTTCGTTAAACGCTACCCTGGCCTCAAAGCCAAATTTTTATGGGCGAGCCAGGTGGAAGAAGAGGTGTTTGAGGGTGCGGTTACTTCCTTTTATTCAGAAAAACTGCATCAGACACGTGATAAGAACGGTATCCTGATCTATATCTCGGTTTATGAGAAAAAGGTCTGGATTCTAGCCGATGAAGGGATCAACAAGTGTATCGAGCAGAGAATCTGGGATTCCCTTGCTATGGAATTGAGCCAGAACATCAAAGACGGTGCCAGATGCCAGGCTTTATGCAACACCATCAAACAGATCGGCGACATCCTCCAATCTCATTTCCCGATTAAAGATGATGATAAAAACGAGCTGCATGACCTCATTATCAGATAATTATGCCTTTCTGGATTCTGCCGGGATGCTTTTCCCTGATGTCCCGGCAGGATATCATTTCCAAACGGCCATCTGCTAAGAGTAGAGGCACAAGTCGCTGACACATAAGTTCTGCCAAAATGACACGCGGTTTCCTCTATTCCATCTCCTTTTTCATTTTCCCTGTCTTTCCCCGAGCTTCACTGAGAGCCCATAGCTCTGATAGGCAAGAATTCATTTAAATGTAATTTATTTTTTATTATCATATAGTTAACAAGAAAAACATGTGGTCGCCAGAAATTATCGAATAAATTTAATTGACACATAAATTCAATTGAATTAATAAAAAGACAGAATTGAGCAGGAGGAGTTCACTTGGGGAAAAGTTGTTCAATTCAAATGTCTTCTCCGTCAATGGAGGAGAAAGCCCTCCGGGATCACCAGCAGATAAAAACTGCAGGGAAATCTCGATCTTAAACACTCTGTATTTATGCGGGAGTAGATACAGAGTGTTTTTTCTTACTAAACCGCAGATACTCAAATCATATTTTTTCTTTTCAATATTCAAATCATTATATTTTGCTTTTACCACCCATTAAGTTTTCATCATTTCTTGCAATTTATCCAGTTAAGATAATAGTATAGAAAATAAAGAGTATGTAAACCGTCCTTCTTATTCTTCCCGGTTATAAAAGGAGAGTTATGGAACAGAACCACCGCTTTAATATGTGGTATGTACTTGCTGCAATCTGGGGTGTTATTCTCCTCCAGAATTTAATTTTCGATCACCTGCGCCCTCAGATCATCCCGTACAGCGAATTCATTAAAGCAGTATCAGATGGCAAGGTTGTCGAGGTAGCTATTGGCCAGGACAAGATCAGCGGCAAAATGCATGATAAAGACGGTCATGAAATACTCTTTACAACCGTCCGGGTTGAAACTGACCTCAGTCAAAGGCTGGCGGAACATGGTGTTAAATTTTCCGGACGGGTCGAAAACACCTTTTTTACAGCACTCCTCTCCTGGCTCATCCCGATATTTATATTTTTCGGTATCTGGTATCTGCTGATGCGAAAAATGCAGGGCGGACAGGCAGGAATCATGAATTTCGGCAAAAACAAGGCCAAGATTATCGGCGAGAAAGACATAGAAACAAGATTTAATGACGTTGCCGGTGCCGATGAAGCAAAGGAAGAGCTTCGTGAAATTGTTGACTATCTAGCCAAACCGCAGATTTATCTTGAAGTAGGCGGTCAGATGCCCAAGGGTGTCCTACTGGTTGGCCCTCCCGGTACAGGAAAAACCCTTATCGCCAGAGCTGTGGCCGGTGAAGCCGGTGTACCGTTTTTTTCCATGAGCGGCTCCGATTTCGTTGAAATGTTTGTCGGTATGGGAGCTGCTCGAGTAAGAGACCTTTTTGTTCAGGCCCGTGACAAGGCCCCGTGTATTATCTTTATTGACGAACTCGATGCCATCGGCAAGGCGCGAGGAGCCGGCGGCATTACCGGCGGACACGATGAACGTGAACAGACCCTTAACCAGCTGCTTGTCGAGATGGACGGATTTGATACACAAAAAGGCATTATTATTATGGCCGCAACCAACCGGCCGGAAGTACTTGATCCGGCACTGCTGCGCTCAGGACGTTTTGACCGTCAGGTTTTAATCGACAAACCGGATGTCAACGGACGTCGGGCAATCCTTGATATCCATGCAAAAAAGGTGAAGCTTGATGATGATGTAAATCTGGAAATTATTGCCCAGAAGACCGCCGGCTTTTCAGGTGCCGATCTGGCCAATGTTATCAACGAGGCTGCCCTGCTTGCAGTTCGCAACAGTCGCAAAAAAGTTTCTATCCTCGATCTCGATGAGGCAGTTGACCGCATTATCGGCGGTCTTGAAAAGAAGAACAGGGTTATCAACCAGGAAGAAAAAAAGATCGTTGCCTATCATGAGGTTGGACATGCTCTTGTGGCTTCGCTTACTCCCGGCTGTGAACCAGTTCATAAAATTTCTATTATTCCCAGGGGACTTGCAGCTCTTGGCTATACGCAGCAGCGCCCGACCGAAGACCGTTATCTTATGAGTGAAAAGGAACTGCTCGCAAAGATTGATGTACTGCTCGGCGGCAGAGTGGCAGAAGAAATAACCTTCGGCAGTGTGACCACCGGGGCCGGCAACGACCTGATGCGTGCCACCGATATCGCCCGAGCCATCATCGTCGAATACGGTATGGGCAAGACGCTCGGTCTATCCACCTACCCACGCCAGCGCAGCCCTGTTTTTCTGCAGCAGGATCAACATGGCGGAGGCCGCGATTACAGTGACGAAACAGCTGCAAAAATAGATCTTGAAACCAAAGAGATACTGGACGAACGAAACAGTCAGGTAAAAGACCTGCTTCAGCAGAAACAGCATCTGCTTGTTGCCATTGCAGAAAAGCTGCTGGAAAAAGAAGTCCTCTTTGAGGACGAATTTATGGCCATGGTGAACGGAAACTGACAGCCTGATTCTGCAGCACATCAACCAAAAAGGAGCCCAAAATGGTCTCTCCCATTTACCTTGACTACAATGGAACGACGCCGCATGCTCCTGAAGTTATAGAGGCCATGCGGCCTTTTTTCGAGACCGAATTTGGTAATCCGTCAAGCTCACACTGGTACGGTATAGCCCCGAAGAAGGCACTTATAACCAGTCGCCGGCAGGTCGCCACTCTAGTTGGCTGTGCTGCAGAGAATATCCTCTTTACCAGCGGTGGAACCGAGTCCAACAACCATGCGGTTAAAGCGGTCGGCGGCTCGTTATATGCCAAAGGCAGCCATATAATCACCTCAGCCATTGAGCATCCTGCAATTCTTGAAGTCTGCCGTTTCATGGAAAACCATGGCTTTAAAGTAACCATCCTGCCCGTTGATGAGTATGGTCTGGTAAGCCTGGCTGATGTTGAAGCTGCTGTCACTCCTCAGACAATCATGATCACCGTCATGCATGCCAACAATGAAATCGGCACCATTCAGCCGATCTCTGAAATTTCGGCAATTGCAAAAAAGCATAATATTCTGATGCACAGCGATGCGGCGCAATCGGCGGGGAAGATTCCCATAGACTGCAGTGAGCTGGGGATTGATCTGCTCTCGCTTGCTGGACACAAGATATACGCACCTAAGGGAGTGGGAATTCTCTATATTCGACAAGGACTCGATGTCCCTGTTTTTTGTCACGGCGCTGGGCAGGAAAACGGCAGACGTGCAGGCACTGAAAATATTTTGGAAATAGTAGGTCTTGGTAAAGCGTGTGAAATTGCCAAGGCCAATCTTGCAGAAAACAGTCTGCATATGAGTACCATGAGAGATCGGCTGGAAAAAGGTCTGCAGGAAAATATTGATGACATCCGTTTCAACGGCCACCCAATAAAGCGATTGCCAAACACATGCAGTGTATCTTTTCATGCAATTGAAGCAAACCGCCTCCTTGAAGAGATCGGCCTTGATATAGCAGCTTCTGCCGGAGCAGCCTGCCATGCTGATCACCTTGAACTCTCTCACGTTCTTGAGGCGATCGGCCTGCCTGATGAATGGGCAAAAGGGACATTGCGATTTAGCACCGGCCGTTTCACCACCGCAGATCAGATCGACAGAGCTGTTGAGGTCATCACCACAGCGGTAAGAAAGCTTCGCAGGTAGAGTATAGTGCTCTTCAATGTCCCATTTCTGCCGGATGCGAACTATACCGACTTTCTGGTATCACACCAGGACAGGATACACTCTGTCCACTTCCCTCTCTATGACGACACACTCAAAGATGCCAGGATCGATCTGGACAAAATTCCGCTTCAAAGCATAGTCAATCAACTCAGGCGACTGAAGCACCAGAAAAAATATCTTCTTGCCAATGCCAGGATTCACACCTCCACCCTCTACAGCAACAAAGAAGCATTTTTAGAACTTCGCAGCAAACTCGAATACCTGATCCAGGAAGACGCGCTTGACGGTATTATCTTTGCCGACAGTTACATGCTCGTTGCACTTGGCAAGGCACTGCCTTCAATTGCAAATCAATTAGAAGCTGTGCCGAGCATTAATTTCGGGATCAGTTCAGCCGAACACCTTCATGTTCTAGTGGAGTTCGCCGAAACAGCAGGTTTCAGACAACCCGCTAAGATAACCCTTGATCGGGCCTTGAATCGTCAACCGAAAGCCTTAAAACAGCTAACCCGGTCGATAAAAAGAGACTATCCGGATGTCACTATAGAACTTCTTGCCAACGAAGGCTGCATCAATCATTGCCCGTTTCGATCGACTCATGAAAGCATGATCAGTATGGCAAATCTGCTTGAAGACTGCGGTGGTTATGACACTCACAGGATCAACACCTCACTTGCCTGCCGGAAAATACTGTTTGATGAACCGCACCGGTTCTTTGCTTCTCCCTTTATACGCCCGGAAGATACTGACATGGTGTCCGCATGTGGTATAGACCTTATTAAACTATGCGGCAGAACTCTTGGACCGCAGTTTCTTCTGAAGTGCCTTCGGTCATATTGTGCAGGAAGACACGACGGGAACCTTATCGATCTGATGGATGCATCAAACTGGATGGGCCAGCATTTCTACGTTGACAACAAGCTGTTGCCGGACAACTTTTACGCGCTGATCAGCTCGTGTACAAATCATTGCAGTTCATGCTCGATATGCCGTTTACTTTTTGAGAACTCAGCCCATCCGGTTGAATATCACCTTAGAGATCTCAGAAAAGAATGAAGCATCAGCTGAAACATTTAACGTTCTCTGCCCTTTTCACAGAAAAATTCAATTTCACTTCTATATCATCGAGTCTATACGATATACTAGGATGCAAGAGCATTAACCATCAGCAGTTAACCCGGGTTTCGGAGGAATTTTTTTGTTTTTTTCACTAATATCCCTATCAAACTGGACACTATTTTGAGCACAATAAGGCCTGAATCAGCGAAACAGGACATCTCCGCAGTGAATAATCTTGCAGAAAGCTGGATCAATAATACACGCATTCGCCCTCGCAAGCGATTGCTTCTGCTTGTTGGTATTATGTCGTTTACGGTAACTGCAACCCTTGTTCTTTCAATCACTTTTCTCTATAGAACAGCCTTAAACGAAGAGAAACAGCGCTTGGCAGAAACCGCAAAAAGTCAGGCTGAGCTCATAAATTCAGTCGCTGCATTTGACAGCAAATATAGTGCAGAATTCCCTTTAGGCCCAAGAGCCGCCACCTTGAGCCAGATTCGTCAGGCACACTCTCAATACCAGGGTTTCGGCATGACGGGTGAGTTCACTCTTGCAGAACGAATTGGTGATTCTATCGTGTTCCTGCTCAACCACCGTCATTACGATCTTGATAAGCCGCAGCCTGTGCCGTGGAATGCCAAAATTGCCGAACCTATGCGCCTTGCCCTGTCAGGGAAATCCGGCATCGTCATTGGTCTTGACTACAGGGGAGAGACGGTTTTAGCTGCCCACGAACCAGTGGTAGGTCTTCACTTAGGCATCGTGGCCAAAATTGATCTTGCTGAGATACGAGCTCCTTTTATAAAAGCCGGCATTATCGCTACCGGCTTTGCTGCAATTTTCATTGCCTTAGGTGCCTATACATTCATTCGAATAACCAATCCGATCATTATGGAGCTTTCCGAAACCGTTAACTCACTTCAGGCGAGTCTCAGTGAGCTAAAAACGCTGCGGGGTATCCTGCCTATATGCTCTTACTGCAAAAAGATCCGTGACGATCATGGATACTGGAACCAGGTTGAGGAGTATATAAGCAAAAACTCCGATGCTGATTTCAGCCATGGCATCTGTCCTTCATGTGTCGACAAACACTTTCCTGAAATTGCCGAAGAAGTCCATCGGGCAAATAAGCGTCATCAATTAAAAAAGTCAGGATCTTCTTCGTGAAGCCATATAATCTGCTTGCTTTCCCGAGCTTCTTTCGGCACTAATGGCTAAAGCGTTTATTTAAGAACCTGCTATTTACCTTGAGAGATCCAATGAAAAAAGCACTGCTTATTATTGATATGCAGAAAGGGCTGTTCGACCAGCCGCCGTTCGACTTTACCTGGACAATCAACAATATCAAACGCCTGCATGATCTGGCTGAGGAACTCCATTTTCCAGTCATATTTATTCAGCACGAAAAAGAAGCAAGCCAACTGGAATATGGTAGCCCTGGCTGGTGTTTAATTGATGCCCTTTCTCCTGCTGCTCATAATCACCTGATACGCAAGACTACTCCGGATTCTTTTCTTCATACCGGTCTCAACAGACTGCTTGCCGAGCATGATATCGGTGAGCTGATCATCTGCGGCTATGCAACTGAATACTGTATCGACACAACTGTCAGAAGCGCGGCAGCACACGGATATCATGTTCTACTTGCCGCCGACGCCCATACAACCCACGATAAAGATCACATGCTCGGTAATTCAATTAGAGATCATCACAATCAGACTCTCTCATCAATCAAGAGTTTCAATGTTCTTATTCAGGCAGAAAACACCGCATCTCTGCTGCAGCGACTTTCAGAGAGATAGTTGTTGAACTGAATTGTTGTGAATGAAACAATAGAGATTACTGGTGTGGTATACAAAGCATTATTCTCCATATCATGCCCGGCCAGTTTATCGTCGATTGTTTGAGTAGGCAGTTTTTCTGTACAACAAAAACCTTTTTAACCCAATCTTCCGGTCAGGACAAAACAGAACATTCCGATAACATCATTTTTTTTCTCTAAGAGCTAGTACAGATCCGATTTTTGGTCTATATTGACTGCCACTTCAAATACAGAATAAGCCTCGGACTTACTGGTTATTCTGTCCGCTCTTTTTACCAGAAGATCGTTACATCCCAGCTAGTCCGATTTAATTTTTTATTTTTTTAAGGAGAATTACCATGAGCACCACAAATCAATGCGCTGCCGACAGCAAATGCTGCTGCAGCGGATCGAAACCACTGCTGTTTCTTCTCAGCATGGTTTTTACCGTTTCCTCATCATTTGCACTTGGAGTGACAATGGCATTTCCGGTGGCACTGTACACAAGAATTTTTACCCCTGAGCTTTTTGCTTCCTATGCAGACGCATTTCTCTTTCTCGCTCCTGCATTTGCATTAGCCTTCCTTGGTATTGCACTGTTGACAAGACTTGCTCACGTTTCACTTGAAGGAAAAGGATATTTTAAAAATACCTTCTTCTATGAATTTCTGATCTCTTAGCAGATCAAACTTTCAGTCGGCATTTCTGGTGAATGCCGACTGAACAGTTCGTTTTTCTTTCCGACAGCTACTCTCTAAACGGTTTATAAAAACCTCTTCCATCAGAAGCGAGTTCCAGCATCGCCAGATCACCATCGGTATCACCGTAGACACTGATTGTGTCATAGTCACTGAGACGAAGATACTCTTCGATACGTCTGACTTTTTCCTCTCCTCGACAATTTTTGCCCACGAGCTTTCCTGTAAGTTTCCCGCTATTATCTAGTTCAAGTTCGGAACCGAGAATCTCCATTCCCATTCTGCTGCACCACGGTTCCAGAAAACGTCTCGGGCTCGCTGTCACAACCACAATCCGAGTCCCTTCTTTTTTATACCCTTCTATCTCCAGAAGAGCTTTCGGCCGGATGATTGTCCCGACCTTCTCTCGGCAATACAATTCCGCCCACTGATCAGTCTCTTCTATTGTGCATCCTGAAAATAGGGATGTGAGAAAGGCTTCTTTGAGGCGCTGATTAGGATAACGTCTGAGCAAAAAAAGTGCTATCTGAGGAGACAATAACAGGCAGGCCCAAAAAAATCTAAAGGGCCTTGCCGCCTTCATAAAACCGAGAAAACTGTCTTGATTACTGATAGTCCCGTCAAAATCAAACAGGGCAAGTTTCATAACACCTGCCTTTCTCAGTTAACCAGCTGAGTCGTTGACTGAAACAGCGTGTACATCCAGGGAAGATCGATAAACAGTAATATTCCCAGTACCACCGCGCAAAGCAGGCAGTACAGTGTAAAACCCTTTTGCTTATAGAGCAGTTCCGGATACTGGGCCGGACTGTTTTCAAGAAATCCAAGTTTAATATAGTAGGCCATAAAACCGGCAACAAACGGAATAGACAGAACCAGTTCCATTTTATACCGCATAAGAAAGATTCCAAAGAAGAGGCCGAAGGTGACCGCGTAATAGAGAATAGAGATCATCAGTCGGTCTTCATTGTAATGTTTGAACGACTGTCTGTAGTTTCCCGCCACAACCGGATCAGCTATTCTTCTGTATTCCGCAAAACGCTTAATCGCCATAAAAAAGGCACCAACCATCCAATACGCTAACAGCAGAGAGACCGGCGGGATGACCGTCACTCCGGTTGCATACCATCCCATAAGCAGGCGCAGCGGATTATTGACCGATTCGCTCAATACATCGACATATGGTTTATCCTTGCTTCTAAACGGCGGGATATTATAAAAACAGCCCATTATCCAGAGAGCAAGTGCAGAGAGAAAGAAAAATTTGCCAAGAGTCCATGCCAGGCTAAGCCCAAGCACTGCCAAGCCGATCCATTCAATATAGACAAGAGTGGTATTCACTCCGCCAGACGGTATAGGGCGATGTTTTTTCACGGGATGCAGCGCATCAAAAGGGGCATCCAGCAACTCGTTAATAACATAGTTACTTGAGGCAACAAACCCTGCAGCCAGCAGACCGATTACAATATTAACGAGAACTTTCCCACCAAAAAGATCCGGCTGTGCATAGAGCGCAACCACAACGCCTGGGATCATGAAAACGTTTTTAAACCAGTGATCAAACCTGGCAATTTTAACGTATGGCGTGATTGAGAACGCTTGCTTTTGCATAGTTGTTTTAGTTCCCTGATATATGAATGATTGTCGATTCTGTCTTTTTATCTTCTTTTGGTACACCAAGGCTGACCCGAGGACTAAAATGCTTGTTATCGCCGTAATAGATTATTACCTTCTTATTATTTTCAAGCGGCGACAACTGCTCAGTCTCATAAATTTTCTGCAGAAAGACCTGCAGATTTTTCATTTGAGGGAAAGACCATTTATCGGGTTTGTGTACGTTGTCATAGAGAATAAAAGAGGCAAGCATAACAAAGGCGACAACTCCGCCATAGCGCCATTGTTTTTTAAGAAGCAGGATACGGTCGATGGTAAGAAGGACGAGGAACATCCACAGAAACTGGGCAATAACGAGATGGCATGGCAGTACTCGCTGATAAAGAGCTATTTTTTTACTCAGCAGCAAGGTGGCAAGTCCACCGTTCATAAGGCCGAAAAGTATAAACGCCACTTTGAGATAAAAGGTATCTTTACGTAAAATGTAGAGGACTCCGGCAAACACCGCAAAGACCATGACGAGTTTCATTCTGCTGTATGGTCCGGCAAGATCCATGAGAATAACCCGCTCAATCAGCAACTGCCTCCAAAGGAATCGAATATGTTCACTGAAAATACTATGCAGCCAGATAGTACTCTCGTTGACTGTTGATGTGTAGGCAATAGTCACCGCAATAAGAGCCAGCATAAGTCTGACTTTTCCCCTGAAAAACAGGATAAGACAGCCGGCGGCAGGAACAGTCAGAACTGAATAAGGACCTGACCATATAAGCAAGGAAAGCAGGAGAAAAAATAAAAAGTTCAATACGTTATTTTTTATCGGCTCCCAGAAAAGCAGAGTGAGCAGTAGAATAACCAGAATATATATCTGGTATGTCAGGGTCACGTAGTAGAATATGTGATTCAAACCAGACAGGCCCAGCAGAAAAGGTGCAATAAAAATAATATATTTATTCTTAAAAATACCCGAGAATGGCAGACTGATTGAAGCAAGAACTGCTATCAGGGTACCGATATAGGCATAGAGATAGGGCTGCATTCTCACATCGGCATAGGCGACCCATTTGGCAATCAGATTGTTAAGTATATTAATATACCCGTTAGTGTTGTGAAACAGAGACGAATAATCCCTCGTATTTCCGTAAAAATAATTGAAATAATGAGTGGTATCTTCAACAAAAAGATTAGGATTTATATAGTGCGGCCATGATCGCCACAAAACAGTAATCACGAATAACACAAACGAACTGAACAGGACCCACTGATTTTCCTGCCAGAAATTTTTATCCCTGACCGTGTAAACGGCACGGGTTTTAAAAATATTTAGCAACTGGTTCAGCATATTTTTCATTGACCTTACGTATCTATATTTTTTTTCACAGCAAAGGACTGGTTATACAGACTCTGCCGGTTATCACAAATATACCTGCTTATCCTCTGTTACAGAGTCATTCAGCACTTTACTCTCTGCTTCGAATAACCTTTGCCGGGTTGCCAACTACAATGGAATAATCAGGAATATCTTTTGTCACCACAGCACCGGCGCCTACGACACAACCCTTACCAATTGTGACTCCGTCGAAAACCATGGCTGAAGCGCCTATCCAGGTACCCTCACCGATCACCAAAGGGCCTCTGCTGTATATCCCCTGGTACATGATTGGTTTATCTAAAGAATCGAGATTATATCTTGCTCCGCCAAGATAGCAATTCCCTGCAATCAACACGTTCTTCTCAAGTACCACCCCGCCGATACTGGCAATGATAACATGGGCGCCAATGTCTGCCTCATCGCCGATTTCAAGAGGACCATCTTTTGCCGCAATGACGCATCCCTTACTGATGATGACACGGTCACCGATAGTCATTTTGCAGTTAGCACCAGTGCCACCGTCAAGAAGAGTATGGTCATCAACGGCAACATTATCGCCTAAGGAGATATGTCCCGGCACCCGTACACTTACACCCCGCCCGAGGATCAACCCTTTTCCGCATCGATCAAAAAGTGAGACCATGCTTAACCGGCGAAATAGGTAACCGACAGCGCCGCCAAGATTGCCGAAAAACATCTGGGCGAACTCAAATTGAGCAAGACTGAAAACCCCGCCTTTTTCTCCCAAGACCTTTCTGGTATAGCGTTTTAGCGGATTTCCTCCTGCGTGGAGTTTTTCGG
>QKIH01000168.1 GCA_003249645.1 Desulfobulbaceae bacterium | reverse complement strand
GAATGGCAATTGACATGGCAAGCGAGGCGATAAGTATAGTGCCGGCAAAAACCGGAACGGCGCCAAACGCTCCCGATGAACCCTGCTGGTCAGCACGAATTGCTGTCTGCGGACTCCAGTCCAGACCGAAGAGAAAATCATGTATCGGGACAATTTTAAAAAAACGGATGGCCTCAAAAAGTACGGAGAGGACAATGCCTATGGTGGTCATGATGGCAACGGCGGAACAGAGTATGAGAATAATATTAATCGTTTTCTCGACGATGTTCCTCGCTCTGAAAGTACTTCTTACCAGCTTGCTGCTGGTATAAAGGGCAGCAACGAAAATCGCAAAAATTACAAAACTTATGATATTACGAAATTTTTCCTGGAGTTGAATGTACAGGTTTGCCGCATCCTGTATCATCTGGGTCGGCGGACCAGAAACGATGCCGCCTGCAACGAGGTTTTTAATATCATTCATCACCAGGGAGAGGCGATTGTCGGTCATGGTCTGATAATCAGCCGGGAGCGAACTCTGAACCATCGAAGAAATTAACGACGGTTCAACCATCATGTAGGAAAAGTACACGATCAGCAGCGGGATAATCGAGCAGAGCAGGACAAACATGCCGTAATGCTTCGGCAGAGAATGGAGATTTCGCACTCCACCGAGGCTGTCGGCAATGCGGAGGGATTTTGTCAATCCGGTGAAATATGCAGTTGCTGCTAGCAGCATTATGATTGCGAAGAGATAATGATAGAGCATGGCGTCTGCCTTATTAAATGTCTGAAAAATTAACCTATTCGCCTCTGACTATGGAGCCTTCAACGAGATAGATCACCTCTTCTGCAATATTGGTTGCCCGGTCGCCGATGCGTTCGAGGTGTCGTGCCAGCAGATAGGTGTTGATAAGGCAGTCAGGATGGGTCGGGTTATTCAGGATAAGTGCTTTGACGAGTTTGTAGACATTGTTGCGGTACTCATCAACCTTGTCGTCCATGACAAAGACCTTTCTGGCAAGTGCCACATCTCTGTGAACCAGTGCGTCGAGACTTGTTCGGAGCATCTGAATGACCATGTCGGACATCTCTTTGAATTTGAAGTCAACAGATGTAAGACAACTGCGGCCGTGTTTATTGATGGTCTGAACCCTCATGGCAATATTGACGGCGATATCGCCGATGCGTTCCATCTCGTTATTGATTTTGATCACTGTAATGATAAACCGCAGATCCTTGGCAACTGGCTGGTGAAGGGCGAGAATTTTCAAGCAGTCTTCCTCTATTTCAACTTCCATATCATCGACTTCATAATCTGAGATAATCAGTGACTGGATGTCTTCTTCTTTCAGAGTGGTGATAAGTGAAGCTGCTTTTTTTACTTTATCTTCTACCAGGGTACTGAGACGAAGGATCTTTTTGTTCAGTTTTTCAAGTTCCATATGGAAGGTGAAATGCAGTGTCATACGTAAATTTCTCCAAATAATAAAGCCGCTCTATCGCGGTGCTGAAAGGGCGCAATTATCCCTTTGTCCTTTTCGACGATGCAATAATACAGATTGATTATTTTATGTGGTTTAGAGAAAGATTAGGATAACATTAGGAATTGGAAATTGGTTGCAGGCAGGTCGAAAATGCGCAAACTATAATACCAATTTAACGGGACTTTAATTGAAATACCATACGAATAGGATGGAATGGTTCCCGTGATATGGAATAAAAAAATAGAGTGATATTAGAAAAAAATAGAGGCTAAATCATGGGAAAAGCGCATATTCTGATAGTTGAAGATGAATCGGATATACAGCAGCTGGTAAGTTATAATCTAATAAAGGCAGGGTTTCATGTTTCCTGTGCTGATACTGGTGAAGAAGCGGTCGAGCATTTACGGCAGGAAGCAATTGATTGTGTTCTGCTTGATCTTATGCTTCCGGGTATGAGCGGTCTTGAACTCTGCTCAGCCGTAAAAGCAGCGAAAGACAAAGACAGCAGAAACGTTCCAATCATTATGATGACGGCAAAAGGTGAGGAAGAGGACGTTGTCTCGGGTTTTGAGTGCGGAGCTGATGATTACATCACGAAACCGTTCAGCCCGAAAGTTCTTGTTGCCCGTGTCAAAGCGGTATTGAAACGAAGCCACATGAATAATCAGGCAGATTCAGAGCGTAAAAAGAGCCTTATTATTGTTGATGGACTTGCAATCGACAAGGGCCGGCATGAAGTGACGCTTGACGGTAATCCATTGCAGCTGACCATGACTGAGTTCGGTATTTTGAGCCTGCTGGCCAATAAGCCCGGATGGGTTTTTACCCGTCAGCAGATAATCGATTCGGTTCGCGGCTATGATTTCCTCATTACTCCAAGAGCAATTGATGTGCAGGTTTTCGGATTGAGGAAAAAAATGGGAGATTTTGGTCAGATGATAGAAACCGTCCGCGGTATCGGCTACCGTTTTCGTTCAGTTGCATCTGAGGCGGAAGTTGCAAAATGAAGAAAACAAAACTTATCTGGCAGATTTTTCCGGCCACTTTGATCATCCTTCTTGGTGCGATACTGGCCGTCAGCTGGTACGGTTCCTCTGTCCTTCATGATTTCTATGTCAAACAGTCAATAGAAGATCTTGAGTCGCGTGCATATCTTGTTCGGGCACATGTCGGTGAACTGCTGATTGACCGGAATATCGAAGAACTCAGGAAGTTCAGCAAAAATGCTGGAAGAGATTCCCACACCAGGGTGACAGTTATTGATAACCTGGGCAAAGTTCTGGCGGACTCCAATGAATCGCCTGAAAAGATGGAAAATCACGCAACCAGACCTGAAATCATGACGGCCTACCAGGGGCAGGTCGGCAGTTCAGTGCGGCATAGTGACACGCTGGATAAAAACATGCTCTATGTTGCCATCCCGTTGTTTAAAGCCGGTAATTTTGTTGCAGATAGCGACAATAATCCGGTTGGCAAGACTGTTCTCAGGCTGTCAATGCCTCTCAGTGATATTAATCTTACCCTTGATACCTTGAAAGACAAGGTGATCATCGGTGGTTTGGTAACAGTGCTGTTTGCCGGCTTGATTACCCTGCTGACCACCAGAAATATCACCAAGCCCCTTGAAGAGATGACCAAAAATGCCGAAGCCTTTGCCCGGGGCGATTTTGATCAGCGAATGGTTACTACCCAGCACCCGACAGCTTCCATGGAGGTGGCAACCCTTGGCACGGCGATGGATAACATGGCGACCTTGCTTGATGATAAGATTCATGCCATTGAAACACACCGGAACCAACTGGAAACAGTTTTTTCAAGCATGAATGAATCGCTTATTGCCATTGATCGTGATGAACGGGTAATTGCCATCAATAAGGCTGCTGCTAAACTCTTTGGTGTCGACAGGAAAAAGGCGCATGGCAGGATTGTCCAGGAAATAGTGAGAAACGTCAAGCTGCAGGAACAGCTGGCGTATATCCTGGAAACAGGTGAACCGGTAGAAAATGAGCTGGTTATCCACGACGATAACGGAGAACATTTTCTGCAGACAAGTGTAGTTACATTAAAAGATGCGAAACAGAAAGATGTTGGGGTGTTGCTGGTGATGAATGATGTTACCCGCATCCGCCGTCTTGAGAGTATCAGACGCGACTTTGTTGCCAATGTTTCCCATGAGCTTCGAACGCCGATTACATCGATCAGAGGTTATGTCGAGACCCTGCTTGATGGTGCCCTTGACTCAAGAGAAGACAGTGAGCGTTTCCTGAAAATCGTCTTGAAGCAGTCCGGCAGGCTGGGCGCGATTATTGATGATCTGCTGTCGCTTTCCCGTATCGAGGAGGAGTCTTCAGACGGTGCTATCGTTAAAGAAATGGAACCGCTCTGCATGGTTCTTGATTCTGCTGTCCAGACCTGTCAGTTGAATGCTGACGAAGGCAATGTGGAAATAGTGCTTGATTGTGAAGATAAGCTGCAGTTCAGAATGAACTCGACTTTGATGGAGCAGGCAATAGTCAACCTGCTGGTCAATGCAATTAAATATTCGAAAAGTAAAGGCCAGGTAAAAGTCAGTGCCAGGAAAGAACAGATCGAAGGTGAAGAACAGGTTCGTATTGAAGTTAAAGACGACGGTATCGGTATTGCCAGAGAACATCTGCCGAGATTGTTTGAGCGGTTTTATCGCAGTGACAAAGCACGGAGTCGAGAGCTTGGCGGAACAGGGCTCGGCCTTGCTATCGTTAAACACATAGTTGGCGCCCACGATGGACGGATTGAAGTTGAAAGTGAAGAAGGAAAAGGCTCTACTTTCACCATGTTCTTCCCGGTTTAGTACAGTCCGGATGACGTTGACCAAGAGCTTTCTGCCGTTTTGGCGGAAAGCTCTTTTTCTTTTTAGACGGTATTCTCCAGTCTCCTTAAAGATGTCAGATAATCCCTGGCCTCAAATTGATTCTTTCTAATCCTGTTGTGAGAACTGTTCGGTTCTATTCTCATAAGAAAGATTGGCCTAAAGATCGGCCAGATTAAAAAAATCTGTTCCTAGAACAAAATTGCCGTATACTCGGTAAAACTGTTTAAACAGTTTTACATTACCCTATTATCTTTCTTTATTTGCCTGACAGAGGTGGTTTGATGAAATGTGTCGCATTTGACGAGAAACAGGTCGAAGTCTCCAAGATTGTCTGTGTCGGAAGAAACTATGTTGATCATATTGCTGAATTAAACAATGAAATACCTGCTGAGCCGGTGATATTTATAAAGCCTAATTCGGCAATTTCTCATAATCTTCTTCTTCATCCTGTCGATCAGGTGCACTATGAGTCGGAGATCACCTTTCTCATTATGAAAGGAACGATTGCCGGTGTCGGGCTCGGGCTCGATCTGACTAAAAGAGAAGTGCAGGATCGTCTTAAATCTAAAGGATTGCCATGGGAAAGGGCGAAATCCTTTGATAATTCAGCCGTCTTCAGCAAGTTTATACCTGTTGCGTTTGATCTGTCTACGCTGCGTCTTGAGCTTTTTATCGATGGTGTTCTTGCCCAGCAGGGGGGATATGAGCTGATGATGTATAAACCGGACGTCCTGGTTGCAGAGATCTCCCGGTTTCTCTCATTTGAAGATGGCGATTTGTTAATGACCGGAACGCCGAAAGGGGTAGGACCTCTGGCAGCCGGGTCGGTATTGACCGGCAGGCTGTTCAGTGACGATAGTCTGCTCATTGAATGTCGCTGGCCTGTAGAAGCATCGTAACAGTGGCATAATGACATTGCAGCGGTGAATCTGTGCGAAATGATTGAATTGTTCTGCAGCAGGATAAACTGATATTTATTGAAAGATTTCTTGTTTATGCTTAAGAAGTTCATTAAACTGTGTATATGTTTGTAACATCTGAGGATAAGGAGAATATGATGAAAATTACCAGGCGTACCTTTCTTGCTTCCAGCGCAGCTGGCGCAGCGAGTATGCTGCCTACGGTAACGGCAGAGGCGGCAATTCGGGATGACTCATATGCTACCCTGATAGATCTTACCAGGTGTAACGGGTGTAAAGATCAGGACTCCGTGAAATGTATAACCGCATGCCGGACAGGCAATAGCGATAAGTTCCCCAACCCTGATCCAAAAAATATCCAGGATTACTGGCCGCAGAAAAAACATGAGGACTGGACCGATAAAAAAGATCTGACATCAAGACTGACACCCTATAACTGGATTTTTGTTCAGGAACTCAATATCGAGGGTAAACCGGTTTTCGTACCGAGGCGCTGTATGCACTGTGATAGTCCGGCATGTGCAAAATTATGTCCTTTCGGCGTTAACCACAAAACACCTCAGGGGCCGGTCTACATTGATGAGGGGCTGTGTCTGGGCGGGGCCAAGTGCAGAGCTGTCTGTCCGTGGGAGATTCCCCAGCGCCAGGCAGGAGTTGGGATTTATACAAACTTTCAATCGTTTATCCCGGCCGGCGGCGGGGTTATGTTTAAATGTGATCTCTGCCGTGAACGGCTTGCCGAAAACAAGATACCATACTGTATTGAAAGCTGTCCGAAACAGGCGATGATAATCGGCAAACGCATTGATATTTTCAAAGAGGCGCAGGCAAGGGCCGCAGCCTGCGGTGGTGAAATTTACGGCATGGACGAAAATGGCGGGACGTCTACCCTCTATGTTTCAGCCGTGCCGTTTTCAAAAATTGATCAGGCTATCACGGCGCTGAACAAGAAAGGACAGCCGCGTATGAATAAGGTGAAAAATATGCTAGCGGAGCAGAGCGTTGTCACCAAGATGTCGATAGGGGCACCATTGATTGGAGCAATTGCCGCATTTATGGCTGTAGCAGTCAACAGAAACAGGGAGGATAAAAAATGAAAACAGTCACACGTCACTCCCTGTTGGTTCGTTTAAATCACTGGCTGGTTGCTGTCAGTGGAATACTCCTGCTGTTTTCAGGATTTGGGCAGATGCCTATGTATAATCGCTATTATGTTACGGCCATCCCCGGATTTGGGTGGTCAGGTGACTTTGCCCTGACTCTTTATTTGCATTATGCGGCCTCGGTTGTCTTTGTGGCAGCAGTCATCTTCCACATGATTTACCATGCTATGATGGGAGAGTTTGGAGTCATGCCTAAAAAAGGGGATATCAAAGAGGGAATTCAGGGACTAAAAGCAATGATAGGTCTTGCTGAAGAACCGCGTCATGATAAATTCCAGGCAAAGCAGCGACTGGCCTATCTGGCAATCGGAGCAACATCGCTGGTGCTAATTTTAACCGGGCTGGTTAAGAGTTATAAAAATCTTGGCAATATTGTGCTCGCCCCGTCATTTCTCGAAGCGATGGCTTTGATCCACACGGCGGCAGCCGTGTTTTTTATGATACTCTTTGTTATCCATGTCGGGATAATGGTAATGAAAAATCACCGGCCGCTTATTACCTCGATGGTAACCGGGAAAGTAAGCACAGACTACGCCCGCCACCATCATCCTGCATGGAAGGTTGAAGGTTAAGCTGATACCGCGGACTGATCAGGTTCACCAGCTCCTGTAACCTGCTGCAGGAGCTGTCTGCTTTCTTCTCCGCCGCTGGTCGGCGGAGTCTCATCGCCAAGAATAGTTTTTATAAGATCTGATTTAGAAAAATATTCTTTTGCTTTAGCAGGCAGCAGAACCCCTTCATCAGCACTTTGATAGAGAAGTTTTGCGGATATCAGGTGTTCGATGGTTTCCTTGACAAGTACCGGAGAATAACTGGGCAGCAGGCCGACAAGATAATCTGCATCATGCAGGTCTCCAGCTTCATGACTTTTGTAAATAAGCTCCATCATATCAAAAGCGGCGCCGAGTCTGATCGAAGGGAGAGTGGCCTGTCTGACGAGCGGGTAGCTTGCCTGGTTTTGGACTGCGAACGCTATTTCTGCACCAAGCAGGATAAAAAGCCATCCCATATAAATCCAGATGAGAAAGAGCGGCAGGGTAGCGAATGAACCGTAAATTGCGTTGTAATTCGAAACACCGATCTGCAGACTGATGTAAATATTCTGGATGCTGAACCAGAGGGTAGCTCCTGAAAACGCGCCGATAAATGCCGGAATAGATTTAACCCTGGTATTTGGGAAAACCAGATAGATGATGAACAGGGTAAGTGCAATAAAAATGATCGGCACGAGTTTTAAGAATAGTGCCTGCAGCCAGACGGCAGGAATCAGAATATCAAGTTTTGAGTTGAGATGCTGGTTTTTCAGAATAGCGCTTGAAGCCAGACCGACATTAATTGAGATCGGCATCAAAATGAGAAGGGTAAGATAATCTGAAAGTTTTCGGATGAGCGGACGGCTGTTTTTAACATGCCATATGGTGTTCATGGCCAATTCAATGTGATTGAATACCAGAAGAATGCTGACGAAAAGACCTAATACACCAAAAGTTCCAAGTGTTGCAAAATTGGTTTTGTCGACATACTCAAAGAGCTGATCTGCGGCTGAACGGAGATGAGCCGGTACAGATCCCTGCTCTGCACTTTCAGGTGCTTTCTGTGCATCTGATGCGGCGGGTTCTGTTTCGTCGGCAGGGGGCTGGTCTATCGGTTTATTTACGGCGTTCTCAAGATTCTGGTCAACCTGTTTCCGTACTTCTGCAGCTAAGCCGGTGTGGGAACTCTGCTCAAGCGTATCGATGTAATTATAGACGATTTCCTTGAGATCGTTACCGCCGCCTACTCCTTTGACGATGGCCGTACTCATTGCAAGTATCGGCACAAGGGAAAGCAGGATGGTATAGGTCAGTGCTGCAGAGCGCAGGCTAAGATCGTTTTTCTGGAATTCGGCGTACAGAACCAGGAAGACCCGAACAAAAGTACGGAAAAATTTACTGAAAATATTCAAGCCGGGGTCGCGGTTGTCGGCCCAGAGCGTAATGGCGCCGGGCGCTGAGGCGCCACTGTTTGTTTGCATTGCTTTGCTCTTTATGTTTTATACAACCATTTTTCGAGAATCTTGAAGACGATATCCCGCTTGATCGGTTTGGTAATATAGTCGTCCATGCCAGCTTCAATACAGATGTCACGGTCGCCTTTCATGGCATTTGCCGTCATCGCTACGATAGGCACGGATGAATGACCGGCGGCCCGAATGTTTCTGGTGGCTTCGAGTCCGTCCATTTCAGGCATCTGGACATCCATAAGGATTATATCGTAATTATCCGGTTTTGCACGGTAAAGTTCAAAAGCCGTTTTTCCGTTTCCGGCAACATCAACCTTATATCCTGCTTTGGTAAGCATCATGATCGCGAGCTTCTGATTAACCAGATTATCCTCGGCCAGCAGTATGCGTATCGATTGTTTGAGTTCTTCACGGACCGAATACTGTGTAATGAGATTGCCGGATTCCTGCGCAACTTCTTCCTCTTTGACGCTGCCGATTGTTTTGGCAATGGTCCGGTACAGGATCATTCTTCTGGCCGGTTTGGTGAGAAAGGCGTTAAAACCGACTTCCCGGCACTTTGAAGCAATTTTTTCCGTTGAAGAGGTGTAGGCAAGTAGCGGAATATCGCGGCTCTTCAGACTGGATTTACGAATTGCCGTGACCAGTTCGTATCCTGATATCGAGGGCATAATGATGTCAAGGATAGCAAAAGAAAACGGTTTGTTTTCCTGTTCTGCCTGTGCCAGGAGATCAAGGGCTTTGCACGGGTCGAGCAGGGTGGTGACTTCGACGCCGACCTTTTCAAGAATAGAGCGGAGAATTTCGTTGTTGGCACGATTATCGTCAACCACCAGTAATTTGAGACCCTGGAGGCTCTCCATATAATCTGTGCTCTGTTTCTGCCGAACGGCCTTTTTCAGCCATGCGACGAAATGAAAGGATGCTCCTTCTCCTTCAACACTTTCCGCCCAGACCCTGCCGTCCATAAGGGCGGCGATTTTCCGACAGATAGAAAGGCCGAGACCGGTTCCACCATATTTTCTGGTGGTGGATCCATCAGCCTGTTTAAATGCCTCAAAAATCGACTCCAGCTTTGATTCAGGCAGGCCAATGCCTGTATCTCTTACACAACAGTGCAGAAAAATTGAATCGTCGGTTTCCTCGTCAACGTCGATGCTGAGCTCAATCTCACCTTTCTCGGTGAACTTGGCTGCATTCCCTAGCAGATTGACGAGGACCTGTTTAAAACGGCCGGGATCGCCGCTGATGTTGGCAGGGACTGTATCGCCGATTCGACAGAGTACTTCGATGGATTTTCCGGTGACTCTTGGGCGAATCATTTCACAGACATCATGAGCGGTGATTTCCGGATCGAAGTCGATGTATTCAAGTGTCATCTGGCCGGCTTCGACCTTAGAGAAGTCAAGAATGTCGTTGATCAGGCTCAGAAGCGAATCGCCGCTCCGTTTTATTGTCTCTGCATAGTCCCTCTGTTCTTCGTCCATGCTGGTGGCAAGCAGCATTTCGGTAAAGCCTATGATGCCGTTCATCGGCGTGCGGATTTCATGGCTCATGGACGCGAGAAACTGACTTTTGGCTACGTTTGCGGCTTCGGCTTCACGCTTCGATTTTCTGAGTTCTTTGGTTTGTTCTTCTATCTCGGTTTGAAGACGTTTTGAGTAGCCTTCCTGCTGTTCCTGGATTAGCTTATAGCTGCGCTGGGTTTCCTCCAGCATCTGCTGATGTTTTGTTTCGAGTACCTGGAATTTTCTTGAGTACTGATTGTGCTGAATTTGAACCTTTTTTTCAGTATTCTCAAGTTGCTGGTTGGTGTAAAAAAGTTTGGCACTGGTGACGATCAGCTGGTTTTGTAGTGCAGGCGGGTTCTCCTTGCAGCATTTCCAGAACAGGGTATATCGCTTTTCAGGCAGCACAGTGCAGCATATGGCATGCTTTTCATCACAGACAGGGAAAAACTCCGCCTGATCAACGCAGCGCCCTGCAAGCAAGCCGGAAAGATCATCGCTCAGCTCAGCTATAGCGCCTTTATTTTCCCATTGATCTTTTGTACTTCGGGCGGTGAAACTGCATTCTGGAAAGGCTGCCGTGAGCTGGTCGAGCAGCTTGATGACCTCTCTGGAAAATTGAGCGTCTTTGTTGAAGAGATCCCCCAGTGAGTCGGCCATCTATTAATTCCCCTTACCGTAAATATTCTGTGCTTTTTCTATCTCGGCAGGCAGATCATCAATCAGGACTTTATATTCATCAATATTTTCTTCTAAATGTGATCGCAGGGATGGGGCGAGTTTGGGGTTGACTCCTTTAAGCGCCGTGTAGTCGAGCTGGCCGGTAATGTATTCTGAAATCTGTATGATACCGGTGAGGCTGGACGGCTCGATATGATTGTCATAGTTATGGTGATGCCGGATTGCATCCAGAATAGCGGGCGACATATCCCAGTTTTTGGTCATCTGGTAGCCGATTTCACAATGATTGGTGCCGAGATGTTTCATTTCAAGTTCCGGAAGAGAATCGTCAGAGCCGCACTCCTCACACGCCAGAAGAAAATCTGTTCTGTTTACCTGCTCTTCGACGATAAGGCCGAAATCATGCAGGATTCCACAAAGATATGCATCCTCACCGTTGATCCCGAAAATTCTTTCAGCAAGCATTTTGGCACAGATGCTGACAGCGGCGCAGTGCAGCCAGAGTTTGTTTTTCGAGAACACTCCAGATGTCTTCTTTTCTTGAAAAATACCTTTCAAGGCATCAGTTACGGCTAGATTATGCAGGTTTTTCATGCCGATAAAAGTCACTGCCCGCCCAATGGAATCGACCTGCTGGGCCAGACCGAAAAACGGGCTGTTGACAAGCTTAAGAAGCCGGACAACCAGAATCGGGTCCATCTTGATGACACTTTCAAAATCTTTTATGGTCGAATCAGGATCGGCGATCAATCGTGAAAGTCTGGTTACCACATGGGGCAGTGTCTTGGTATCGTTAAATTTTCCTATATATTTCTCAGTCTCTGTCATGGGGTTTGCAGGCATAAATTTATGTCTCAAACAAATATTTCTTTCTTGGTAATTGCCTCTGACTTGATTCGATCCAGCAGGTCTGAAAGAACCGGTTTGATATTCTCGCGCACGTCTCCTGCAACGATTATGAAGAGCAGGTCATCACCGGGCTGAAAAGTGCCGCTTTTGGCCTCAACGATGATCTCGTATATCCCCTCGGATTTCATGTATTCCTGCCGGATAGCTTCGATCTTATTTAAGTCAGGAGTGACTTCAAGGGCGCAGACTTCCTGATGATCTTTTCTGGACCAGTTGCGTACAACGCCGTTGTGAATAAGAACCATGCCGACGTTATCCTTGAATCCCGGTCTTTCTTTCAGTTTTTGTATAGCTTGTGAAATATCCATGCCAATAATTTCTCTTGTTGAAGTGATGAAAATAAACCTAACGGAATCAGTTTGTTTGTGAATAATTCCAAATGGCTGTTGGCTTTACAGTTCTTATTGTTTCAAAGAGTCAGGGTAAAAGTCAATAGAATATTAAGAAACTTTTTCTCCGGCTTTTAAGGGCTGAAGAACGGTTCCTTTTAACGCAAGGTAATGAGGTTGTGATAGCGCTTTCTTCTTGTTTCAAATTCAGTTCTGCTGATTGCCGAAAATTTAACCAGAATCTTTTTCCCGGCGATGAATTTCTGGTTGTCGCTAAGACCGTTCATCGACAGCAGCATAGGTTCTGAAAGATTGAGCCAGGCTGCTATGAGTTCAAATGTTTCACCGCTCTGGGTTATGATTTCCCCGTACATGACTCCTTTGTCAGCATGAAGATTGCCGACTGTCAAGTGCGTTGGGGGGGCAACCAGGGAATGAGAGTCCGCTACGTCAACCGTCTGATTTTTTTTTTGTGAAGCCTTTATTTTCATGGGCTGTGAAGATTTTCCAGTTGACTGTGACGGCAAGGGTGATGAGGCGTGCGGCAGTTTGAGAGTCTGGCCGGCAAAGACCCTGGCATGTTTATCAAGATTATTGAGTGCAATCAACTGGTTGAGGCTGACCTTGTGGTCGCGGGCAATTTTGAGTGCAGAGTCGCCACGCTTGACGAGGTAGGTCTCGTTTTTTTTCTGTGTTGCAGAAAACAGTGATCCGGGCATATTCTGCAGAGACTCTCGTCTTACTTTATGCGACGGCAGGCGGAGGTAGTAATCTTTCGGAATATATCGTTCACCTGTGTACACTGTTGAAAGAAGGGCAGGGTTGTGTTGTTTGATGTCCTGTTCGGAAAGATGAAGAAACTTGATGAAATTTCCGGTAACTCCATAGGCAGGCATTCTGACGGAGATTGTCTGGGCGGGTTTTGCCAGTTTAATTTTTTGGTTCTGCTCAAGCCTTTTGGCAACTAAGACAGCTGCGAGAAATTCGGAATAGAAGTTGCGTGAAGCAAATTTGAAGTAGCCTTCATCGTATGATGAAAAAATTGTTTCATATTTGCCGTGGGCCTTTTTTGCCCGCATCATGCCGGCTTTGCCGTAATTGTAAGCTGTAAGGGCAAGTGCCCAGTCCTGCAGCGCTTCATAGTTGTCGCGAAGAAATTTGGCGGCGGCATGGGCGGCAAGAATCGGGTCTTTGCGCTCATCGATGACTTCATCTATGGTCATATATTGTTTGCCGGTGGATCTGGTGAACTGCCAGATGCCTGAAGCACCATATTTTGAATATGCTTCCAGATTAAAAGACGATTCAACGTGGGGAAGGTATGCCAGGTCTTCAGGCAGTTTGTAGGTTCGGAAGATGGTCTTGAGTTCTGCCATGTATGCGCCCGAGTTGATTACACCCTCAAGAAAACGCTCTTTCAGCCCGGTCTGCACCCGGATGTTGTCGGCGGCCTTTTTGTACGCTGTTTTTGAAGCGGAGGGGCCGAAAAGTAAAGCCACCCGCTTGGTGTCTCCGAATTTTGAAGTTTTGCCGCTGGCAAGTCCGGTCAGTATCTTCTGGTATTTCTGTTTTGCTGCCTTGATCTTTCGTTCGTTGTAATCTCTGGCCCCGGATTGAGATGCATCTTTTAAGGTGATGGTGGCATAGATGATCGAGAGATTATCTTTATCATGCAGAATAGCCGTGTTGACGGAGTAGGTTGAATATACCTTTTCCCAGAAGCTGACATTGTTGCGGATAACAGGATAGAGGGGGAAATGGTATGATGCTCCGGCCGAAGCTGAGCTTGCGGCAGAACAAATCAGGAAAACGGCAAGGATGGAAATGCACAATAAAGACCGCAGCTGTCTGGTTCGATGCATGCGGCTGTTGTCAAGTCTATTGCTGCTGAGTATAAACACTGAGATTATGACTCTTCTAAAATTTTGAAGGATGATTTAAAATCGTTCCGACAATGAAATTCTATATCACATAGGGACAAAATGTATACACCAATTTTAGCAACCCTCGGATTTATCATGTCGCCGGATAAAAAACAAACCCTGCTGGTATATCGAAACAAAAGACCTGAAGACCAGCATCTTGGTAAATATAACGGGCTTGGCGGTAAAATGGAACCGGGAGAACACGTTTATGACTGTCTTAAGAGAGAAATTTTTGAGGAAGCGGGAATAGTCTGCAAAAAAGCTGTCTTGCGTGGGACTATCAACTGGACCGGATTCGGGCCTCAGGGAGAAGATTGGTTTGGGTTTATCTATCGGGTTGACAGCTTTTCCGGTGAACCGAGGATGAGTAATGAAGAGGGAATTCTTGAGTGGCATGCGGTTGCCGATCTTGAAAAGTTGCCGATGTGGGAAGGAGATAGATTCTTCCTGCCGCTGATTTTTGATGACGACCCCCGTCAATTTCATGGCTATATGCCTTATCAGGGAAGTAAGCCGTTAAGCTGGAATTACACCCGGTTATGACAGGCTGACACAAGAAAAATCTTACATGGAAGCGGAGCTCTTTCTTATCTCTTGCCTGGAATAATTGGCATGGTATACTGGTGTAATTTATCAAATATTAATGGCTTAACAGAATTAAAACAGCTTGTTTTCGTTTGAAAAAGGGCTGCTCAAACATACACTAAAGGAGTATCAAATGACCCAGGAAGGCGATATCGCACGCTTGGAAGAAACTGTTACCGGGTTACTGAAAAAGTTTACCGCATTGAAAGCTGAGAAGAGTGCCCTTGAAAAAAGTCTGGCGCAGAAAGTAAGTGAGAATGAAGAGTTGCAGGCTAGATTAAATAATATGCAGTCTGAAAGAAGTGATGTTTCTGATCGTGTCAGCAGTCTGCTTGAAAAAATCGAGCAATGGGAGACCGAAGGGGATGAAGAACTTTTTGAGCCGGTTGCCGAAGATGTTGTAACGGAAACGGTAGAAACTCAAACGGTAGGAGAAAAAAGATATGAAGACCCCGCCGAAGCACGGCAGGGTAAGCTTTTTTCCATAGAGCCTTCGGCTGCCAATTCATAGGAAGCCTACGGGGGAGGGCGCATGTCAGAGACCGAACGGTTGGTAAAGTTTACCCTTCTCGGTCAGGAATACCGGTTTTATACTGCCGCCAGCGAAGAAGAAATGGATCGTATTCTGGGGCTTGTCAAAAAACTGGTAGATGATTCGGGTGGTGGAGGCGGAGCCAGTGCTGTGCCAAATAATAAGATTGCGGTCATGGCCTGCCTTAATCTGGCCTCTCAATACGTGCGGCTTAAAAGAGAATTTGATGAGTATAAAAGAGAGTCAAATAAAAGAATTGTGCATATTAACAATCAGATAACGGAAACTCTTAAAGATAAGACTACAATCTGAGTAAAATATGAGATATTTTGTTTTTGTTTGACATAATTTTTGGTATATTTAAAGTAAGCATAAAGTAGGTTAGCGGCTCTTTTAAAAGCCGTTTGTTTGCACTGACAGTGCGGTGCCAAATATTATTCCCTGTGCTGTTTGTGATTCATAGTATTGTTGAGCCAACTCTCTTAAAAAGGGTGCTCCCACTGGTATTTTAAGAAAAACCTCTACGGATTTTCTGACAGTATTATGGACCGCCCACCTATGTAAATAGGTTTAATAAATCCTATGAACACGGCAGCGTGGGGAACTTACTTGTACAAGGCAGTTAAATAATAGCGTAACCGCCTTGTTTTATTATATAGAGTTCCTGTTGTTGAGGCACTCAGAACGATGTTTGATCGCGTCAGTCAAGATGCTGAACGAGATGAAAGATAAGGCAGACAGTTTGTTGGGGTACAGGGTAGTGAATACTGCCCGGCTGTAGCAAAACCGGGTTTTATATATAGAACTGATTTGGACTTGGGGCTTGTTCGAAGCAGTAGAGAAAGGCGGCTGGCCGCTTAATTTGGGTATCCACCCTTAATTTCTCTTGTGTGATTTGTGCTTATGCATATCTCTCCTCTATTGTAGTATTTCCTCTATCTTCAGCTTGAATAGCTGTATAACAGCCTGTAAGCTAACCTTCTGTTTCTTCTCTTTTTTCTCCTGCTGATGTGGTCGTAACCACAAGGAAGCTTCCATGGAGATTCTTACTCATCCATTAACATATGCGCTGGTTGGTGTCATAGGCGGCACTGCTGTCGGTTTTCTATTGAGAAAACGTGTAGTCGAAGGACATCAGCAGAATATCAAAGCACAAAGCAAACAGATTATTGAAAATGCTATCGTTGAGGCTGAACAGCTGAAAAAAGAGGCACTGCTGCAGAGCAAAGAAGAGGCTATTCTGATTAAAGAGGATGCCGAAAATGAACTCAAAGCAGACCGTGATGAACTTCGTGAAGAAAAACGCCAGGTTCAGAAAAAACGAGAGCAGGTCAAAAAAGAGTGGGACAATCTGGACAAAAAACGGGTTGAACTTACCTCTCATACAAAACAGCTTGAAGAAAAAGAACATAGTCTTGACGAGAAACATAAAGAAATAGATAACCTCGTTGGTAAACAACGATACGAATTAACCCGCATCTCGGGCATTTCGCAGGAAGAAGCAAAAAAGCTTCTGATGGACTCTTTGGAGAGCGAAGCAAGAATGGATGCAGGCAAACGCCTTGCCCGCATCGAAAACGAGATGAAAATGGAAGCGGACAGAAAGGGGAAGAATATCCTCGCGCTTGCCATTTCACGATATGCAGGCGATTATGTCGCTGACAAGACCGTTTCCATGGTCCCTCTGCCTAGTGATGAGATGAAAGGCCGTATCATAGGCCGTGAAGGTCGTAATATCCGTGCTATTGAAGCTGCTACTGGAATTGATATCATCATCGACGATACTCCGGAGGCGGTCATTCTTTCAGGCTTTAATCCTGTACGGAGAGAGGTCGCAAGGCTAGCTCTTCTCCAGCTGATCAACGACGGGCGTATTCATCCGGGCCGTATTGAAGAAGTTGTCGCCAAAGTCACTAAAGAACTTGAAGTCGGGATGCGTGAAGCAGGTGAGCAGGCAACATTTGATGTTGGCGCACATGGCGTTCATGTTGAGCTGATTAAGATTCTGGGTCGACTCAAATACCGGACCAGTTACGGTCAGAATGTTCTTCAGCACTCACTTGAGGTTGCCTTTTTGTGCGGCATTATGGCGGCCGAGCTTGGTATTGATGTGAAAATGGCTAAAAGAGCAGGTCTTTTGCACGATATCGGTAAAGCCGTCGATCATGAGGTTGAAGGCTCTCATGCCATTATCGGTCGTGATCTTGCCAAGAAATACGGTGAGCCGGAAGAAGTTGTCTATGCAATCGGTGCACACCACGAAGATCAGCCGCCGCAATCCGTTCTTGATATATTGGTGCAGTCTGCAGATGCCCTTTCCGGTGCCCGTCCGGGCGCACGCAAAGAGATGTTGCAAAGCTATGTCAAGCGTCTTGAAGATCTTGAAGGAATTGCTTCAAGCTTTGATGGGGTCGACAAATCCTATGCCATCCAGGCAGGCCGCGAGCTTCGTATTATTGTTGACTCATCAAAAGTAAAAGACAGCGAGGCAACTATTTTAAGCCAGGACATCGCTAAATCCATTGAAGATCAGCTGACTTACCCGGGACAGATCAGGGTAACAGTAATCAGAGAGACCCGTGCTGTAGAGTACGCCAAATAAAAAGAACTTAGAAAAGAAAGAATGAAATCAGTAGAAGAGCAAATTGCGTTAATTGAGCGGGGGTGCGTTGACTGCATCGGTAAGGAAGAGCTTGTTAAAAAGCTCGAAAGAGCCAAGGAAACCGGCGTGCCGCTGAAGATAAAAGCAGGCTTTGACCCGACCGCTCCTGACCTGCATCTCGGTCACACTGTCCTGCTGCAGAAATTAAAACATTTTCAGGATCTGGGCCACGATATATACTTTCTGATCGGAGATTTTACCGGAATGATTGGTGATCCTACCGGAAAGTCTGAGACAAGGAAGGCATTGAGTCCGGAAGATGTTGCCAGAAATGCGGAAACCTATAAAGAGCAGGTCTTTAAGATTCTTGATCCTGAGAAGACCAAGGTTGTCTTTAACTCAGAGTGGTGCGGCAAGCTCTCCTCTTACGACATGATACATCTAGCCTCCCAGTTGACAGTTGCGAGAATGCTCGAGCGCGAAGATTTTAAAAATCGATTTGAGGAGCAGCGACCTATATCTATTCATGAGTTCATGTATCCGCTTATTCAGGGATATGACTCGGTTGCTTTGGAAGCAGATGTTGAGCTTGGCGGAACTGATCAGCTGTTTAATCTGCTGATGGGGCGTGATCTGCAGCGTTCAAGGGGGCAGGAGCCCCAGGTTGTCATTACGATGCCGCTGCTTGAGGGTCTCGACGGTGTCAACAAGATGAGTAAATCTCTTGGCAACTATATCGGTATTACCGAATCTGCCAATGATATTTACGGCAAGGTGCTCTCTGCTTCGGATGAACTGATGTTTCGCTATTTTGATCTGTTAAGTGATCTGAGCAGTGAAGAAATTGCTGATCTGAAAAAGCAGATGGAAGCAGGTACGCTTCACCCGAAAAAAATCAAACAGCAGCTTGCCAGAGAGCTGACTGCCCGTTTTCATGGACAGGATGCGGCTGTGAAAGCTGAAGAAAATTTCGATCAGGTTTTTAAAGCGGGCGGTTTGCCGGATGATATCACTGAACTTGAACTGAGTTATGACGAGCCGGTTTGGCTGCCAAAATTAATGGTTGACTGTGACCTGGTTAAATCGACTTCTGACGGACGCAGAATGATCAAACAGCATGCTGTTTCAGTCGATGGAGAAAAGATCTCCGATGATAAAGCCAATATTGATCCGAGCGGAACAATTCTGCTTAAGGTCGGCAAAAGGCGCTTCTGCAAGGTCAGTTTCAGCTGAAAAGAGTTTTCTATTAAAACCAAAAAAAAAGGAGGCTGCCAGCAGGCAGACTCCCTTTTTTTATGATTCTCTGAAAAAGCCCGATTATCAGTTTATCGTTTCTGCTTTTTCTTCACCGAGACAATCACTGCATATGCCAGTGAACTCGATGTGATGTCCTAAAACTTCATAGTTGGAAGCTTGCGCAGCCTGTGCATTGATTTGGGCCTGGACCTCTATGTCAATGTCATCAACCTTTCCACAGCTTATACAACGAACATGATAGTGTGGTGCAACTGTTGCATCAAATCTTTTCTGGGTGCCGCCGACTTCAAGTTTTAAGATAATGCCGCTGTCAGCCATAAGCTCAAGATTACGGTAAACAGTCCCAAGGCCTATTCGGGGAAGTCTTTTTCTAACCATATCATAAACTTCGTTGGCTGTTGGGTGTGAGGTCACTTTGGCAAGTTCTTCCAAAATGATCTGCCTCTGCGTCGTTAATCGCATTCCTGGGAGCTTTTCCATAATAATTGCCTATCAAATTCAAGATTGTTTCTAAGAAAAATTATTAACTAACATAATCTATTAGTATCAGAATCCGCAAGAAAAAAGCAAAGCTATTATGAAAAATCGGGCGGATAGATATTTATTTGGTGAATAGCTAAAGAGTTATCCCAGGAAGGGATTGTAATATCCGAATTGTAATTTAGGCAATTGCTTTTGCAGTTTTTTATACCAATTCAGTACACCAATGGGTTTAGCGTTTTCATCAAATTCAAGAACGTTCAAATACCATTCTGGATCCATATTCAAATTGCGCAGCTGGATGAGATCAACTTTTAACGATGAACATAAATCAACAAGAGCATCGAACTCCGGCTCAGAATCGGTTACCCCGGGAAGAATGAAATAATTGAGGGAGACAAATTTCCCGGCTTTTTTCATTTCCCTTATCGATTGCTTAACATCATCAAAGCTGTAGTTCTTCGGTCTGTAATAGCGTTCGTAATAGTGAGGCTGTACTGAATTTAAACTCACCCTGAGACTGTCAAGACCGGCTTTGGCAAGTTTTGCAACACTATCGGGAAGGCTGGAATTTGAGTTGAGATTGATAGTTCCTCTTGTGGTCTGTTTACGGATTCGAGTGATCGCATGTTCAATGGTGTCCGCCTGAAGAAGGGGTTCGCCTTCACAGCCCTGTCCAAAACTGACAATGGGGCGCGGAGCTGATTCTAGGTGAGCAACAGCCAGCTGGCTGATTTCTTTTGGGCTTGGAACAAACTGCAGTCTTTCCTGGGTCGATGGGCAGCAACCGGATGGCTGCAGTGAAATACAACCGACACAACGTGCGTTGCAATGTGGCGATGTCGGGATCGGGGCTTCCCATCTGCCGAGAAAATAGTTTCTCGCTGCAGGACAACCGTAGGTGAGACAGCACTTCCCCAAATGCTGGATCAGACGGTTGTCCAGATGAGTGTCGAGCATCTTTTTTGTCTTTTTGACAACGGTATTCTGCGAATATTGATTGCGGTCCTGACGGACGTCATTATCGCTGCGGAATCCGGTTACCCAGAACTTGCCATCATACCAGCCCACCGCACAGTAAGCAAAAAGCGGCAGCGTCGGTGAACTCGCGTCCTTTGTCTGGTATGCACTGGTTAACAGCGCCGTGTGGGCGGGGGCCATAAATGCTGCAACCGCCTGGATAGCATTGCCAGGCTCGAAAGGATTGTCATCCAGCAAAAACGGTTCGCCGGTTTTGCTGTCACAACCTACAGGCAGGCGACCGGGAAGTACAAAAATTTCACTTCCATCAGGAAGAGGGATAAGTTCATCAAGATTAGGCTGGCGATATTGTCGGTTAGCCATGCCAGCCATGGTAAGATCTGGGAAATCAGTTATGTTGCCCTCTCTGTCGGCGAAGACAAGAGAAGGCATTTGCTTTGGATGGATCACTGGGGACGCAGTACCCTCATGATTGAATCAACGGCTCGATAAATTTCCAGATCCTCACCGAAGATATCGTTCATATCAGGATGATCGATGAGGTCTTCAATCACATATTGAGTGATATACAGACTCACCATGTTCGGGTCCTGGGCAAGGGTACGGATCGGAGCGATTTTCATCTGGAAATCAAATTCATCTATAGAGCTCAGGTGGCGAAGTTGTTTCTCGATGCTATCACGGATGTTATCAACGGAGGTAACTTCAATGATCTTGCGGTCTATCAGTCTTTGAACAAGCTTTTTAGCGAGGACATCGGCATGCTCTTTGGCATGATGGAACATTCTTCGTCTTTCCTGCTCCCTTTTTCGGTCGATGGCTCGGATTGTCTTGTCTGTGGCCCGGTTAGGGCTGATGTGTGATTTGGCCATGTAATCTCTCTTTATAGCAATTCGCCAATTGACGTTTATGTAATGTGTAAATGGAAGAGCATAGTAATACTATCGTCCGCATCTGAAAAGATAATTATCATATTCCATACCAGTGGTGCAAGAAATAGACAATATAAAAACTGGTCAAAACATTACCAAGATCGATAGAAGATAAGACAATTTTGACGGCTTAAAATAACTGATTAATACAGACCTGAATATATTTTCAGTCCAGACCCCCCAAAATAAAAATATCTCTTGAATTTGTTAGTGCATAATATATATTTATCAGTTTGAAGCACAATAGTATCCACTGATCAAGCAATGCTTGACAAGCAATTAATGAAATCGACCAAAGTTAAAAAAAACAAAGAAAATTACGAAACGGGAGGTTGTTCTCATGGTTAAAAGAATCCAGGCTTTCTTGCCTGCATTATTACTTGCGTCTGTTGTAACCCTTTCAGGTTGCGCATCCTCAGACAGTGATAAAGAAATGAAGCCGGATAGTGAAGCGATGGGTGCGCCAGAGTCTCTTGACTCAAAACCAGTTATTACCGAGGGACGTACTGACGGCCCTATGTTGCCAATTTATTTCGATTTTGATTCTTCTGATGTAAGACAGGATGCTGTTAAGCGCCTTGAAAATAATGCCGACTACCTGAAGTCTTCCGGACAGGCTATTGTAATCGAAGGAAACTGCGATCCTCGTGGTACTAAAGAATACAACTTGGCACTCGGAGAGCGTCGTGCACTGGCTGCAAAGAAATATCTTGAAAACCTTGGCGTAGAAAGCGCACAAATGAGCACTGTCAGTTATGGCGAGGAGCGTCTTGAGAATCTTGGCACTGACGAGACCGCTATGGCAGAAAACAGACGTGACGACTTCGTTAAAGTCAAGTAATCGCCGCAGACACTGCAAATTTCAGGAGTTCGAGGAATTATAATGAGCTTTAAAAAAGTATTTACCAAAGCAGCAATTCTGGTCAGCTGCCTCATTTGTTTTAATGTTTTTGTTTTGGCTCCAGCCATGGCTGCGTCTCCGGTTACCAAAATTGGCGTGATGAACGTGCAGAAAGTGCTGGCTAACTCAAACATTGGAAAAGAGATCAAAACCAAGATCGAAGACAAGATGAAAGATCTTCGGAAAGGTCTCAAAACTGATGAGGATGCATTGGTTGCGCTGCAGCAAGAAATAGAGAAAAAGAGTTCGGTCTGGAGTAAAGAAATTAAGGCTGAAAAGGTTCGTGATCTTCAAAAGATGCAGCGTGAGCTGAAAGCGAAAACCGATGATGCCAATTTTGAAATGAGACAGCTTCAGAATAAAGAGTTTGAACCAGTCTTCAAGAAGCTCGACACAATTGTCAGCGAGTATGCCAAGAAAAACGGTTATACTCTTATTCTTGACGATATGCGCTCAGGCGTTCTTTATGTTGATGCTACTATCAATCTCTCAGACGTGTTTGTTGAGGAACTCAATAAGGCGATGTAAAATTCTTCGACAACTGAAAAATTGAAGGCAGAGAAAACGATGCTTAGGGATTCCTTTGCATCGTTTTCTTTTTTGTGACGTTAAAAATTAACTTAATCTACAGAGTACCATGGCAGTTAAAAGTATGACCGGATTCGGCAGAGGCGAGTCCTGTATTGAAAAACGGCGCTGGGCGGTAGAGATTCGGTGTGTCAATCACCGTTATCTCGATTTGAAATGTAAACTCCCACGTGGCTATGGTGCCATTGAGGATTCTATTCGGAAAAAAGTGGAGAGCTGCCATTATCGCGGCAGGGTTGATCTTGTTTTGACGGTAAGCGGTGACTTTACTGATCTGGTCAAAGTTCACACTAACATTGAGCTTGCCGCCATCTATAAAAAGGCTTTAGAAGAGATGGGCAGGGGCCTTGAGCTGGATACGCAAATTGATCTGCGCACCTTGATTAACTTTCCTGAAGTTCTGGTTACTGAACAGGATACAGAAAACCTTGAAGAGAGCTGGCCGGTGATTGAGAGTGCCATTGAGGCAGCTCTTAAAAGCTGTGAAGAGATGCGCCTTCAGGAAGGAAAAACTCTCGTTCAGGATCTCACTTCACGGCTGGAGCATTTTAACGATGTTGTAGATCAGGTTGAGAAGACTATTCCACAGCTGCTTCAGCAGCGTGAAGAAACATTGAAAGCGCGTCTTGAAAAATTGCTTGGTTCTGTGCAGCTTGATCCTATGCGTCTTGCACAGGAGGTTGCTGTAATGGCTGATAAAACTGACGTTACAGAAGAAATTGTTCGGCTGAAGAGCCATATGGCGCAGTTCAGAGTTTTTCTGGATGAAGGGAGTGATATAGGCAGAAAAATGGATTTTCTTATTCAGGAATTTCTGCGTGAAGTAAATACCCTCGCTTCAAAAATTAATGATGCTTCGATTGCGCACCTTACTGTTGAGCTCAAGGGAGAGCTTGAAAAAATGCGCGAGCAGGTACAAAACATAGAATAGAGCCTATGCAGCTGATTAATGTCGGTTTTGGTAATACAGTTATGGTGGAGCGAATCGTGGCGGTCATTAACACCGGGTCGTCTCCAGCAAGAAAACTCAAGGAACAGGCCAAGAAGGAAAATCGGCTTATAGATGTCACCGAGGGGCGTCGTACCCGCTCCATTCTGGTGCTTGATTCCAACCATGTGGTGCTTTCGTCGGTACAGTCTGACACCATTGGCCAGCGAATGGCTGCACTTTACCCCGGGTATCATCTCAATCAGTACATAGAACAAGCTAAGCTTCACGAGGAGGGATGACAGATGCAGAGCGGTACTCTCTACGTTATATCAGCTCCTTCCGGAACTGGTAAGACAACTCTTCTGAGAAAGGTTATGGCTGATATTTCCGGCCTGATGTTCTCTGTCTCGCATACAACAAGAAATCCCCGGGAAGGTGAACAAAATGGCGTTGATTATCATTTTGTTAGCCGTCAGGATTTCGAAGAAGCTATCGGTCAAGGGCATTTCATTGAGTATGCGCATGTTCATGATAACCTGTACGGTACCAACCGCAAATCAATTGAAGAGCAGCTTGCGCAGGGCATTGATGTTATTCTTGATATTGATACGCAAGGAGCTGAAATAATTCGTAACCTGACTGATCTTGAGGCTGTTGATATTTTTATCGCACCGCCTTCAGTCCAGGAACTGGAGCGCAGACTGCGTGGCAGAGGCACAGAAAAAGAAGAAGAGATTCTGACCAGGCTTGGCAATGCTAAGATGGAACTGGAGCAATGTAACCGATACCAGTATCTGATCGTTAACGGTGAACTGGAGGAGGCAACAGCAATGCTGAAAGCGGTGATACTTGCCGAAAGGGCAAGAGGACATCGTGATTATTCTGGAAAACCGATCACATTCAAATAAGACTTATGAAAAACCGCACTCAACAAAATAATGAGCCAAAAAGGCCTGCTGAAAAACGTTTTAAGGCCAGTGAAGATCTTTTATGGGGCATTCACCCTGTTTATGAAGCTTTGGCCGAAGAGCCGGACAGAGTAAGCGAAGTGATTGTCCAGAAAGATAGGCGCAGCAGCAAGATAGAAGAGATTATTGAACTGGCTAGAACGGCCGGGGTGAAAATCAGCTTTTTGCCTGGTTTTAAACTGACGGGGCCGGAAGCCGCCCAGGCCAGGCATCAGGGAGTTCTTGCCAGAACAACCCAGGTGAGTCTGATGCCGTTTGATGAGATGGTTGAAAAATTTGCGGCAAAGGTTGAAAAAGGAGAAAAGCCTCGTCTCATCGTCTGCGACAGTCTGCAGGATCCCCATAATATCGGCGCAATTATCAGATCAGCACTGGCTTCCGGGGCTGACGGTGTTCTGCTTACTCGCGAGCGGTCTGCGCCACTTGGCGGAACAGCTGCGAAATCGGCAGCCGGAGCAATGTCTCATATTGATATCGCACAGGTATCAAATCTTTCAGAGAGTCTGAAGAAACTCAAAAAGGCCGGAGCCTGGGTTTACGGGGCTGTTAAGGATCGGGATGCTGTGTCGGTTTACGAGACAGATTTTTCTTCGCCTGCCTGTATTGTTGTGGGAAGTGAAGGAAAAGGGATTCGTCCACTGATAAAAAAAGAGTGTGACGTCATTATTTCCATACCAATGTCTGGTCGGCTTGATTCTTTGAACAGCTCTGTTGCCGCTGCTGTTATTCTGTTTGAGGTAATGAGACAGAATCTGCCTAAATCGTAACAGAAAAAAACATAAATCCTGTCAAAAAAAAACGCTTGTTCTTCATAACAAACTGTGGCATTATCCCTGTCAAATTGATGCCATCACAATTCTAGGCCTGTAGATGTTGTTTTACTGGGGAGTAACAACAATCGGTAATACGATACCTTAATTTTGTTAAGGAGGTTT
>QKIH01000070.1 GCA_003249645.1 Desulfobulbaceae bacterium | reverse complement strand
TCGTTTTCCCCCCACTTATTTCGTCTAATATGGATCTATTTCGATTAGAACGTCTAAAAATCGTCTAATTGATTAGACGCTGGATTTTGAAGTGCACAAAACAAACTCAATTCTATTTTTCAAAAATCCAAAGCAAGATGTTCATGGAAAAGGTGTCTCAAGCCACTTTCAAATATCTCCAATAACAGCAAAGATTGAAACTGCATTCTAGGCCTTTACTATTTAGAGTAATCTCAACTTCAAGTAAATTAAGAGACTATTGAGACTCAACGTGACAAGATCTGACAGGCACCAATAAAAGCTGGTAACTGCCAGATCAAGTCTGCATTAATTCAAATTAGTTAATTCAAATTAGTTGCCGGCCATCATTGCAGCTACATCTGCTTCAGGTGTTGAAATGGGTTTGATATCAAACTTCTCTATTAATATATTGGCTACATTTGGAGAAAGAAATCCCGGAAGCGTTGGTCCTAACCGTATTCCTTTGACACCAAGGGAAAGTAATGCAAGTAAAACAAGAACGGCCTTTTGTTCATACCAGGCGATATCAAAAGAAATGGGCAGATCATTGATATCTTCCAGTTCAAAGGCTTCTTGCAATTTAAGAGCAATTACAGCAAGAGAATAAGAATCGTTGCACTGGCCTGCATCAAGCACTCTTGGGATTCCACCGATATCTCCCAGATCTTGCTTAATGTATTTGTATTTTGCACAACCCGCTGTCAGGATAACCGCATCATGTGGTAATTGAGCTGCAACTTCACTGTAGTAATCACGAGATTTATGACGGCCATCGCAGCCCCCCATAACGACAAAACGTTTTATAGCACCACTCTTTATTGCCTCAATAACTT
This sequence comes from Desulfobulbaceae bacterium, assembly GCA_003249645.1. Lineage (GTDB taxonomy): Bacteria > Desulfobacterota > Desulfobulbia > Desulfobulbales > Desulfocapsaceae > SZUA-575. The sequence goes on along the minus strand of QKIH01000070.1, from coordinate 6,348 downwards.
TATCTGCAATTGACATCACCTGATTGTGACCAAAACCTCCGACGAATGTACCTGATTCAATCTGTTCTGGAGGTGTACATGTCATCGCTTTTTCTATGAGCTTGGAAAAGTCTTTTTGTTCCCCTTCTTTTCGGTCTGGAATATGTTGACATCCCTCAAAACCGACAGCTCCAGTTGTAAATATTCGATCCATATGTTCGGTCCGAGGTGGAACGATACAGTTTGATGTGAAAAGAACTGGCCCGTTAAAGGTCTCTATCTCTTTTTTCTGTAACCACCAGGCATTACCATAGTTGCCCACCAGATTATCGTATTGTTTTAGCTTGGGATAGTAATGTGCTGGAAGCATTTCACTATGAGTGTATACATCAACACCCTTATCTTTTGTTTGTTCAAGCAAATCATGAAGATCAACCAAATCATGGCCAGTAACAAGAATACCAGGTTTTGCCCCAACACCAAGATTGACTGTTGATATTTCACATGTCCCGTACCCTTCGTTATTAGCCTGATCCAAAAGAGCCATTGTTTTAACACCCATTTGACCAGTTTTGATTACCAGTGCAAATAAATCATCAACCGACAAAGTTGGATCTTCAATTGCGGCAAGACCTTCCATAAGAAACTCGAATATCTCACGGTCATGCTTTTTGAGTTGATAAGCATGCTCTGCATAAGCACACAAACCTTTCAGTCCATATTGTATAGTGGCCTTGAGTGATCGTTTGTCTTCGTCTTCAATCTCTAGCCACCCACCTGCACCGGTCGAAGATTTCAATAATATATCTTCTTCATCTTTGTATATCCACGTGGCGCATTCAGGAACCTCACCGTTGAACTCTGTCCCTTTGTGATCTTTATAAGCCGTTAAAACTTTTGTCTTTAATTCATCCCTTAATATGCAGCTTTGTTTAATGAAGTCAATAAAATCGGGTTTGCTGAAATTTGCGTTAGTAATGGTTGCAAACATGCCTTTGTCGATGAAAAAGGCTATCTTTTCATCATAAATACCAAACTCTTTCCCCAGCACCCCCCAAAAAGAAATCCCTTTGAGAGTCCATATAAATAAATCCTGTAAGTTTGCGACATCTTCTTTTTTACCGCAAACTCCTTGAATCGTGCATCCGGTATTTTTAGCGGTTTCTTGGCATTGATGGCAAAACATAGACATAAGCTCCTCCCTGGTAAATAATTTGTATTTTCCCCATAGGGGCTTCAGACGATAGTATAGCATTATGTGTCAGGAAATAGGCTGACGGGTATTAATTAATCCTCCTTTGCTGTCATCTCTGGATAGTAAAGATCGATTCAGTTTTAAGCCCTCAGGTATCAACCGTTTCGATGTTCACCTGAAGTTGCCATTATTCCTCATATCTCCAAACGTTATAGCCAAAACTCCGGATAACTTCTTTTATCGGAAAGATTATTTATTAAAAGTGCAATTATCAGCATAACTATTGCTCCGAGGCCAACTGGCATCAGAACATAAAAGTACCCGAGGCTATGTATCTGTGGAGAGCCAATCACGGCAATTAATGCAGTTGCTCCTCCAGGAGGATGCAATGTCTTTGTCGCATGCATAACCGCAATTGCTGTTGCTACTGCCAAAGAAGACGCCAACCACAGTTGATCATGCAAGAGCATATAGAACGTTACCCCGATTATGGCGGAAAGGACATGCCCCCCGATCAAGTTTCTCGGTTGTGCGAGTGGACTTTTTATAGCACCGTAAACTAAGACTGCTGACGCACCGAAAGAGCCTATGAGCATGACCCTGTCCAGACCGTCAAACAGATTAAAGTGAATAAAAGAGACAGCACCAATGCCCAAAAAGGCTCCGATCCATGACCAAAAAATCTCAACAAGACTCACTCTTGGCGGACTGAGCGCAGATCCTTTCATCTTTGCAAAATAACGCATTACTGATCCTCATATGCCAGGTGCGCCTTGAGGATATCGCTTCTCGTGATAATTCCGACAAGACTTCCCTGTGTATCTACTACCGGCAACCGGTTAATGTTTTTTTCGCTAAATATTTCCAAAACGTCCCGAACAGAAGCTGTCTCGCCAACAGTCACAGCGGGAGAACTCATAATATCGCCTGCTGTGATAGAGGTGATTGATTTCATGAGACAACCATTGCTTTGAACACAGCCGGAAAGGATCTGCCAGAAAGAGGAATCCTTTTCCCCGCTTAATCTGTTAAAAATATCTTTCTCTGAAACAACTCCGGCCAGTCTGCCAGTATCAGTCATAACTGGAAGACCTGAAACCGAGTTTTCAGCAAGAGTACGTATGATTTCTTCAAGTCCAGCATTCCGTTGTATTACAGCCACGTGAGATTGCATAATGGATTTGACTGGAGTGGAACGAAAAAACCTTTTACGAGCAAGCTTCATAGCCCGGATATAGAGTTCCCGAAAATCTCGAACGGTTATGTCAAGATATCCTTCAACTTCTTTCATCGCCTCAAGAACATCTTCATCCGTCAATTCGAAAGCAGATTGAATTTGAGCTTTGACAGTTTTTCCTTTATTTCTCATATCAGCATCATTCTGGTGTTATTATTGTTAAAGCAATTGCACAGAATAAAAAATATCGGAGTGACATACATCAATCAGCCTTTTTTACTGTAAATAAGTCTGTTCACATGGGTTACCAAACATAGCTTTCCTCATGAGTTAATTTATTGCGCGGACAATAAACTTTAGCAAAACGCATAAAACAAAACAGAACGTGTTTAACTTAACGCCGAATTACAAGATAATCGTCATCATGATCCCGATATGTCTCCCTCATTACTCCTGCTCTAAATACGATTGCTGAAAACAGGGTAAAAAGAATTACCAATGCCATAATGGTGACGAGTTTCTCGTATGACTTTCCGTATAATTTATATTGCTCAACAAAAATTACAGTTGTCCTAATCCATTCCAAAGAGAACAGCAGAAGCAAACAGGTCGACAATTTAGGAACCCAGCTTCGCCTCAGAAGTAATAAAGCTGGAGATACTAGACAAAATAAAGCAACAATCGTCGCTCCATTCCTATAGAAATGAGCTGTAATTAACAACGAGCTCAAGAAGATAGGGATACTATAAAGGATAGCCATAAATCGAATCCTTGAAAAATTGTGGATGATATTTGGTAACGTTTGCTTTTCGATATGATTCATTATTGATGTAAAATGATATTAATATCAGACGCAATTCGTCACATTGACTCAGGTCAATTCAGAATTTTTCAAACAGATACTCTTTTCAATAGCTTCTTTTAGATATCCTCCATTGCTAAAAGCAGCTAAAGAGAGGATAAGCGAGCCTCTCCTTAGCTATAAGAACTGACGGACTTAACTATTATTCTATCTTACCTGAATCCATACGTTGTTTATAGATGTGCTTAAGCTCATAGAGATCCTGTTGAAGCTCAAACACACCATGCCAGTGTGCATAGTCAGGTGCACCCATTGCAGCACCTTGACGCATACGGCGTCCTTCATGGTGCCACAGGTGATAGTAGACTTTCTGGAACTCATCATCCCATGGGTTTGCTTTGAGAAGATTTTTCTCTTTCAGTTCTTTCAGCATTTTATCGGCAACATCGAAATAACCCTCATTATAAAGCTCAATGTGGTTGTCTGCCTGTTCGAAGAAATTATCGGTATGAAGTGATGTGTGGCAATTGCTGCATACTTTTTTCATCAACTCACGTCCTTTCACACCGTCCCCTGTAAGCATGCTCAGCGGATCAGGAGAATTTCTGACATTAGAACGCTTTGCCCATAGATTCCATCTCAAACGTTCTGAGACGTTATGGGTTGTTGACAGATCACCAATACCGCTCTGGTGACATACTGCACAGGTAGGTGCTCGATAATCACCTGGTTCCCACGCATCCGGTGCTGAAGAGAAGTTCCATTCACTGCCCTCTGAATTGTAAATGTGACCATGTTTGGAGTTATTGAAAATCTCAATATCTGGATGATCAGGACCGAGGTGGCAAGAGGCACATGCGGCTGGTTTTCTTGCTTCTGCAACATTGAAGCGGTGTCTGGTATGGCAGACTACGCAGTTGCCGACAGATCCGTCAGGATACTGGGTACCGATACCAGCAGTTGGCCAACCTTCTTTATTTGGTCGACCGGATCCGTCAAGTGTAACAACAGAACCATGACACTGCATACAACCGGTCATATCAGCGGCATTTTTATACTTCTCCATACCCTGTCCTTCATGGGTTTGCATCAGGGCTTTCATACCTTCATAGTTCCGTCCATCAGCCTCATGGTACTGCAAGCTTGCTCTGTAGTGGCCGCTGGCGTTGAATTGCTCTACTTCCTGACTGTGACATCTTGCACAGGTTTTCGGAGTTACAGCAACACTCATATAGATATCTGTTCCCTTGACGCCAGGGCAGCTTTGTGAAGCCATTGGGGATCCCGGATCAACCTGGTGACAGTCGATACAGGAAACGCCGACATGGCCGTGACGGCTCATTTTCCAGTCTGCTACTATACCTGGCTGTTTCTCCGCATGGCATTCGATGCATTTTTGTCCTTCAGGGGACAGGCCCCGTTCAACCTTTAAAGTTTTGATGTTGCTGTCAACCGCATAGGCTGATGTTGCCAGCCCCAGGGCTAAAGCAGTTGCGAAGAATAGACGCATTTTTGTTCCTCCCATGACTTCGATTTATAGATGTGCTTTGATATTCTTATGGCCAACGTGTTCGTGACACTCGATACATGAAGTAATTTTACCGGTCTTAAAATCCTTGTGTGCAAGAAATGCTTTTGGAATTTCATACTGGATGGCGTCGAGATCATGACATTTCTGACAGCCTGAAGTGTAAGTGAACGCTTTACGGTGTTCAAGGTTTCCAACCCAGTCGAATTTGTCTGCCCAGAAGAGTTCGCCGAGTACGTCCTTGGTTCCGGTATAAGCTTTAGCAGTGATGTATGTGAAGACGTCATCATGGGGGAGGTGGCAGTCGGCACATTTGGCTTTAACGCCATGATTGCTGTTACCGCCATGAATATCCTCTTCATAGGCTGCTGCCATTGGCTTCATCGAATGGCACATGGAGCAGAATTCCACCCCTGAAGTCCGCTCGACCATTTCTGCACCGACGAGAGAAATGACAATGCCGAAAAAAATCCCAACAATCATAAAGATGAAAAGCTTTTTCATAATCACCCAAACCCAATCATTAAATCAAATTATTCGACAGGATACTTACTGAAAAGTATACTACCGTTGTAAGGAGCAGACTTTACGTCGTTTAAGAGCATGAAGATAAGCTTTCATAACTCTCATGATTATATAAACTTAGAGAGGAACAGACATGACAATTTAGTCATGTAATAAACCATATCACAAAATATGTGAAAAGACATTCACATAATAAAATGAAAACAAAAAAATTATCATCACATATTAGAAAAGAGCAGATTGTTGATGCCGCATTAAAACTTTTAGGAGATAGCGACGTAAGAAAACTGAAAATTACTGATATTGCCACGAGTCTCAACCTTGTACCATCAGCACTGTATAGACATTTTAACAGTAAAGACGCAATTTTAATGGCAATCCTGGATTATATTGAAGAAAAATTTGCTAAAAATCTGAAAGATGTTCGCGAAACACAAGATAATACTATCGACCAATTGCATGAATTGCTCATCCGTCATGTCCGATTAATCAGTCAGCACCATGGGATTCCAAGAATCATTTTTTCTGATGAATTTTGGGGACAAAAAAACGTAAAAAAACGACGTCTTTATGAGTTAGTTTCTGCATACCTTGGTAAACTTGAAAGAATTATCGCTGAAGGCCAAAACAAAGAAGAAATAAGAAGCGATCTTGACCCAGCTGTTGCTGCAAGAATGTTTTTAGGAATTATCCAGCCCGGAGCTTTGTTGTCGTTTATGAGTGAAGGAGAGTTCGATATTGAAGAGCATGCGACAAAGGCATGGCCAGTCTACAAAAATATGCTCATCAAGAAATAGCACTTCTATCGTTATATATAAGAGTTAGTAATGTGTGATCTACCTAACATTTAAACTCTCAGCTGTATCCTTTATACCCAATAGTTAAACTGTGTTTTGGCAATCTCAAGTTTGTTTAAAGCTGATTGCTTGAGACTATCTCCCCAATGACAACCAGGCCTATCTAATCGATATCAAAAGGTATTTCAAGCATAACCAAGGCATTTCTCCAGAGAGCACCTCATAGTTGTGCAAAGCTCAAATCCAATGCATCTACTTTCCTTCATAACCGAAACAATCACCCATAATCAAAGTCCATTTTCTCACCACTCAGATAGATATTACCTATAAGCAATATTCACAAAC
>QKIH01000106.1 GCA_003249645.1 Desulfobulbaceae bacterium | reverse complement strand
CCACCGGCATCTGTTGCAGCATTGCCGCCGATGGTCGACTGATCCATACCGGCAGGGTCAGGCGGATAAAAAAGGCCGGCGGCATCCGCAGCATTGCGGACATCCTGGCTGATCACTCCCGGCTCAACTTTCATGAGAAGATTCTTGCGATCGATTATGATGATCTTATTCAGTCCGGTTGTCAACAGGACGACCCCGCCGCAGCCCGGCAGACAGCCTCCGGCCAGACCGGAGCCACCTCCTCGCGGTGTAACCGGAAAGTTATACCTGTTGGCAAGAATCATGAGTTTCCGGACATCCTCTGTCGTCTCTGCCTTTACAACCAGTTCGGGAATAATGTGCAGGGTTGAAGCATCTTTTGCACATTGCTCTAAGACCTCTGTCTGGTCAAAAACCTTGTCAGCGCCTATCTCACTGCAGATGGCCGCTTTTATTTCAGCTGTAATCGGAGAATAATTATGCATCGTCTGAAAAAATGGTAATAATTTGGATGCGCCGCTTAACTGCGGCCAAACCCTGGGACATAAAGAGTTTTCTCAATCCTTTTCAGGATCATCATTGCGATGGTTACCAGCAGGAGATAGTAGACGCCGATAACCATAAACACCTCGGTAAAACGAAAATATTCGGTGGCGATCGTTTTTCCTTCCCCGGTCAGTTCAATACAGGTGACGATAAAGGCAAGGGATGAATATTTGATCAGGTAAATAATTTCATTGCCGCAGCCATGTATTGCACGTCGTACCGCCTGGGGAACGACAATCCAGAAAATGGTCTGAAAAGTTGTAAAGCCGAGAGCCTGAGCCCCAAGATACTGGCCGCTCTTGATGGACAGGAGCGCACCGCGAACATATTCGGACTGGTAGGCCCCGCTGCATAACATAAAACCGGTGACAGCGGCAACATACGGGGAAAGATAAATTCCAAGATTCGGCAGCCCGAAATAGATGACAAAAAGCTGGACAACCAGAGGTGTTCCTCTGAAAACAGCAGCATATCCGTCACCGACAGCACGTACGAAACGGCCGCCAAAGGTACGGATCACACCCGCCAGAATGCCGATAATAACTCCGCCGATAGCCGAAGGAACAATCAGCGCCACTGACATCACAACGCCCCGGTTCAGACTGGTAAACAGTTCCTGGTAGAATGGAGACAATTCCACCTCAGCCCTCCTCGCCGACAAGATCATTCAGGCTGTCACAAAAGCCCCGTGTCCGGCTCTTATTGCCTTTGGCCAAAAGCACCGATGGTGTCCCCTGTTCAACTATCCGGCCGTTTTCCATGAAAAGAATTTCATCTGCCAGCGTCGAGATCAGGCTCATCTGGTGGGTTGCCATAATCATGGTCATCCCTTTTGCCGCCAACCGTTTGATAACACTGATAACCTCACCAACCAGGGTAGGATCAAGGGCGGAGGTGGGTTCATCAAGCAGGAGAATTTTCGGGTCCATAGCCAGTGCTCGGGCAATTGCCACACGCTGTTTCTGGCCGCCGGAAAGCTGGGCAGGATAAAGATGCTGTTTATCTCCCAGTCCCACCTGTTCAAGTTCCTGGCGGGCACGTTGTGTGGCTTGCTCCCGACTAATCTTTTTTACCTTGCGCAGGGCAATGGTAATATTGTCAATCGCTGTCAGGTGGTCAAAGAGGTTAAAATCCTGAAAAATCATGCCGACCTGCTGACGCAGTCGATAGAGATCTTTCTTCTTCGTGATATCTATCACCATGCCGTCAACTTCAATTTCTCCCGAATCCGGGACGACGAGGCAGTTAATGCATTGGAGCAGGGTTGACTTGCCTCCTCCTGATGAACCGATGAGAATTTTTATCTCCCCTTTGGCCAGTTCTACACTCACCCCATGGAGAATGGTATTGTTCCCAAAGGTCTTGGTTATGTTGCTGGCCCTGAGAATAGGATTGCCTTTGCCTGTGCTCATTACTGATTTCCGTTAGCTGAATATCCGGGGATGCGGACATGTTTTTCAAGTTTTCTAAGTGCCATCACACCTGCCCAGGTCAGCACAAAATAAATAATTCCGGCCGTTATATACAGTGACAGGTGCTGATAGGTCCTGGAAGCAACAAATTGGGTTCTCGCCATGATTTCCGGGGCACCGATAACAAAAGCCAATGCCGAGTCTTTCAAGATAATGGAATACTCATTGGACCAGGCGGGTATGGAAATGCGAAGAATCTGCGGCAGGATGATCGATTTGATTGCCTGAAGGTCAGTCATGCCCAATCCGCTGGCCGCCTTGAACTGGCCGCGCGGCAGTGACAGCATTGCACCCCTGAAAATATTGGCCTGGTAAGCTCCGGTTGTCAGCCCCAGAACAATGGTCACAGCGGTAAACGCACTGACATTGATATTAAAATAGTTGAACAGGCCGAAATAGAAGAGAAAGAGGAGCACGACAACCGGGACGCCCCTGAACAGCCATAGATATAGTGTAATCAGGAATCGGACAACTTTATTCCCGTAGACCAGCCCGACAGCCATAAAAACACCCAGAATCAGTCCCAGGGCCATGGCTGCTCCGACAATTCCAGCCGTCAGGAAAGTTCCCTGCAGGAGATAAGGAAAGGCTTCTATAACAACTGATATTGGCTCCGGCATACTAATCTTCTGTTCCTGTTACTAGATTACTGCTACTCAAAACACAAAAAAAAAGCCGCAATGCCTTATGATAAGCATCGCGGCTCTTTCGATATACGACCTATTTATTGAGTTCGTACTTCTCTACAAGAGCGTCCCACTCAGGTGACGCCATGAGTTTTTCAAGGGCCGCGTTTACCTTGGCAAGAAGCTCTTTGTCATCCTTGCGCACAGCATAGCCGAAGGTTTCATCGTCCATACCAAAGGTTCCGGCGATCTTGACATCTTTTTTACCAGCCGCATCTTTAGCCGGAGCATCATCCATGGCTGCCGCATCAATTCTTCCGTTCAGGACATCTTCAATTGCAAGAGGAGCGGAATTGTAATAACGGAGTTCGAAGTTCCAACCCTGCTTGGCTGCTTCTTCCTTGAGCCATTTCGCTTCAGATGTACCCTGCTGGACACCGATGGTTTTCTTTTCTTTCAGAAGATTATCAATGGTCAGAGCAGAATCGCTTTTGGTCACCATAACCTGCTTGATAACCCAGTATGGAATTGAAAAATCAACCTTTTTTGCACGTTCCTCAGTAATGGACATACCAGAAGCAATAATGTCGATCTTCTTGGTCAGCAGGCTGGTGATGATACCATCCCATTCGATTGGCTGATGGGTAACTTCCACACCGATTTCCTTGGCAATCCAGTCCATGGCCTCAACATCAAATCCGCTCGGTTTGCCTGTTTTATCAATATAGGCAAACGGAGGAAAATTGGCATCAATACCATTTACCAGTTTATCAGCAGCAAAAGCCTGGCTTGTAAAAGCCAACATCAACCCACAGCACAGTAAAAAAAATTTGTTTTTGATCATTTTCTCCATCCTTTTCTCTTCTTTTAAAGTGTAAGTAGAATTTTATCGACCACATGGTCACAATTACAACTTACCTCCCCGGTCCGTCAACATACAGTCGACTCATCGACAACACAATTAAAGAACAGCATACTAGTGATTTTCTCTATGACCGACAAGACATTTATCAGATCTGTCAAACTTTCATGCAAATTCAACATTCATTTTTCTCTCATCATTCACCAAAATATGCACATGAAGTCTAAGCTTCCATGCCCTGTAGCCAATACCTGCACATATCGGAAGTATGGGGTTGCTAAAGTGATAACAAGTGGGCTAGGATTCAGCATTTTTCTGTTTAATGTGTTAAAAGTGATAAATGGTTAACATATACAATCAGCTTCTTTCAAATAACGGCAACACAGCTATAAGTTCTATGATGAAAAATTACATCGGAATGTCCACCAGTCCGCACGAAGCGAGCCTGGCAATTTTGAATGGCAAGGGAGAGATTGTCTATGCAGAAGCAACTGAACGCCCCCTGCAATCAAAACGTGCCTGGGGCAGCGTCCCGGACCATATAAATTACATCGAGAAGCTCACCGAAAGGTACTGCGACCCTGATCTGGAAACCGTTGTGGCTATGTCATGGACGAAGAAACACCCGTACCGTTACCACCTGTTTGACCTCTACCTGAAATACAAACTCAGGAAAGCGGAAGCTGATGCGAGAAAACGATACCAGATGGCCAGGTATATGATCTCTACCCATCAGGCAGTACTGAAAAACGCCACTGTCGGCCTGCAGGCCTTTGGCAGGTTTAACAGACCGATCGAAAAACGATATTATAATCACCACTTAACCCATGCAGCAGTTGCAGCGTACGGCAGTAATTTTGATGAGGCGGTCTGCGTCGTCATTGATGGTTTCGGTGAGGCGGGGTCAGTCGCTGCTTTCAGGTATCAGAACGGATCTTTTGAATTGCTTGAAGATGTGAAGGCCGCTAAAGCAAGCCTCGGCTTTTTTTACGCCCAGATGTGTCAGATAGCCGGGTTTAAATTCATGGAAGGCGAAGAGTGGAAACTGATGGGGCTTGCTGCCTACGGAACCGTGGATAAAAAATGGTATGAATTGATTCGGCCGCTCATTTATGTCGACGGCGTGACAATCAAGAGCGGCAAGCTACCGAAGAGCCACTATGAAAAACTGCGCAGTCTGGAACGGCCCCCCGGCACCCCGGCAATCGAATATGCCGATTTCGCAGCAACCGCGCAGCAGGTCTTTACCGAGACTGTTCACGACTTTTTAAACAATATTTACGAGCTGAAAATATCAGACAACCTTGTATTCGGCGGAGGCTGCGCCCTGAATTCCTCTGCAAACGGAACAATAATTGAACAAACCCCGTTTAAAAATCTCTATGTCGGTTCGGCTCCTGCAGATGACGGCAACGCGCTTGGTGCTGCATATCTTGCCTATTTTGAAGATAACGGCTGCCGGAACGACAGAAAAGGGGTTGTTTCTCCCTACCTTGGCAGCCAGGTGACAGGTGAATCTTTTGAACGTCTCAAGAAATTCTGCGGATTAAAGCAGCAGGAGCTCGACGATAATGCACTGGTTGCTTGTGCCGCAAGAGCTCTTTTTGAAGGAAAAATTATCGGCTGGATACAGGGAAAGGCGGAATTTGGCCCGCGGGCCCTGGGAAACCGTTCTATCCTCGCTGACCCTCGTTTGAAGGATGTGAAGGACCGCATTAACGCAGAAGTGAAATTTCGTGAGGAGTTTCGACCGTTTGCTCCATCAGTTCTGGATGAATTCGGCGAGGAGTATTTTGAAAATTACCAGTTCACCCCCTATATGGAGCGAACCCTGAAATTCAAAGAATCAGTTATGCAGAAGGTGCCTGGGGTTGTTCACGAAGACGGCACCGGCCGCCTGCAGTCGGTTACCAGGCAGCTCAACCCACGATATTATGAACTGATACACGCTTTTTATGAGCTCTCCGGCATACCCGTGGTGCTCAATACCAGCTTTAATGTTATGGGAAAGCCGATCATTCACAGTGTTGAAGATGCTGCAGCGGTCTTTATGACAAGCGGTCTGGATCTGCTGATTATTGAGAATCAGGTCTTTTTCAAAGACCCGACGCAGCAGTGGGAACAGAATGAAAGAAAATTCGTCACCGTAGAACCCTGACCGGGCAAGCCGGGCTCCGATCTGCATAGAAAACCGGCTGCTTTTTAAGCAGCCTTCAACACGCACCATCGCTGTTCCCCGATCCAGTTTACACATTCATTCTGTTTTATATTGATCTTGTTTCAAATTCGCCATATCGTTCTATAAGGAGTTGCTACTAAAGGATTGTTCTGCCATAAGTTATACCGTTAACAGGAGAATAGACCATGCCTTTACATCTGCACTTTATCCCGCCTGATTTTACAACGGCTGAGTTCAAAGATTCTCCATTTGCCAAACTGGAACCTGCTCCTGCCGATGGAATTCTTCCCCGAAATTATCACGCTTCTTCAAATCTTCCTGAGTATCTCCATTTGCCGGAACATGGTTGGGTTCTTGCCCCCGAAGGGAGAATGGATGCTGTTTTTGTTGTGAAAGACGGTACAATCGCAGTCATTGAAGCCCGTAATGTCAAAAAAGGAGATTTCATCGCCGTTGGACGGACCGAAAATGGCAAAGAAGGTATCTATATCCATGCTGAATGCTTCAGACAGAAGGAAGAATCAACAGATAAATTCACCTTTCGCTCTCGCGGAACAAGGGAAACGCCATTTTCCTATTCATATGACAGCCTCTATGAAGTCCTGCGGCATGACCGGGAAAACGGCCATATTGTCTGGGTATTGGGTCCTGCAGTGGCCTTTGATAAAGACAGCAGAAACGCGATGCAGGGCCTGATTGAAGAAGGCTACTGCCACGCCCTGATGGCCGGAAATGCACTGGCCACCCACGACATGGAAGCTGCATATTTCGGCACCGGCCTGGGCCAGGATATCTATCACCAGAAGCTGCAGCCGCTTGGCCATTACAACCATCTCGACATCTTAAACGAAATACGAAGCGCAGGCTCGATTGCCGCAGGCATAAAAAAACTGGGTATCACCGATGGAATCATGTACGCCTGCGAAAAGCATAACATTCCATATGTATTAGCCGGCTCCATACGTGACGACGGCCCGTTGCCGGAAATAATCGGCTTGGCCTATGATGCGCAGGATGCCATGCGCGCCCACGCCAGAAAAGCCACCACGGTCATATGCATGGCAACCCAGCTCCACTCGATTGCTTTCGGGAATATGACACCGAGCTATAAAATCGAAAAAGACGGGTCCGTTCGTCCCGTCTTTTTCTATATCGTTGACATGTCAGAGTTCAGCGCCGACAAGCTGGCCAATCGCGGCTCGGGTCAGGCAGAGGCGATCCTGACAAATGTTCAGGATTTCATCGTCAATCTTGCCAACAATCTTTCAAGAAGGCAGAAATGACCAGGAATGTACAGATCATAGGCGTACCGATGGATTTAGGCCAGAGCCATCGAGGGGTGGATATGGGACCGAGTGCCCTGCGATACGCCGGGCTCCGCGGAACCTTGACCCGCCAGGGATACCAGGTCAAGGACAGCGGCGACATACAGGTCGTGAGCCATTATACGCTTCGCGATACAAGCCTTGCCAAGCGGCTGCCTCCCATAGTAAACGCCTGCGAGGTCGTCTACAAGGCAGGCAGAAGAGCTGTAAAGAATGATGAGCTGCCGATTTTCCTGGGCGGTGATCACTCGATTGCCATCGGCAGTATCGGCGGCATTACTCACGATTCGGAATGCGGTGTCATATGGCTGGACGCCCATGGCGACTTCAACACACCGGAGACCTCCCCCAGCGGCAATGTTCATGGTATGGGACTTGCCACTCTCATGGGGTACGGCGCACCCGAATTAAACAATGTCGGCAGACCCGGGCCAAAGCTTAAAGGGAAAAATGTCGTGCTGATCGGCATACGGGATCTCGATGAAAAGGAAAAGATCCTGCTGAAAAAGTCAGGCTGCACCGTCTACACGATGAAGGATATAGACGAGTGCGGTATGCACATCATTCTCAAGAAAGCCCTAAAAAAACTCTCGCACCAGAAGCGGCTTCATTTGAGTTTTGATGTCGATTCAATCGACCCCATGGAAGCGCCCGGGGTCGGCACACCGGTGCGCGGCGGGCTCACCTACCGAGAGGCCGAGCTGATCATGGAAACCATTGCAGAGACCCAAAAACTCTGCTCGCTGGATCTGGTTGAAGTCAACCCTATTTTAGATATCCAGAATAGTACGGCCCAGATCGCTATCTCCCTGGTAGCTTCTCTTTTTGGAAAATCCATTTTGTAGTTTTGCTGTTTCTTAAATAAAAACAAAAACAAACAAATTTTATTACAAAATTGGAAAATCAAAATCGACTATTTTAAATTGACTTTCGTTTTTGTGTGATATATTACATCCAATATAAGGGATTCAAAATCGATTCAGACAAGGAGAATGAACATGCCGGTACCGGAAAACTCAAAACCCATTAACCGATTCAGTATGAGAGAAGAGGTGTACAACACCCTGCTGGACTGGATTATGGAAGGGATTCTGCGCCCCGGCGAGAAGGTTCTCGATAAGGATCTTGCAGACCGCCTCGGTGTAAGCCGCACCCCGGTTCGGGAAGCCATCAGACGGCTGGAAGATAAAGGTCTCATCGAATCAGCGGCCAACAAATGGACCAGAGTTGCCCGGGTCTCAATTGAAGAGCCGCAAAAATTCTACCCGATCATCTGGACCCTTGAAGAACTGGCTCTGGAACAGGGCATGAAAAAACTTTCCGACAAAGACTTCGACCTGATGGAGCGGCTTAATACCAAGATAGCAAAAGCCGTCGATGATGGGGATGCCATCAAAGCATCTCTTGCCGATACGGAGTTTCACAATGTCTATATCGAAAAATCCGGCAATCAGCATCTCATCGACATCCTGCAGGATCTCAAAATCAAATTCAGGCGGGTTGAAGTTACCTATTTCGGCGGCTCCGCCTGTGCCATGGTTTCTGTCGAAGAACATGCCGCCATCCTTGAGGCCCTGAGGAATCAGGATCTTGAAAGTGCCAAAGCCATTGTCAGGCAAAACTGGGTCAACAGTCTTGCACGCCTTCAGGAAATCGAACGGGAACTCCTTGAAGAAAACCATCCTGCTGATGCATAATAAGTGACAGGTTAAAATATGAACGATAAACTCCCCACAGTGCCCGATGCAGTCAGGACAATTGAGACACTCGGCTATCGTATCAATTATGTAACCGAGCGTATCTGCGGGATTCTGGTTGCGGCAATGATATTCGTCGTCTGGTTCGGCATCTTCGACAGGTATTTCCTCGCGCTCGGAGGGACCTGGACAGAGGAGATGGCCCGGTACATCATGATCTGGGCGGCCCTTCTTGCTGTGCCCTGCTGTACCTACAGGCGAGAACATATCGGTCTTGACCTTCTTTTTTCTAAAATACCCGCGAAACATCAGATCAAGGCCCGCTGGGTTCTCGACCTCATCGGCATCGCGTTTTTTCTTTTTCTTTTCTATTTCGGCATCATCATGACCAAAAATGGTGCGACCCAATATGCCACGATCTTCGGCATGAATATGACCATTCCCTATCTTTCAGTTCCAGTAGCCAGTTTTCTCACGGTTATCCAGATTGTCGTCTGCATGGTTCGTGAAGGCTTCGGGTTGACACCCTATTTCGCCCAGAAGGAGAGCCTCTGATGTTAACCGTTGCACTGGTATTTTTTGGCCTGCTCATAGCCGGAGTACCCATTGGATTCGTCCTCGGCATAGCTGGGGTTATAGGCCTCTTTCAGATCGGCGGTGAAAACTTCATGGTGATGGCGCCGAAACGCTTCTTTGACGGCCTGAACCTGTTCACCTTCATGGCCATGCCTTTTTTCATCCTCGCCGGTGAAATAATGAACAAGGCAGGCATGACCCAGCGTCTTGCCGATTTTGCCGATGCCCTGGTCGGTTACCTGCGGGGCGGCCTTGCCCATTCTAATATGCTGGCCTCTGTCCTGTTTGCCGGGATGACCGGAGCCGCAGTTTCAGACGCCGCTGCGTTCGGCAACACCTTTGTCCCGGCAATGGTACGACAGGGCTATACCCGTCCCTTTGCCTGTGCGGTAACTGCTGCCGGCTCGATTATCGGACCGACCATCCCGCCGTCCAACCTGATGGTTATTTACGGCTCCCTTGCCGGTGTATCCATAGCAGGTCTGTTCGCTGCAGGCATCCTGCCGGGCATACTCATCTGTTTATTTTGCATGGCATTGATTGTAGCACTCGGTCGTCGCCTGGGCCTGCCGAAGGCAGAGGGCGGTCCGTCACTGAGCAAGATCTTAAAAAGTTTCAGAAGCAGCATCCTGGCCATCATAATGCCAGGCATCATTCTTGGCGGTATTCTAGGCGGAATCGTCACCCCGACGGAAGCAGCTGCAATTGCCGTGGCCTATGCTCTTTTTGTCGGTCTGATTCTAGAGAGGACGATCAGCTTAAAGGATATTTTCGAAATGCTGATCCGAACCAGCCGCATAACCGGAGTGGTGTTTCTGATTATCGCATCCGCTTCTATTCTCAGCTGGTGGATGACCTTCATGCAGATTCCGCAACAGCTGGCCGCATTTTTTCTGTCTCTTTCAAACAATCCGCTGGTCATCAAAGGACTGATTCTCGCCTTCCTCCTGCTGATCGGCATGTTTATGGATATTAACGCCGCACTCATTATTCTTACCCCGATGCTCGGCACCCTTACGTCGGCCATCGGAATGCACCCAGTCCATGCAGGAGTAATGATCATCCTGGCATTAAATATTTCACTTATGACGCCGCCGGTCGGCGCCTGTATTTTCGTGCTTTCTTCCGTAACCGGAGAACGCATAGAAAAGATCAGTGCCTCCCTCTGGCCCTTTATCATTGTAGAAGTGGCTGTATTAGTGATCATCACCTATTACACCGACTTGGCAATGTTTTTCCCGAAACTCCTGCTTGATCTCTAGCAGGCAACCATTACGAGGTATTATATGAAAATCCTTAAAAAGCTTTCCCTTTCACTGGCAGCGGCTGCAGCCTTTACCATGCTTGCACAGCCTGTAATGGCTGAAAAAGTTATTAAAATGCACCACCTGAATCCAAACGGCGCATTTGACAATCCATCCGGAGCCGCGGCTGTTGTCTTCAAAAACCTTGTCGAATCCGGCACCAACGGTGAAGTCAAGGTTGAGATTTTCCCAAGCGGACAGCTTGGCAAGGACGCCGATGTTGTCCAGATGGTAAAAACCGGCGTTATCCAGCTGGGCGTCCACTCAGTCGGAGCAGTAGCCAGCGTTTACCCGATGATCTCCATTCTTGATATTCCTTTTGCATTCCCGAACATTGCTGCAACCTATGCTGTATTTGACGGTCCTTTCGGTAAAAAAATGGGCGATGACATCGAGGCGAAAACCGGCATGAAAACCCTCGGTTTCAGTGATTCAGGCGGTTTCTTCCAGATCACCAACTCAAAGCATCCAATCAAGACCATTGAAGATATGAAAGGTCTTAAAATCAGAACCATGGGTCTTGAAACCCATAAGAAACTCATCTCAGCGCTTGGCGGACAACCTGCTGCCATTGCCTGGTCTGAAATCTACACTTCACTGCAGACCGGTGTTGCTGACGGACAGATGAACCCTGCCCCGATTGTTGAATTTGCAAAACTCTATGAGGTTCAGAAATATCTCACTATCACCAACCACCTTTTTGCGCCTCATGTCTGGCTGATGAATAAGGATTTTTACAATTCACTTACTCCGGCTGAAGCAAGCATCGTTGAGTCTGCAGCAAAAGCAGCGATCGTTACCAGCCGCGGTATTGCCAACGCCATTGAAGCTTCAGATCGCGGTCTTCCTTTCCTGGGAACCAAGCTTGAAATCTATACTCTTCCTGAAGCCGAGAAAGCAAAGTTCCGCGAGGCAACCATTCCGGTTATTCGTGAGTACCTTGAAACAACCTTTGGTGAAGAAGGCCACGAGATGCTTGAGGCATTCCTCGCAGCCATCAAGAAAGAAGCGTAATTTTTTTTATCCGTTCCGGCCCCTTCGCGGGGCCGGAATGCAGGTCGATTATCATGAAGACATCAAAATTTATAACCGGTTTACGCTGTACCATCTGTGACCGTATGTACGCCCCGACAGAAAACATCTTTACCTGCCCGGAGCATGGTAACGAGGGGATTCTTGATGTGGAATATGATTATTCAGCCATTGCCAACGAAATCTCCAAAAGCTCACTGGCAAAATCACGCGATTTCACTCAGTGGCGATACACCCCTCTGCTGCCGGTTCACCCCGAAACTGCCCCGCCGCCAATTCCAGTCGGCTGGACACCTCTGGTAAAAGCTGACCGGCTTGCAGAAATATGCGGAATAAACACCCTGCACCTGAAAGACGACACCAGGCAGCCCACCGGTTCACTGAAAGACAGGGCCTCGGCGGTTGCCGTAATGAAAGCGAAAGAAACAGGAGCAACTGTTATTACAACCGCCAGTACCGGCAACGCGGCAGCAGCCTTGAGCGGCATGTGTGCATCAGCCGGTATGGAGTGTGTGATTTTCGTTCCCAAGAGCGCCCCCCCGGCCAAGATTGCGCAGCTGCTAGCCTATGGTGCCCATGTCTATCTGGTTGACGGCACCTATGATCAGGCCTTTGCCCTCTGTCTTGAGGCATCTGCCCATTTCGGCTGGTACAACCGCAACACCGGATACAATCCATACATGGCGGAAGGGAAGAAAACCGCGGCATTTGAGATTTGCGAACAGCTGGGCTGGCAGGTGCCGGACCAGATATACGTCGGCGTTGGCGATGGCTGCATAATCAGCGGCCTGCATAAAGGTTTTAAAGATATGCTGAAACTGGGCTGGATAGACTCCATGCCCAGACTGATGGGAGTCCAGGCGGCTGGAAGCGATTATATGTACAGGGCGGCAGCCAGCGGTGAAGATATTGTTACCTATCCGCCAATAAATGCTGCAACTGTTGCCGATTCGATTTCAGCGGGGCTTCCGCGAGACAGAATCAAAGCGGCAAGAGCGGTCAACGAAACCAATGGGGCCTGGCTCCGGGTTGAAGATGAGGCCATTCTTGCAGCCATTCCGCTGCTGGCAGCATCAAGCGGCGTATTTGCCGAACCTGCCGCAGCGGCTTCACTGGCAGGTCTTAATGAGGCAAAGCGGCTCAAGCTTGTCAGGCCGGAAGACTCTGTTGTTCTGCTTATAACCGGTAACGGTTTAAAAGATGTCGCTTCAACAATGAAAGGCTGTGCCCTTTCACACAAAGAAGCCATGACAATTTCACCCAAGCTTGCGGATGTAAGGGACAAACTCCCCTCATCGCTGCATTGAAACTGCAAGAGGCAGTTAACCATACAAACGGATCAGGATACTATGCTAGATTTGACAATAAATGAGGCCGGCCTTGAACGGGCGGTGGAACAGGCACGGAAAAAGAATATCATCATCCCGACATTTGCGCAGATGTGCAACCCTGAGCTCATTCCTGAAAAGATTAAAAACAGACTCGGATCGCTTGGTCTCTGGGATCTCGATCCAACCAATCTGTTTCGCATAAGCTGGAAGAATGAGCCCATAGCCAAAGGAGGCACCTACGGTAACGTCAACTATCTTGAGCTGCCCTCCTCGCTCACCGGCGTTAAGGCAAGAATTGTTCTAATGCTTGGCAAATGGTTCCCCACCGGAGCCCATAAAGTCGGTGCAGCCTTCGGCTGCCTTGTCCCACGGCTGGTCACCGGCCAGTTTGACCCGACCAAACAGAAGGCTGTCTGGCCCTCCACCGGCAATTACTGCCGCGGCGGTGCCTACGACTCCAACCTGCTCGGCTGTGAGTCCATTGCCATTTTGCCGGAAGGGATGAGTAAAGAGCGTTTCGACTGGCTCGCAGCCGTTGCCGGTCAGACCATCAAGACCCCCGGTTCTGAGAGCAACGTCAAAGAGATATTTGATAAATGCTGGGAGCTGAGAAATTCCGGCGACGACCTGATGATCTTCAACCAGTTTGACGATATGGGCAATTATCTCTGGCACCATCATGTCACCGGCCATGCCATGGAAGAGCTCCTGGCATCACTCTCTGCTGATCCTGCAGCCGATTTTAAAGGAGTTGTCCTGTCAACAGGTTCCGGCGGAACCCTTGCCAGCGGCGATTATCTTAAATCTCTTTACCCGGCAGCAAAGATTGCCGCCAGTGAGGCGCTGCAGTGTCCAACTCTCTTAACCAACGGCTTTGGCGAACACCGCATCGAAGGCATCGGCGACAAGCATGTGCCTTGGGTACACAATACCCGCAACACCGATATGGTTATTGCCGTTGATGACGAGGTGCCGATGAACCTGATCAGGCTTTTCAACGATCCGGTCGGCAAGGAATATCTGGTTGAAAGCGGCGTTCCGGCTCAGATTGTCGACCAGCTTCACCTGCTTGGCATCTCATCGGTTGCCAACACCCTGGCCTCGATTAAATTTGCCAAGTATTACGAACTGACTGAGGACGACATCGTGCTGACCATGGCCACCGACTCCATAGAAATGTACGGCAGCAGGCTGGCCGAACTGGAAGAAGCCCACGGCAAATACCAGATAAAGGATGCTGCATACGCTTTTGGAAAGATGCATGCAACAGGAACAGATGCCATGGAAGAGCTGAACTACTATGGCCGTAAACGCATCCACAACCTCAAGTACTATACCTGGGTTGAGCAGCAGGGCAAGACCTTCGATGAAATACAGGCACAATGGTATGACCGCAACTACTGGAACACCACCCCGGCCCTCGTTCCGCAGATAGATAAACTGATCGAGGAATTCAACGCCAGAACCGGTTTACTGGAAAACCTTTAAGAGGCAGGCCGTGAACGAAAAATATTTCAGCATTGCAACAACACTTTGCCAGGATCTCATCCACTGCACCAGCCTTTCCGGCCGGGAGGATAAAGCGGCGGCTGTCTTGAAAGAGACCATGGAGAGGCTCGGCTTCGACGAAATCACAACAGACAGGTACGGCAATGTGGTCGGCACCATTACAGGCAGCAAGCCCGGCCCCTGTGTTCTGCTCGACGGTCATATCGATACCGTACCCGTTCCTGATAAGAGTGTCTGGTCATATGATCCATTTGGTGCCGTTATTGAAGATGGGAAAATCTACGGACGCGGCGCCTCAGACATGAAAGGTGCAGTTGCTGCGATGACTGCTGCTGCTGCCTGGTATGCAGAAGAGACCGGAAGAGACTTTCCCGGTAAGATCTGTGTCGCCGGAGTCGTCCACGAGGAATGCTTTGAAGGCATTGCCTCGCGTGAGATTTCAGCAGCTTTTGAGCCCGATTTTGTTGTCATCGGTGAGGCTTCGGAACTCAATGTCAAGATCGGCCAGAGAGGTCGTGCTGAAATTGTCGTTGAGACAACCGGCAAACCTGCCCACTCAGCCAATCCTGAAAAAGGAATCAATGCAGTTCACAAGATGACAAGGCTCATCGAAAAGATTGATCAGATTGAGCCCAAAGAACAGCCTGTTCTCGGCAAAGGCATCTGTGTTCTGACTGACATCATTTCAACCCCCTATCCGGGTGCGTCCGTCGTGCCGAGCAATTGCCGGGTCACCTATGACCGTCGCCTGCTGGTGGGTGAAACCCCGGAATCTGTGCTGGCTCCATTTCAGGCGGCAATATCAGAGCTGTCTGAAAAAGACCCTGATTTCAAGGCAAAAGTGTCTTTTGCCAGCGGCCGTGAAGAGTGTTACACCGGGGAACTCATTGAAGGTACACGCTTTTTCCCTGCCTGGCTCTACGATGCTGAAACGCCTTTTATGCAGGCCGTTCTTGACGGACTCCACGGTGAAGGAATTGCATCAAAGATTTCTCATTACGCATTTTGCACAAACGGCAGCCATTATGCCGGAGAAAAAAGCATACCGACCCTTGGTTTCGGCCCTTCACTGGAGAATCTGGCTCACACCATCGATGAATACATCGAGCTTGAACAGCTGCAGAAAGGGACAAGCGGCTACAGGGTTATCCTGAAGGCCTTGCTGAATTTGTGACACCGGGGATCAGCGTTTTACAATGAACCTGAGATAAAGGGAGTAAATAACCATGCGAACACGCCTTAAAAACTGCCTTCTCTTTGACGGCACCGGGGCACCTGCAATACCCGCCGCCGATATTCTCCTTGAAAATGACCGGATACTTGCTGTCGGCAATGTCGATAACGTACCAATAGACGGAGAAGTCGCCGTCGATCTCAAAGGTTTTGCGGTCTGCCCCGGCTTTATTGACACCCACAGCCATTCAGACCTTGCCATCCTTGATGAACCGATGATCCCGCCGAAAATACGGCAGGGAATCACAACGGAGTTTTTCGGCCAGGACGGAATATCCATGGCCCCGCTGCCGGTTGAATACATTTCACGCTGGCGAAAGAATATTGCAGGACTTGAAGGCACTTCTGACTCTATCTCATGGGAATACCGTAATACCGCCGGTTACCTGAACCAGCTTGAACAATCGGGAATCGGCCCCAATGCCTGTTATCTCATTCCGCACGGCAATGTGCGCATGGAGGCCATGGGGCTTGGAGAAAACCAAGCCTCTGATTCAGAGCTGTCCGCCATGTGCGACATCCTGCAGCGCGAACTCGATGCCGGCGGTTTCGGCCTTTCCACCGGCCTTATCTATCCGCCCTGCACCTATGCCGATAATAAAGAGCTGTCAGCCCTCTGCCAGGTCGCCTCGGACAACAATGTCCCTCTGGTTATTCATCAGCGCAGCGAGGCAGACCTGATTATCGAATCGATGAAAGAGGTCATTGCAATCGGTGAGCAAACCGGCGTCCATGTGCATTTTTCCCACTTCAAGCTCTGCGGCAAATATAACAGCGACAAACTGCCGCTGATGCTCGAGCTGCTTGATGACGCTAAAAGCCGCGGTATCAAGGTCACCTTTGACCAGTACCCTTATGTTGCCGGAAGCACGATGCTAAGCGCTATCCTCCCGCCATGGGCCCATGCTGGAGGAACGGAAGAACTGCTGAAAAGGCTGGCTGACCCTGCAACCAGAACAGAAATCATTAATGCCATCAACACCCCGAAATGCACCTGGGATAACTTTGTTAACTTTGCCGGTCTTGACGGCATTTCCGTCACCAATGTGCAGACGGACAAAAACCGCCACACCATCGGCATGACCCTGATCGAGCTTGGCAAAGACAAAGGCACCGACCCGCTCACTGCCGCACTTGACCTCATCCTGGAAGAAGAAAACGGCGTGAGCATGGTTGATTTCTACGGTCTGGAAGACCACGTGCGTCAGTTCATGATGCGTCCTGAAATGAATGTCTGCACAGACGGCCTCATGCACGGTACCCCGCACCCGCGAACCTTCGGTGCCTTTCCAAGGGTGCTGGGCAAATATTGCCGAGAAGAAAAGCTGATGCCGATGGAAGAGGCGATTAGGAAAATGACCTCACAGCCGGCAACCGTCTTCGGCATCCCGGGCAGAGGACGAATTGCCCCTGATTATTTTGCCGACCTCGTTGTCTTTGACCCTGAAACGGTGCGTGATATAGCGACCTTTACCGCACCGCGCCAGCATCCGGACGGAATAAAACTGGTCATGGTCAACGGGCAGGCAGTCTTTTCCGACAGCGGGATACCAATACAACAAAAGGATCTTCCGTCAGGCCGGGTGCTTCGGCGGAAAGCCTGAGAAGCAGCAGTTCAGGTACGATAAAAGCATTAACGCAGCACTATTTTTTACAGCACCTATATAGGGTGAACACCAAGTAAAACAGGAGGGCAACATGTTTAGGAGAACGTTTTTAAAGATGATGGCTGCAGGGACAGCTGGTGCAATGATTGGTGATATACCATTCGAGGCATTCGCTGCTTCCGACAAGACAGTTAACTGGCTGACCTGGGAAAATCTGGCATACGACAAGTATATCGCCGATTTTATCGCCTCAAGCGGCATCAAGATCCAGAAAGGATTCATCGGCTCAGACGATGAGCAGTTCGCTAAAATCCGTGCAGGCGGTGCAAAAGACTGGGATCTGATCACACCCGGTCTTGATAAGGTCGAGCTCTATGTCGCCTCCGGCCTGCTTCAGCCCCTTGATCTTGCCAAGATTCCAAATGCGGAGAAGCTGTACGCGCCGTTCAAATCAACCGGCCTTGGCAAAAAAGACGGCCAGACCTACGGCATCCCGTTCTACTGGGGTATCAACCCGATGGTTTACCGCGCCGATCTCATGGATGAAGAGCCGGACTGGTCAACGCTGTTCGAGGGCACCAAGTATAAGGGCCGTCTCGCCATGCGTGACTACGCACTCGAAGGTATTGCCATTGCCGCCATGTACGTCGGCATCGAACGCAGCCGCATTTTCAAGATGGACGACAAGGAGCTTGCAGAATGCAAGAAGGCCTGTATAGCCCAGAAGAAGCTGCTCAGAACCTACTGGAACTCCATTGCCGACCTGACCAACCTGTTTGCAGCCGGTGAAGTTGTCTGCGCCTTCTCATGGGTACCGCCATACTACGATCTTCGTGCCAAGGGCATCGATATGGGCATGGCGAAACCGAAGGAAGGTGTTATCGGCTGGTGTGATACCTGTGCTATTCCTGCCGGAACAACTCCTGAAAGCACTGAAGCAGCCCATGAACTGATCAACTTCCTTCTCGGACCGGATTACGGCAAGAAACTGGCGATCGGCGGACCATATGCAATCAGTACATCCACCGCCCGCGACAGCCTTACCGATGAAGAGCAGGAAAAAATCTTCATCAAGGATATGAGTGTAATGGACTCTTTCGTCTGGAAAGAAAACCCTGCCGACTACGGCAAATGGGTACGTATCTGGAACGAAGTAAAGGCCAGCTGATATCATGACCGCTATACAACAAACCCCGGCCTCCGCAAATCTGCTGGAGGCCCGGGGCCTCGTTAAAGATTATACGTCGTTTCGCGCTGTTCATGGTGTCGACTTTTCTATTCCGCACAACTGTTTCGTCACCATTCTAGGCCCGTCCGGCTGCGGCAAGACCACAATACTGCGAATGATCGGCGGATTTGAGTCGGTCACCGAAGGCACCATCACCCTCGACGGCAGTCCGCTGATGCATGTGATGCCCTACGACAGGCCAATCAATACAGTGTTTCAGAACTACGCACTTTTTCCGCACCTTCGGGTAAAAGATAACGTGGCCTTCGGCCTTGATATCAAGAAGATCGGCAAATCCGAAGTGAGCCGAAGAGTTGCGGCAGCCCTTGAAAGCGTCAAGATGACCTCCATGGCCGGCCGCTACCCTGCTCAACTGTCCGGTGGTCAGCAGCAGCGCGTCGCTCTGGCAAGAGCCTTTGTCAATGAGCCGAAGCTGCTGCTTCTGGATGAACCGCTCGGCGCTCTGGATCTCAAGATGCGCAGGCATATGCAGGTGGAGCTGAAAGATCTGCAGAGAAGGCTTGCCATGAGTTTTCTCTATGTCACCCACGACCAGGAAGAGGCTTTTGCCCTAAGCGACATCATTATCGTTATGAACGGCGGCCGCATTGAACAGATCGGCACACCGGAAGAAATCTACCACAGCCCGACCAATACCTATGTGGCCGACTTCATCGGCGGGGCCAACCTGCTGCCCGGTGAACTCATTTCGGTAGACAGCACCTCCGCAAAAGCGGTGCTGAAGACATGCATAGGTACAGTTGAAACAGAATGCAGTAAAACAGTCAGCATGGGCCAGCCTGCAAGTCTCTGCTTCAGGGCCGAGTATCTCTCTTCTGCCAAACCGGCCGACTCCGAGAGTATCAGCTTCAATGCAGTTGTCAGCCATGTCATCTTTCAGGGCAGCACAAAACTGGTCGAAGCAGAAATCAATGGTCAGCGGATCATTGCACGCCTCGATCATGAAACCGAAGCAGCTGTCGGTGAGTCAATAGCACTGCAGGTTTCAAACGCCAAATGCCGCGTCGTCCATGGTTCTCCTGTAAAGCCGGAGGATGCGCCGTGAGTTCTGCTGCCATTGAGACAAAACGAAAGCGCACCGCCTTCGGCTTAACGATCCCGACCGGGCTTTTTGTCGGCACCTTCTGTGTCCTGCCGCTGCTGGTTCTCTTCAGCTACAGTTTCTTCCAGGTTGATTTCGTCGCAATTATACGAGAGCCGACACTGGATAATTACAACCGTATTCTTCACAGCGGGACCTACATGGGGCTCATCGTAAAGGCCCTGGTCTACGGGATAGGCATCGCCTTTCTCTGCTGTGTCATAGCCTTTCCTCTGGCCCTGTTTATTGCCAAAAGAGTGACTGTCTATAAATCGGCCCTGCTTACTCTCCTGCTCATTCCGCTCTATACAGGTGATCTCATCCGTATTTTTGCCTGGCGCGTTGTTCTAGGAGCAGAAGGCGTGCTGAACTCTCTGCTGCAGTGGATGGGAATCATCCATGAACCATTATGGTTCCTGCTTTTCAGCCCCTTTGCTACGGTCGTGGTTCTGACCTACAATTATCTGCCCTTTATGGTGTTCCCGTTGTGGGCTTCAATTGAAGCACTCGATGATTCGTATATCGAAGCGGCCATGGACCTTGGCAGCAGGAATCTCGGCGTCTTTTTCAAGGTGATCCTGCCATTGAGCGGGCCCGGCCTTGTCGCCGGTTTTCTCATGGTCTTCGTGCTGGTGGTCGGCGACTATCTCACCCCGCAGCTAATTGGCGGATCTTCAGGCGTTACGGTCACAAGCGCCATCCATGACATGTTCGGCGCGGCCTTCGACTGGCCGACCGGCTCAGCTCTTGCCTGGGTGCTGCTTGCCTGCATGACAGCCTTTGTCGCCATCGCACTCTATACCTTTTATCGTTCTCCATGGGGCCGAGGCATCAGAGGAGGCCGGAGATGAACACAAAACGCTGGTCTTTTCTACGCGGATATGCCTTTCTGGTTTACGGTTTTATCTATCTGCCGATTATGCTGATGGGGCTTTTCTCCGTCAACTCTTCTGATCTGATCGCTTTTCCGCTGACAAAGTTCACCCTGCACTGGTATTCGGAGATCCTCCATGACAGCAGGATATTGAAAGGACTGATTACAACCATGTCGGTTGCCGTTCCAGTCACCCTAATCACAACCGTATTCGGCAGCACGGCGGCGCTTGTTTTAACACGCTACTCATTTCGTTTGAAACCGCTGTTTGCAGCGCTTTTAATCCTGCCGTTTTTTGTACCAAAGCTCATTTTCGCCATTGCCCAGGTTACTTTCTTAAACGATGTCGGCATAGATAAAGGGCTGATAACGGTGTGGATTTCGCAGTCGCTTATCATCCTGCCCTTCGTCACCATTATCATTGCCTCGGTTCTGTATAAAATCGATAAGTCGCTGGAAGAGGCCGCTGAAGATCTTGGCGCAAGACCCTGGCTTACTTTCCGCCGTGTGACCCTGCCGCTGATGAAAAACGGCATCATGGCCGGAGCCTTTATCAGTTTCGTGCTCTCAAACGCCGAGTACACGGTATCTTTTTTCACCAGCGGCAGAATTCAGCCGCTTTCTGTTCTCGTTGCTTCCGATTTCAGGTTTCATCTCTCACCCAGTCTCAACGCCCTTGCGATGCTCATCGTCCTGTTTAATATTCTGATTATTATCGCAAGCGAGTGGGTCAGACGAAAAAAAGTTGAACAATAATTTCCCGGGAAGGTCGTTATGAAAATACTCATTCAAAACGGATTGGTGGTCAATGCAGACGGCAGTGCAAAATCAGACGTACTGATTGAAGGCGGCAGTATCAAGGCAGTGGAAACCTCCATAACACCTCCCGAAGGGTGCAGAATAATCGATGCCGAAGGCCTGCTTGTCATCCCCGGCGGCATCGACCCGCACACGCACCTGGAAATGCCGGTTGGCGATATTAGAACAGCCGACGGCTTTGAAGACGGCGGCAAGGCTGCTCTTTCAGGCGGCACGACAATGGTGATCGACTTTGTCAATCCCCTGCGCGGCCAATCCTATCTCGAAGCCTATGGGCAATGGATGGAACGTGCAAAAAAAGCCACCTGCAATTACTCCTTCCATGTCACCGTTACCTGGTTTAACGAAGAGGCGGCAAAGGAGATCGCTCTTCTTGCAAAAGAGCATGGAGTCAATTCGTTCAAGCACTTTACCACCTATCGGGACACGATCATGCTTGAGCAGGGGAAGATGATTGAAAGCTTTAATTTTATTGCAAAACTCGGATGTCTCTGCACGGTACATGCTGAAAATGATGAGATTATCACCTATCTGCAGAAAAAACTCCTGCGCGAAGGACTCACCCACCCCAAAGGTCATGCCTTATCGCGGCCGCCTGTAGCTGAGGCGGAAGCAACCAACAGGGCAATTGCACTGGCTGAAGTTGCCGAGGCCCCGATATATATTGTGCATCTCAGTTCCGGCGGCGCACTTAATGCAGTAAGAGCAGCACAGCGACGCGGACAGGAAGTCTATGCAGAAAGCCTCTGCGGCCATCTTGTGCTCGATGACTCTGTCTATTTTGACAATCCGCGCGAAAAGGCTGCACGTTACGTCATGAGCCCGCCTTATCGAAGCCCGGAGCATCTCGATGCACTCTGGAAAGGAGTGGCCGATGAGGCCATCCAGGTCATCGGCAGCGACAACTGCACCTTTACCCAGGCAAACCGGAACAGGGGCCTCCACGATTTTACAAAGATTCCTAATGGTTCTCCCGGCATTGAAGACAGGATGAGAATACTCTGGGATAGAGGAGTGCGCTCAAAACGTATCAGTGCCGAACAGTTTGTTGCAGCCACCTCAACCAATGCAGCAAGAATCTTTAATATCTACCCTCAAAAGGGTGCTGTTAAGCCGGGCTCGGATGCCGATATCGTGCTCTGGAACCCTGAAAAAGAGCATCATGTCTCAAGCACAACCCACAGACATGCAATTGATTACAGTGTATTTGAAGGATTCACCTTTACAGGATCTCCTGAGATAACGATCTTAAATGGCGAGGTGGTTTTCGAAAAAGATGAACTTAATGTTGCGGCCGGCGCGGGAAAATTTGTTCCACGCCCTCCACGCTGGTAATGTATGATCCGAATAAAATATTTCAGGGGCTGACAGCTGCCCCTGAAATATGTCTGAAATAAACTGAATACGTGATGATTAATGGACTGAGGTATCTTTCAGCCTTTTTATCAGCATAAATGCCAGGGCAGCCTGTTCATTTCTGGTCAGCTCCTCCTGGGCCTCTTCGATAAAAGCCTGGATTTTCACCGAAGCCTCACCTGTCTGCTCGGTTAATTTGTGAGCTTCTTCCATCTGCTGTTCGTTTATGCAGTAAACCGATTTGCCGCCTAAAAGAGGTACTGGATTAACAGCCACAGCTTTCACCTCCTGTAATGAATTGAGGAAAACCTGCAAGGGTAAAACTTGCCCCGCAGCCGCAGGATGACTCATTTTTTTCATTATTGAACCTGAATCCTGCCGAAATTAAATCATCGGAATAATCAATTTCCAAGCCCTCCATGTAAGGCAGGCTGGCACTGTTGGAAATTATTCTGATGCCGTCATTATCCTGCACGAGCTTTTCACCTGGCTGGATATTTTGAACAATTGCAGCATCATAAGTCATCCCTGCACATCCGCCAGGGGCAACAGTTATTCGAATATAGTCCTGTTCCGAAGTTTTTCTCTTAATTACTGCCTTTGCATTGTCGCTTAACACTACCATTATATATAACTCCATTTAATAATTATATTAAATGAGAATAATTCTCATTACTTTATTAGGAATATAAATCTCTCTTGGAAAAATGGAAGGGATAGACGCATTATTTTTGCACGGCAGGATACGAATTTACTGCTTACCACACAGCGCTGTCAACTGGCTCTGCTGTGCATTATAGGACATTAAAGTGAAAGAATAGGTGAAAAGGAATTGCCGGTTTCTCGCCATTTCAGGGACACCGCCCAGATATGGAATGAGAGCTACAATATCATACCAGTGGGTCAGGCCTATCGTGTCGTAATTAACCTTATTGATCTTGGCAATCTCCTGCAGGTCTCTGAAGATACTGCTGTCTGCCGCCATTTTAAACTGCAGGATATCGGGTTGAAAAACAAAATCATGCCAGACCAGTTTTGGTGTAGTTACAGTCCTGGTCTTCATCGCTGCCGGCGCCAGCATCAGTCTTACCGGATAAAAGTCTTCCTCCTCATCCGGTAAACGTTCGATCTCGCTGAAGAGGCGGATACGATCCTTCAGTTCACTGTCTTCCTGCCCGCTGTTTGAAATATTGTATTGTACACAACCACCGGTTGAGCTCTGCCATCTGCTCATTAAACCGCGCTTGTAGTCAACAAACAGAATGCTGCTTCCATCCTCTATGGTCGCCATCCCCTCTGCGGCTGCAAGGCTCACATGTACTGTCTTCAAAGATCCCCCGGTATCTGCAACAGCGGCTGTTACTGTCAGCAGAAAAAAAATGATGGTACAAACAGCAAGTTGTACCGCCTGTACCATATCATTTTCTTGCTTCACCATCTTTTGCGTGAATCGCCTGTATTTTAAAAAGAATAACGCAGGCCTACAGAAAACCACGATGAGTTATGGTCTGCACCTGCCCCATCTGCTGCTGTATATATTCCGTAACCATAATCCCAGTCGGAATCGCCCTGCATTTCATCATAGTTGAGATAGCTGTATCCCACATCAAGGGCAAGACTTTTAGAGATATTGATAATAACAGAAACATCAAAGCCGAACATATCCCCCCCGCTGAAATCATCGTAGGTTACAAAATTACTCTCGTAGTGATGATCATCCGCCTCAGCCTGCACTATAGGAGAATAAATTGCACGGCCACTCAAAGAAATCATATCACTTAAGGTAAACTCGGCTCCAAGCCCCACGTAAATCGAACTAAAAGTCTGTTCATAACTGATGCCCAGTGCACCATCTGCAAAATTTCCGCTGGAATCACGAAAACCTGACTCCGAATAAATGTAACTTCCGCCATAAGATTCCCAGCCGAAGACATCTCTCTTATACCCAACAAGACCTGACAGAGTGAATCGCTCTTTATTCACAGCTTTCCATCCGCCGCTAATATCGATCATGCTAGCAGAGGTAACATCAGTATCGTCATGGTGAGACCAGTCGGTCCAGTCGCCGCCGACATTCATCCAGTCATAGTCATCCATAGCTCCATCACCATCGGTGACTTTAAACCAGCCGTCAAAATGAATAAACCAATCATTATATATATCAAGAGTGGCATTAATATTAGCCATATAGAGGCTGTCAATCTTCCAGGTAAGTTCACTGGCCTTGTGATTGTTGTATTCAGGCCAGTAGACGAGTTCATGAGATTCACCCGTCAGATAGGCGGCACCAAGACCAAGAGAAAATTTTACTGAGCCATCAGCATTTTCACTCTTTACAAGTTCTGCGGATTTTTCTGAATTCACGACATTTACCGCTGCATCCACAGATGGAACTGACAGAAAAAAACAGGTAGCTAAAGCAGTACCTGCAACCGAACCAAGCATTTTGCATCTATTCCACATACAATCCCCCATTTATTTTCTTTACCATATTATCTCCTGAAGAAATACCTAACCAACCAAATTCACTATAACTGTTCGATATGTCAAACTGTTTTTTCAAATTCGGCTGTGTCTTTACACAACTTAACAACGCTATTTTCTAATTTTTCGGCAGCTAAAGAAAATGGTGCTAAGAGTGAAACTCTGCCTTTAAACAGATCTTCTTTTGGGAAAGGAGAGAATTTCCCTCAAAAAAAACCTGCTGATAACTGGTAGTTATCAGCAGGTTCTCGTATAAACAGGGACGAACAGTATCGCTATATGGTAAAATTTACTTCCTGGATGCCGTTCAGATTTATTGTTGCCTTGACCGGTGGGGTTGAAGCAATGATCTTTCCTTTTCTCATCACCAACAGTCTTACCGGTTTCAACCGTAAAGCATCCATTGCACTTTTTGCCTGCAGCACCACGCAATCGGCCTGATTGCCGACTTCGATGCCGTACCCCTCAAGATTCATCACTGCCGCCCCCCGTGATGTCACCATATCCACAAGGGTGCTTGCCTGTGAAGCCCCCATCATCTGGAGACAGTGGGCCGCCATGTGCGCCACTTCAAGCATGTCATGAGTGCCCATCGGGTACCATGGGTCCATCACGCAGTCGTGGCCAAAGGCAACGTTTACGCCGGCCTCAAGCATTTCAGGAACCCGGGTGAGTCCGCGACGTTTCGGATAGGTGTCGTGACGCCCCTGCAGATGGATGTTGATCAGTGGATTGCTGATCGCCTGGATACCGGATTCCGCCATCAGCGGCAGGAGTTTGGAGACATAGTAGTTGTCCATAGAGTGCATGCTGGTAAGATGCGAGGCTGTTACCCGTTTGCCGAGCCCCATCCGTCTGGTCTCATAGGTGAGATGCTCGATATGCCGTGAAAGCGGGTCATCACTTTCATCACAGTGCATATCAACAAGCAGGCCGCGGGATTCGGCAACCGAGCAGAGCCAGGAGATCGACTCGCTGCCCTGCGCCATCGTCCGCTCAAAATGCGGAATTCCGCCGACCACGTCAACGCCCTTATCGAGTGCCCTGAGAAGAAGTTCTTTCCCGCCATCGGTTCGCAAGACACCGTCCTGCGGGAAGGCAACAATCTGCAGGTCTATCCATTCCTTCATCTCTTCCCGCACTTCCAGAAGAACGTCAACCGCCAGAAGCGACGGGTCGGTTACGTCAACATGGGTACGGATACACAGCGTGCCCTTGGCAATCGACCAGGTGAGAAGCTCCAAGGCTCTTTGCTTCACCGCTTCCGCAGTCAGCTCAGGTTTGAGTTCGCTCCAGATCTGGATGCCCTCCAGCAGGGTGCCGCTCTGGTTATAGCGGGGCAGACCAAGTGAAAGGGTTGCATCCATATGAAAATGGCTGTCAACAAAAGGCGGGCAGACAAGACAGCCGTCCGCATCAAAC
Source organism: Desulfobulbaceae bacterium (assembly GCA_003249645.1). Lineage (GTDB taxonomy): Bacteria > Desulfobacterota > Desulfobulbia > Desulfobulbales > Desulfocapsaceae > SZUA-575. The sequence goes on along the minus strand of QKIH01000106.1, from coordinate 51,161 downwards.
TGATCGTTGGCCGGAGCATCGATTTGCGGTGCTATTTCTACAAAACGGCCGTTTTCTATTGCTATATCCACCCGATCTTTTCGTGTGGAAAGCGTTGCATTTTTAATGAGGTAATCAAGCATAACAACTCCTTAACGTTCGCCTTTACGAAACGGGATCAGCAGGGCTTTAGGGTATGCCGATCGGCGCGACATGATAATAAGAGCAATGATCGAAACGACATAGGGCATCATCAGGTAAAACTGGTACGGGATAAGCATACCGGACTGCTGCTGCACCCGCATCTGCAATGCATCAAAAGCGGCAAAAATAATGGTTCCGAGCAGCGCTTTGCCCGGATTCCATGAAGAAAAGACAACCAGGGCGATGCAAATCCACCCCCTGCCGTTGACCATGCCGATATAAAACGCATCAAAGGCTGACATGGTGAGAAAGGCCCCGCCGACTGCCATGAAGCTGCTGCCGATCATCACCGCACCGGTACGGATAGCAAAAACAGAAAGCCCCTGTGACTCAACAGCCATAGGGTTTTCGCCAGTCATACAGAGCGCCAGCCCGGCTGGAGTCTTTTTCAGGAAATAGGCCACCGCAAAAACTGAAACAAGGGCCAGTAAAGTCATCGGCGACTGGGTAAACAGGACATCACCAAAAAACGGTATATTACTCAGCACGGGGATGTGCAGCGGTTGAAAAGGAATGATCTTCGGCGGGGTCGTGATATTAGGCAGCAGCATCCTGAAGACAAATGAAGAAAGTGCCGAGGCCAGCATGGTAATACCAAGCCCGGTAACATGCTGCGAGAGTCCGCAATACACAGTAAATATGGCATGCAGCAGACCAAATAAAGCACCGACTGCGGCTGCAGCCAGCACCCCTGTCCAGAGATCCCCGCCGAAATAGACCCATGTCCAGCCGGTCATGCATCCTGCCGCCATGATTCCTTCGATACCGAGGTTAAGCACCCCTGCCCTTTCACAGATCAGCTCGCCGATGGTCCCGAATAACAAGGGGGTTGCCATGCGAACTGTCGCGGCCCAGAAGCCGACTTCAAGAAAAAGATGTAACAGGTCCATGGCTTATCTCCACCGTATGCGGTATCTGGTTAATAACATGCTGAGAAGCACCGCCAGCAAAGAAACGGCTGTGGCAACATCGGCTATATAATTTGAGATGTTCAGTGATCTGCTCATTGAATCAGCACCGATGGAAAGAACAGCAATAAACAGTGAAGAAAGTATCACACCCAGCGGATGCAACGAGGCCAGCATGGCGACAACGATCCCCGAATAGCCAAAACCGGGGGAGAGATCGAGCGTCAGGTAGCCTTTCAGACCGCAAAGCTCCGAAACCCCTGCCATCCCGGCTAGACCTCCGGAAATGAGCGCGGTGCGGACAACCACCCGGTTCACCGGAATACCGGCAAAAATGGATGCGTTCTGGCTGTGCCCGACGGCGCGGATCTCATATCCCCAAGTGGTAAAGCGCATCAGTAACCAGACACAGACAGCGCTGGCAAGTGCAATGATCAGCCCCCAGTGCAGCCGTGTTTTGGCAATAATATGCCCGAGCACTGCCGAGTCGACAACGGGCGCGGCCTGCGGCCAGCCCATGGCCATCGGGTCCTTCCACGGCCCAAAAACCAGCCAGTTGACAAAGAGCAGCACGATAAAATTAAGCAGCAGGGTTGTCACGACCTCATCAACACCGAATCTGGTTTTCAGGATTGTGGGGCCCAGCAGCAGCAGGCCTCCGGCAAGAGCTCCGGCGGCAAAGAGCAGAGGGATCATCAGCCAGGGAGACAGATCAAACATACCGGTGCCGAGCCAGGTGGCAATACAGGCTCCTGCATAGAGCTGCCCTTCTGCACCGATATTCCATAATTTTGCCCTGAAAGCGACAGCGGCGGCCAGGCCTGTAAAAATAAGCGGAATGGTCCTGGTCAGCGTTTCAGAGATTGCAAACTTTGAGCCCACAGCCCCTTTAATGAGCAGGCCCAATGCGTCAACAGGTGAAGCCCCGGCCCAGATAATCAGCACCGAACAGCAGAACAGGGCAATAAATCCTGCACTGAGCGGCACCATTGCCCTGAGCCACCAGGCTGAATGTTCTCGCGGTTCAAGTCTCATGCCCGGGCCTCCTTCAGCATCATCGAGTGAATAACATCACGATGACCGCTCATGGCAAGTCCAAGTTCAGATGCGGTTGTGCGGGACGGGTCAATCGGCGGTGAGAGACTGCCCTGATACATGACCTGGATTACATCGGCAACACTGAAAAGTTCATCAAGATCTTCGGAAATGACAATCACTCCTGCCCCGTTTCTACTCGCTTCAATAAGCTGACGGTGTACAAAGGCTGTTGCACCGACATCAAGTCCCCAGGTGGGCTGGTTAGCCAGAATTACGCGCGGTTTTTCCGAGAGCACCCGGGCCAGAATAAGTTTCTGCATGTTGCCGCCTGACATGGTCCTGGCACTGGCATTCAGACCGCCGCAGCGGACATCGAATGTCTTGGTGAGTTCTCTGGTATGTTTTGCAAGTGCTGAGTTATTGAGCAGACCAAAGCTGCTGAAGTCGTTTTTCCAATATTTTTCAAGAGCAATATTTTCCTGAACCGTCATATCGCCGATCACCCCAGTTGCGGTTCTGTCTTCAGGTATTCTGCCGACTCCGCTCTTCAGCATTTGCAGAGGGTTCGGCCGGTCAATCATCTTGCCTAGAAGCTGAAAACTACCAGAAGATGGGATCAGCAGCCCCGAGAGCAGATCGGCAAAATGGCTCTGGCCGTTGCCGGAGACACCGGCAATCCCGATTATCTCACCTCCATGCAGACTGAGGTTGAGTTCTCGCAGCAGCTGGTGTCCTTTCTTATCTGTCGCATTGATGTCAGACAGCTCAAGAAGCAACTCGCCTGGTTTTGATTCGCGCCGCTCAACTTTGGGCAGCTCTCCGCCGACCATCTCTTTTGCCAGCTTGTCGGCGGTGGTGTCTGCGGTTTTGCAGAGGTGGATGGTTTTGCCGTGCCTCAGCACCTGGCATCGATCGCTTACGGCCATTACTTCACGCAGCTTGTGGGTAATAAAGATTATCGCCAGCCCTTCCGCAACAAGAAGACGCAGGGTGGCAAAGAGGTGATCGCTTTCCTGCGGGGTTAGAACAGCCGTAGGTTCATCAAGAATGAGAATTCTTGTATCACGATACAGCGCTTTCAATATCTCAACCCGCTGCCGCTGACCGACTGAGAGGTGACTGACCATGGAATGAGGATTCACATCAATCTCATACTGGTCGGATAACCGTTTGATTTTTTTGACCGCTTTGGCCGTATTTCGGCGAAAAGCCCAGAAAGGCTCGGTACCCAGCATGATGTTATCGAGCACCGTCATATTATCGGCAAGGGTAAAATGCTGGTGCACCATGCCGAGTTTCGCCTGCAGCGATTCCTTCGGTGAACCGGGCGTCAAGGGCGCCCCGTCTATTTCAATAGTGCCCTCGTCTGCGACATAATGTCCGAAGAGGATGTTCATCAGGGTCGTTTTGCCTGCCCCGTTTTCACCGAGCAGAGCGAGGATTTCGCCCCGATGCAAATCAAGGTCGATGGAATCGTTGGCAACAAGCGGGCCGAAGGTTTTGGTGATATTTTTCAGGCTGAGAAGAGGTTTGGTACTGTTCATACAGGTAACCAATACAGGCCGTTACCTGCAAACAGGGAAACGGCCTGATGAAAGATAAAAGAGTAGTGGTTCGACAAGAATCAGAAAGTAGATTTAGGTTCGTTGTCATTAATCTCTACAACGAAGGAGCCATCCGCAATTGCTGCGGCAGTCTTGGCTACTTTATCCTTGATCTCAGCAGAAAGTTTATCTTCAAACTCATAATACGGTGAAAGAGTTGCACCGCCCTTCCCCATCATCGTCCACTCTTTGTAGTCTTCAGCCTTGAACTGACCGGCTTTGACCAGCTCAACTGCATGACCGATGGCAGAATCCATATGCCACAATGCAGAAGCGACAACAACGTTGGTACCGTTCTCTTCCTTGTTCATGTCATTGACGTTACCAAATGCAACCAGGCCTTTCTCACGGGCCGCATCAACTACACCGGCACGCTCCGCATAAAGCACATCAACACCGGCCTCGACCTGAGCGTAGGCAAATTCTTTCGCCTTTGGCGGATCATACCAGGAACCGATGAAAGAAACCTTGAACTGTACTTCAGGGTTGACGGACGTTGCTCCGGCCATAAAGGCGTTAAAAAGTCTGTTCACCTCGCCGATTGGATAACCACCGACCATGCCGATCTTGTTGCTCTTGGTCATGGTGCCTGCAATCATGCCCATGAGGTAGCATGGTTCATGAATGTAGTTATCAAAAACAGCCATGTTTTTACCGTAGGGGCCAAAGGAGTCTCCCATCAGAAAGGCTACCTGCGGGTAGTCGTCAGCAACTTTTCTCACATCGCGGGAGATACCGAAAGCCTCACCCACAACCAGCGCAACACCTGATTCTGCGTACTCGCGCAGTACCCTGATATAGTCAGTGTTGGAAACTTTTTCAGAAAAGACGTATTCAATCTCACCTTTTTCAGAAAGTGCAAGCAGTGCCTTGTGCAGACATGCATCCCATTTCTGCTGGATCGGCTGGGTGTAGATGCCCGCAACCTTGATTTTGGCGGCAAACACAGAGCCCGGCAGACAGACCATGGCCGCAATGAGTAGAAAACTGAGCATAACCAGATGCTTTTTCATCGTATTTTTCTCCTTTGTTTTAGAGTGGTGAACAGGCGCGACAGGTTTCTTATCCGTGTGATTAACTGCGTCTGTTCCAAGCTTATCGTTAAATCGTTTTGCTATGCAAGCTCCGGTATATTCTTTTCCGATTTTTTTTTGCATAGCCAATGATCAGAGGAGCTTAATCAAGATTGATGCCATATATGCCGCGATAGTGCCGTGTTTTTTAATACGCTGAAATTATTGTTTTTTATCCACGACAAACAGTCGATAAAACAACTCTCTGTCATACCGTTTATCCTGTCCCTGCCTATACTTTACAGGCTTGTAACAAACCCGCCTTCATTACCACAAAAACGTATTTTCTGTAAGCATTCTTAAACGGATTAAGACTGACCGACACAGCGACATTCCACATCCCTCCATATACCACAACATCGTATTCTGAAATATAAAAAGGACTCTCTTTCTTTTTTCGTGAATGGAAATTCTTATTTTTATTTCACCTGGTTTTCCTGATCAAAGGCCTGCCGGCAGCCCGGCTATGGTCATGGTTAAAGTTCATAGTGCCTGCAGCCCCAGATTCCCTTTGTCAACCGGAACCTGATGACACCGTTTATCCGGTTGCAAGTCTTCTTCAGAAAAAATCTTAACCGAATCCTCTTTCTGGCTGAACAAGGGGGAACAATCGGACAGCGCTGCCAAAAAACATGTAAATGATTTTAACCGAGCTTTAACTTGAATTGAATACTGCGGTGTTTTCTTTGTCCCTCAACAATAGAACTCTTTTCTGGGGGAAAAAACATGAATGCACCACTGCAACCGACAATTGAGACGATAGATATTTATTCAGAGATCCTTACTCAAGGTTTTATTGAAGAGACCAAAAAGCGCGCGTTACTGATCCAGGAAGACAAGGAAAAAGCTCTTCAGGCATCTTCCTGCATGGAAGATGATTTTGTTAAAATACAAAAGGGCCTGGCAAGCATAAAAAAAGAGATTGCTGTGAACACTGCTCTGTTTGACAGAATTACAGAGATGAGCAGGAAAAACGCGGCAATGATGTTTGAGGCAAGCAGGATCTTGAGGGCCTCAGCTGATAAAATTGCCAGAACCGCAGAACAAAGAAAAAAAAGGAATACAGTCATCCTTTCAACGTCAAAATAAGGCCTGCTTTTCCCAGCAGACTGCATTGCAGATTATCTACAGGAAGAGGCATCCGCCTCTTCGTCTGCTTGTGATCCGAACATTTTTATCGGCACCCATCGTAAAACATGACAACTAGGCCGTCAAACATCCTGCAGACGGCTGGATCCCTCCAAAATTAAACCAAGGCTCTCATCCTGCATTTAATTGTTACCAATTTCCAAAGGGTACAGTATAATGCGGCCTGACAGCGTGACCGCCTTTCATCGTGTAATTTATTGAAACAAAATCAAAAAAAACAAAACATGCACCTGACCTCAAAAAACAACTGTACGGGTATTATAAGAGGATACTTCCTCAGTCTGCTCCTTCTCTCAACCTTCATTCCCCTCTTTTTCGCCCCGCCTTCCATAGGCGCAGAAAATGACAGCACCTATGATGACTTCATCAGCAAACCATGGAAGGGTGACTTTGACGCCATGGTGAAAAAGCGTGAAATACGTGTGCTGCTTGTTTATTCCAAGACCTTTTATTTTCTCGATAAGGGACAGCAGATGGGGCTTACCTACGATCTGATGAAGCAGTTCGAAAAATTCGTCAATAAGAAGGTCGGCTCAAAAACGCTCAATGTTCGGGTTGTCTTTATTCCGGTCAGAAGAGATCAACTCCTGACAAAACTGGCTGAGGGTTATGGCGATATTGCTGCCGCCAACCTGACCATTACCGACCAGAGAAAAGAGCTGGTCGATTTCTCAAACCCGCTGGGCAAGGGAATCAATGAAGTTGTGGTCACACACAGTGGAGGAAAGCAGTTACAGAGTTTTGATGACATGGAGGGCCGTGAAGTCTATGTCCGAAAATCCAGCAGCTATTATCAGAGCCTCCAGACACTCAACAACCTGTTTGTCAAAACCGGCCGAAAACCGATGAAAATAGTGGCTGCCGATGAGACCTTTGAGGATGAAGATATCCTCGAGATGTTGAATGCGAACCTGATTTCAACCACGATCGTCGATTCCCACAAGGCCCATTTCTGGGAGAAAATATTCAAGAATATCAAGGTTCATGATAATGCCGCAGTTCATTTTGATGGTGAAATTGCCTGGGCAATACGAAAAAACAGCCCCCGGCTCGCAGCTGTAGTTAATGAGTTTGTGAAACAGAATAAGAAAGGGACATTAGTCGGCAACTTGCTGTTCAATCGCTATCTGCAGGAAACAGATTATATTAAAAATTCTTCAAACAAGAAAGACATGGAACGTTTCGCTGCACTTGTTGCCCTGTTCAAGAAGTACGGCGAAAAATATAATTTTGACTATCTCATGCTTGGCGCACAGGCCTACCAGGAAAGCGGGCTCGACCAGTCGAAAAAGAGTGCTTCGGGTGCAGTCGGCATCATGCAGGTGCTGCCGACAACTGCTAAATCACCCCAGGTAGCAATCCCCGACATTCATCTCCTTGACTCCAATGTTCATGCTGGCACCAAATATATGCGCTATCTTACCGACCAGTTCTTTGCTGATAAAAATATAGACGACCTGAATAAAATGCTTTTCTCCTTTGCCGCCTATAATGCCGGGCCGTCAATGATAACCAAAGTCCGTGCAAGAACAAAAAAAATGGGACTGAACCCCAACATCTGGTTTCATAATACTGAAGTTGCCGCCGCAAAGATGATAGGAAAAGAAACTGTGCAGTATGTTGCCAATATCTACAAATATTATATTGCCTATAAAATGGTCGTCGAACGCATGAAAGAAAAGAAAGAATCCATTGCAGAGTTACCCTCGAAGAAACGATAAGACCTCTTTTTTATCGGCAATACCCTTTAAGACCCTTCTTCACAGATTTTCAGGGACGCTATTATGTCCCTGATAACCTTTTACTGAGAGAAAACCTACTGGTTATCTCGATATTTCAATGTGCCGGGGAAAACGCGTTACCGAGGATATATTTCGATATGTTTTCCATCCTTTTTATCCTTTGGTTTGATCCAACCTTATTGTAAACGCTAAGCCCTTTCTACCCCGGCTTGTCCAAAGTGAATTAATAATGCTTCTTTAACACTCTTCTAACAAAACAGAGGTAAACTTAAACATTTAAAGGATATCTTTTGTTAGAAAAGTTGCAGCAGATAATTACATAATTTACGGTATCAATCTCCATGATCAACAAACGACAGTTTGCTTTTCTGTTATCATTTTTTTCTCTTATCCTTCCGCTTGTTACCTTTGCAGGCCTGCAGCCGCTGTTTGCTCAGACGGATCCAGGCAGCAAGGGAACTCTGGTTATATCATCAATCCCGTGGCAGAACGAAGAAATCCTGCGTGCTACATACGCGCCTTTAATGGCCTTGCTGTCAGAGAAACTTGATGTGGAAACAAGACTGATAATCCCCGAAAATTATGAGAAAGTCGGCGAGAGCCTCCTTCATAAAGGTGCCGATATTGCCATTCTCGGCGGCAACACCTATGTGAGCCTGAAAGATGAATATCCTCAAATCCATTATCTGGCTACATGCAAGCAGCCGACAGCTTTTTACAGAAGTCTCATTATCGCCGGGAAAGGCTCAGGGATTAGCTCTCTCGCTGACTTGAAAGGAAAGGCCTTCGGATTTACCGATCATGAATCAACTTCGGGCTATATTCTCCCGAAAATTATGCTGGAGGAAGCCGGTTTTAATGCAGATACCTTTTTCAGCAATATCTATTTTCTTAACAAACATGACAAGGTTTATGATGCCGTTGCAAAAGGTGCCGTGAGCGGGGGCGGCGTCAGCAGCACTGCTTATGAAAAGGCGGTTGAGAGAAACGGCGACGTTTATATTATCCTGAAGGAGTCCGATCCAATTCCCAGAAACGCTGTAGTAGGAGCCCCTCATCTCTCACAATCTCAACTTGATGCTATCAAAGAAGTTTTAGAGAATGCAGAAAACGATCCTGCATTTTCTTCAAGCGATTCTATTCTTAAAGGTTTTCTTATTCGCGAAGACAGCTTTTACGATACTGTCAGGAAAATCAAGCGGCAACAATAAGTTCAAACGATGTTCAAAAGAAGTCTTATTCACCAGATATTTCTCTGGGTTCTTATCCCTATCGCTCTTATCACGTCATTTACATATTTTCAGCTGAATGGTCTGGTAAATCACTACTCCTCCTATGATCGCAAGAGCATGGAGAACTCTCTGTATCAGATTGACAGTAATTTCAGGACAATAATCAATACAACCAATCAGATTGCTGCCTTGTACGCAGGAAATGAAGATATCCTGAGTGCCGTGCAGCAGCGAAATGCCGATTCTCTTTTTCAGACAGGACGTTCACTGGTGGAATCAGGTCTGGCTGATATATTCATTGTGACCGACAACAAGGGTGTTGTTCTGGCCCGTGGTCATGATGAATTCCGGTTCAATGATTCTCTGCGAAACGACCCGTACTATCGCCTCGCCGCTATCGGCAACAGCTTTTCCGGAATCGGTATGATGGAAGGCAACCTGTCCCTGATAAGTGTAAGGCAGATACGGGCCTATGATACTCTTTTTATCGGCACGCTGATTCTGGGAAAACATATTAACTTTGAACTCCTTGACGGGATGGAAAAGGCTCTGCGGCTTGATATCAATATTATGCCGAACTCGACTCTGGTATCGAATTTTTCAACCAGCCATCCCAACTTGCTCTCTTTACGCGCACCGCTCCGGATTCCGACTCTGGATAAGTCATTTTATCTTATTAATATAACGAAAAACATCATCGAGGAACAAAAACAGATTAAAGCTATCAAAAACAGGGTCCTTCTTCTCACCTTTGTCGTTGCTGTTTTAAGTCTGGGCTTTGTTTACATGGTGGTGAATACGCTTCTCCGGCCGATGCGAAAGCTCGATTTATGGCTGCGGCAATATAACAGCGGTGAGCTTATGCTGTCTGAGCTGGTTCAGCATAAGGGTGAAATTGATAAGAAAAATGAGCTGAGCAATATTGTGGTACACGTGCTTTCTACTCTGGAAGATCTTGAATCTGCCAAAAATAAAATGTCCCGTCAGACAGTAGAACTGCGAAAGACCAGGGAGGAAGCGCTACGGGCCAATAAATATCTGGAAGACTTGAAGCTTACGCTTGAGCATCAGGTTGAGAACCGAACTCGGCAGCTTTTTAACAAGAATAAAGAATTGCTCTACGAAATTGACGAGCGTCACGCTGCAGAAGACAGAATAGAAGCGCTGAACAATACGCTGGAAAGCATCATCAACAAAATGCCGTCCTGCCTGGTCGGCATCGACCCGGAAGGAAAAATCAGTTTCTGGAATGCAGGATCAGAGCGACAGAGCGGACAACCGCTGTTATCCGTTCGGGGAACAGCATTTGATCACGCGCTTGCCCTGCTCGGCATAGACCATGGGCTTTGCGAAGAAATTGTCAAACCGGAGAACCAGAATAGTCCAGTCAGAAAAGAGGTCTGCACGCCAAACGGCACCCGGCATATCTCTGTCGTAACCTTCCCCTACTCTGCCGGTAATGAGTTGGCGGGGACAGTGGTGAGGATAGACGATATCTCCAAACAGGTCTGGATGGAGCAGGCGCTTCTGCAGGCCGAAAAGCTGAACTCCATCGGTGTTCTGGCCGGTGGAATTGCCCATGACTTCAACAACCTTCTTACTGCAATACTGGGCAGCATCAGTCTTTGCCTGCGCGACCCCTCACTTTCTGCCAAAACGGCCGATATGCTGGCGATCGCGGAAAAGGCATCTTATCGAGCCAAAGGACTGACCAACCAGCTGCTTACTTTTTCAAAAGGCGGCAATCCGGTCAAGGAAGAGACGGATTTAAAAGAAATCATACAGGAATATACAGCATTTGCCACCCTTGGCGACCGCATTGAATGCCGTTTTGAGTTCAGTGAAAACCTGTGGCATGTTCTTGCTGACAAGGATCAGATTTTCCAGGTTTTTCAAAATATTATCAATAATGCCGTTCAGGCTATCCAGAGTGAACAGGGTCTTATTACGGTAAGCTGTAAAAATCTGCCGGCCGTGCCGGTGAACATCCCCAAGAACCTGCCTGTGCGGCAATATATTGAAATTGTCATACGCGATAACGGCCAGGGGATGACCAGAGAAGTCCTCGATAAAGTGTTTGACCCCTATTTCACCACCAAGCAGCAGGGCAACGGACTCGGTCTGGCCATATGTCACTCGATCATTCATAAACACAACGGCTTGATCACCGTTGAATCAAAGATAGATGAAGGAACCACTTTTACCATATACCTGCCTGCCGTCGAAGAACCGGCAATGCTTGAAAATGCTTCCGATGAGCAAAAATACGCTGCAGGCGTTTTGAGGATACTGGTTATGGATGATGACCCCATTGTCAGAGGGCTGCTCAGGGAAATACTGACCGAACTCGGTCATCAACCGTCCTTTGCAGCAGATGGCGAGGAAGCAATAGCGTGTTATACGGAGGCTTCTAAAAACCAGGAACCTGTTGATGTCATCATTATGGATCTGACCGTGACAAAAGGCATGGGAGGAAAAGAGTGCGCAGCCCATATCCTTGCTATTGATCCGGCAGCGAAAATCATAGTTTCAAGCGGATATTCCAGAGATCCGATAATGGAAAATTATGAGCAATACGGTTTTTGCGGGGCTGTACCGAAACCGTATCGGGTTGATGAAATGAGGCAGGCCATTGAAAAGGCTGTAAACAGCAATCAGCATTAACATCACCCGCAGCATATGCTGACGATATCTCATGAAAGAAGGACGTATGAAAATTGTTTTATCTGTCATTTCGATCCTGCTTTTTTTCACAGTCTGCCATGTTGAAGCTGCCGATACGATCAAGGTCGGAGCAATCTTTGCAAAATCAGGAAAGATTGCATTTGAAAACACGGAAGATTTCTCTCATTTTATCCAACAGGTTAAATCACATGTGCCAGATATCGTGTTTTTGCCGGGGCCGACCAAAATATCGGCGTATATCTTGAAACAGGTTCATCAGCAAGGAATTCAGACAACCTTTCTGGGTGGAGACTGCTGGAACGATTCCATGTATAAAATAGCCGGGGAAGCCGTTTTCAGCGGCCAAGCTCTGTTCAACAGTGCGTGATGTTCTCGATTATAATTTTACTGAGCAGCTCGAAGGCAGCAGCTGATTCGTTTCTGCATCATTGCTGTCACAAAGTCTGCACAAACTGACAGGCAGTTATTGATTAACGCCCTGAGAATATGGCAAGTTACTTTGCTTGTCTTCTCAGGACTTTTCTTGAACAGATATTCTCATGCAGCAACTTCTACAGCCGCAATGGAAGGTATTGAAAACGTGACCTCATGCTCAGCGGCTCTCTTGGTCAGGAGTGCTTCAAACTGATGGAACGGCAGCGGCTTGGAGTAATAGAACCCCTGCTGATAATCACATTTCTCCCGGCGAAGAAATTCTTTCTGGGCCCTGTTTTCAACACCTTCAGCTATTACCTTGACAGACATGGCCTTAGCCATGGCAATGGCGGCGCGTATTATCTCTTTTGAGTGATCTTCGCTGTCGATGTTTTTAATCAGCGATTTATCAATCTTCAGGGCATTGATGTGGAGCTGATAAAGCGAATTAAGTGATGAGTAGCCGGTGCCGAAATCGTCCAACTCAATAAGTATGCCGAGAGAACGGAGTTTAGCCAGAGTTTTGTTGACATGCTGGAAGTCTTCCACAAGGCAGCTTTCCGTAATTTCGAATCGAAGCAGACTTGGATTTATGCCGGAGTTTTCAATAATTGTCTTGGTATTGTGAAGAAAAGAGGCATCGTTTAACTGGCGTGCACTTATATTTACTGCCAGTGAAAAGTTTTTCGGAGCCCCCTTCTCTATGAGCATGTTCAACTGTCTGCAGGCTTCCTTGATAACCCAGTAACCTATGGGATGGATCAGCTCACTGTTTTCTGCAAGAGGGATGAATATTGCCGGAGAAACGGGTTCTCTGTCTGCCGGAAACCAGCGCAGCAGAGCTTCAGCTCCTGCCAGCCGGTTATGCTGGTCTATCTGCGGCTGGAGATAGAGTTCGAGTTCGTCATTTTTTATGGCATCCTGAAGATCCATGATAAGCAGACTTTTCTGGTTAATCTCCTGCAGTCGTGCCTCATTATAGAGACAGACACGATTTCTGCCTGTTTCCTTAGCCTCATACATCGCGATGTCGGCCTGTTTCAGGATGGTACTCTCATCAACAATTCTGCCGGAAAAGGTTGTTACGCCAACCGAACTGCTGCCGTGGTGGATGGTCTGCCCTTCACCAAGATAATAGGGTTTGCACAGGGACATGCGTATTTTCTCGGCGATAATGAGTGAATATTCCTTGGCTTCATCCATCGTTGCACCCACATCTTCCAGAATCACAACAAATTCATCGCCCCCGAGACGTGCTGTTGTATCGCTTCCCCGGACACACTTGTTGAGTCTTTCTGACACTTCAATGAGCAATTCGTCGCCAAGCTCGTGTCCTTTGGTGTCATTCAGGGTTTTAAAGTTATCAAGATCAAGCATGATTAAACCTCCCCAACTGCCGTTATTGCGTGAAACGGCAAGGGCATGGGTCAGTTTGTCGCGCATGAGTCTGCGGTTGGCCAGACCGGTCAGAGGATCATATAGTGCAAGTTTGTTAATGCGGTCTTCCGATTCCTTTCGTTCAGTAATATCCCAGACATAGCCGTACCAGAGCACGCTCCCGTCAACCATTTTGCCTGGTGTGGCGTGGCCTTCAAGCCAGACAGTATCTTTTTGGGGATGATTGATCCGAAATTGTGCCTGCCATGTCTCAAGGGTTTGTGAAGACTCTTCCATGCTGAGCTTAAATCGCTCAGTATCATCCGGATGCAGAGTTTTGAGCAGGCTGCTTGAGTTTTTGAGAATATGATTGAGAGAAATCCCGCAGGTATCTTCTATACCTTTGCTGGCGTAATGAATCTTGTAGGTGCCGTCATTTCGTCTGTGACATTGAAAGATGAAACCGGGAACATGTTCTGAAAGTTTCTCCAGCCTGGTTGAGAGCTCTTTTCTTTCTGTTATGTCCTGAATTGTACCCGTGAAAAGCTCGGCGCCGGTATTGGAGTCGATTTTTCTGGTGGCATACTGATAAACCAGTCTTTCAGAGAAGTCGTCCTGGATAATCCTGTATTCAATTTTATTGGAATGCTCGGATTTTGGAATTTCGCTAAATAGCTTTTCCAGCTGTCTGCAGTCATCCGGATGGACATACTGGAGAAAAGAATCCCAGGTAAACTTCTCATCCGGCGTTGGGATTCCGAGAATATCGAAAATCTGGTCTGAAAAATACATCGAATCAGTTTCCCGGTTGTATTCCCAGTCTCCTACCAGAGCAAGTTTCTGGGCGGAAATAAGACGTTTTCTGGTCTGGGTAAGTTCGGCAATGCTTTTTTCCAGGGATTTAAGTGTCTGTTTGACGTTTCCTTCAAGCGGCACAAAAATAAAGGCTATCTCTAGACAGAGTGCAATAAGAGTGGATATCCAGATAATTTTTTCCAGCTTTTTAATCCTGAGAATGGCTTCTTCACCGATTATCTCATATTCATCAACAGCAGCATCAAGCAGGGGCTCGAGGACGTGAGGCCCGTAGGTGGTGAGGAAAATATAGGCGGAGGAATTAAGCGAAAAATCGGCCATTTCGAGATTGTAAATTTCTTCCGCCCGTTTCAGAAAATCTGATAAAGCCTCATTGAGGCCCACCATCGGATCTCCATAAATTGTCTTCAGGTTGTTATTCGTTACAAAAGGGATATTGTCTTCAACCGAACCTTCGGTCAGTATTTTGTGGGCATTTCTCATCTTGTTAATGGTTCTGCCGATCTGCCCTCTGGCCATATTGTATTCAACATCATCCTCAGTCGATGCCATCAGACCGGCAAAGTAGGCAATACGATTGGATAGACCTGATTGATGTCCGGCAAGATTGACAAGGGTTGCATGGAAGCGCTGCTTGTTGATCACCTGCTGCATCGAAATGTATGAGGCGGTTACGAGAATGGCGATGGCGCTGAGACCAAGCACATACCTGAATCTGAGATGGCGGATAATTTTCAAATGTTTCACAGAATAACCATATAAGTCTTAGTGAACGTGTATAATTTCAAACTGAATCTGCACCGTTTGAGGATAAAAAAAATAACCTCATGACCTATATAGAATATCAACTTCTGCGAGCCGTAATTTTATGTTTTGGTTAATTTATTATTAATGGATAATTCAGCAATCCGTATCTGATAAACGATTGCTGTCTATTAACAGGTTAATACCCTGAAAATATATGTGTTTTTCTTTTTAATTTTATTATGACATAAAAGCTTTCTATCAAATTATTGATTCACCGTTTTTTAATAAACAGGAGGTCGAGTGAACTACCGAATAGATTACCCGCAAACCAGCTATGGAGAATGATGAAATTCATTAACCACAGATGCCCGGACAGAATCTGACAGCGACACTCTTTTCATTGCGCTTGCCAAATCAGAACTGAACTGATTCAGGCAGTTTGTACTCAGGCCCGTTTGTCTTCCTTACCCTTGACTGTCGGCGGCACAAAGCCACTCCAAGCCATCAATTTTGCTGGGGAAGAATTTTATATCAACACCTCTGTTATATGCGGTGTTAAAGAAAAGACCGGCGACGTCATCGGGAGGAGCTCCGGTCAGGCAGCAGGCAACACGAGTTCCTGCCATTAACCTGGCCATCCATTTTCCTGATACGACAGCATCCTTTTCCTGCATATTGATTTCAGGAACGGGGCCTTCAAGCAGGACTTTCCTGCATTTATGTGTCTTGCATGCAGAAGCTGTTTCAAGCCACATATAGCGATCACTGGCAGGATTGATCTTGTGATCCGGGAGGATCTCCAGCGTGATGTAGGCACCATTGAATCTGATATCTATGCTTGCTTCCATGTTCACTCCAATGAGACAATCATTCATGTTCAAATCAACGACCATATTCGAGCCACTTCATACAAGAAGTGTGTCATCCAGACGAAAATGTCTGAAGCATTCAAAAAAATATGAAAATTATCGTCATCTACCTCAATAATATATCATACGGCAACATAATGAACAAAAAGCATGCCAAAACAACTTCCCATAAAAAGCAACATTATTTCAAACAGTTAAAATAATTGTTCTGATACGGGTGGTGTTGGGTGCAATGAAAGTCGTATAAATCATACGACTTTATGATTTTTCCTCACTAGGTCTGATATTGCTTCATATATCCATTGTCGCCTGGGTACCCGGCAGCATATATGCAGGTATCGCCTCGCTTCAACAGACTATGAAAACCTGTGGACTCATATCCGGATTGGTATCGGGACAAGTGCGATTGTCGGTATTTACGATCTTATAGATGGGAAACGTTTTATCGAAAACGCTATCTTCGGCATGGCTGTGGCATCCATTGTCATTTTTCAACCAGTTGCAGCAGTGGAAAATGACCAACTGATTTCAATCATTCCCTGATTACCCTTTCAAGCCGGTATTTTCCCATAGCAGGCTGATCGGCATAGTGCCTGTTTGATATTGTGCCAATGAGTCGTATACACATTGCATATGCTCTGCCTTCATGCCTCTTTCGTACATCCGGTACAGGCAGGTCACTATGTGTATTACCTCATCAGCACTGAGTTCATCCAGCTGCTGATTCTTGAGCTGTTTGATCAGTAACAGCAAAGGCAGAGGCTGCGCTTTGCCGCCTGCATCAATCTCATCGGGCGAACGAAAATCCGGCTGAAGATATGACACGCGGCGCGGATCTATCGGCTTGTATTGCAGCCCGCGAAAGATACGAAGACGTTTTTCCCGTTCCTCGTTTCCCGGTTGGAGGTGTTCTACTTCAGCGGCCAGGATAATCGGCATATCGTTGTCGAAACCTAAACGGGAAAGCAGTTCCCCGGCAGCTTTTTCCGGACATTCGTCGGACAGGAAGTCTTTATTTTTACCCCTGTTTTCTTCTGTGATAAAGAGATGCGATAAATGGACAACTGCAGCCCGCTCT
The DNA here is from genome assembly GCA_003249645.1 of Desulfobulbaceae bacterium. Lineage (GTDB taxonomy): Bacteria > Desulfobacterota > Desulfobulbia > Desulfobulbales > Desulfocapsaceae > SZUA-575. The sequence goes on along the minus strand of QKIH01000106.1, from coordinate 34,246 downwards.
GCATCGGCAGCACATTGTTTTTTCACAATTACAGTGTGGTCACGCAAGGCAATAATTTGTTCTCGTTCATCTGTGAGCACAACCATCTCATATAAAAAGGAGTACTCATCAGAAGGTTGTTTTGCCCCCCATCCCAGACGCATCCTGATGACCTCCAGCGTTTCCATTTCGCCGCGTTCACCAAAATAGTTGTTCAGTACTTCATAACCAGGCAGCAGCCATGGATCATCAGGGCTGCGCACAACATGAATATTTGTTACCATGAAGATGTTCTCTCTCAATCACTCATTCTTTTCAAGCTTCTTTCTGGAGCAGTTTTCATGGTAGGTTTCAGACCGGGTAAAACAGACAAGTTAAAGGGCAGAGTCACTATGGTTCTGGCTTTTTGCTGTGATTATTAGAGATATGCCTGACTTTCCTTATGCCAGAGAACGCACCTGGTTTCTGCCCTGCTCTTTCGCCTCATACAGCGCCTTGTCCGCTCTTAGAAGTGCATCATCAAAGGATTCCTGGTTATTTACAGCGGTTACACCAATCGAGACACTTATAGTGATAAACTTTCCATCAACCGCCATCTGTGTCTGCTCAATCCTTTCTCGGATTCGATTGGCCACTTCAACAGCAATCTCAAGTGAGGTGTGCGGTAGCAGAATAGCAAATTCCTCTCCGCCTATTCGTCCCATGATGTCAGATTCACGGAGCAGGCTGGTACAAACCCTCGTTACATGAATAATCGCCTGATCACCGACTGCATGACCATAGGTGTCGTTAATGCTTTTGAAAAGATCGATATCCAGCATAATCAAAGAAAATAACTGCTTATCCCGTTTGTGACTGACTATTTCCTGCTGTGCAAGTGCTGTAAAATAACGACGGTTGTTGAGATCTGTTAACGGGTCAAGTGTGGCCTCCTGAAATAATTTTTCTTCATAGGCATCACGGCTGAGGTGTTCCCGTTTAACGAGAAAGATCACTAAACATATGGCTGAACCGAAAAAGAGCACCATGGTGCCGATGATCTTTGGACCGATTATCAGGCTCAGCTTGGGGACAGTCCAGGTAAGATACACCAGATCATTCCCGGCAACATCCTTCAACACGCTGAAGATTTCGTGGTTTTCTTTATGGCCAACCATGCGCAGGCCGTTGATCCTGAAAGACGTCCCAACCTCTCTAATGTATTCCAAGTCCAGACATTTTCCGGTCGCAAGATAATAATTCGGTCGAACCTTCTCGCTTGCTTCAGCTTTGAAAGACTGCATCGAGACAAGAAAGATCTGTCCACGATAGCTGATATAACCGTTTATGATTCCGCTTGTGTCATCGCTTTTCGTGTTTTGTTGTGACAGCGCATTAATCAGGGTGGTTAACCCGCTCGCCATGAGATCATTGAAGTTCATTTCTGCAAAATCTTTGCTCTTCGCCAGAAAAGCCTCCTGCAGCCCCGGGCCTATTGCTACAGAGAAATCTAGACTGTAATGATCAACGAGCCACTGCCCGGCATATTCTTCAATCCATTTTTTATCGTTTTCAACAAATATTTTTTGATATGCCTCATCCCAATAAGAATATTCCTCTGTAATTGTTGAAAGAAATTTCCTTTCTTTTTCAAGTGCAATATCAACAAGTTGATCGTAGCTATGAGCAGCATGTTCATCCAATGATTTGAGGAAAAAGAATACACTGAGTCCCATGGCTGAACCAGCCAGTAAGAAAATCCCCAAAATAATTGTTATGACGGATCGGGCTGAAAAGTAATTCTGATTTTTTTTGCTTTCCATATGGAACCAGCGTAGTGGTAAGGAATTGCTCTTTTTACATACCCTAATTCGTTCTCTCTTTGGCCGATTTCTTTTGTTGATTTAGAATAATGCTATCTCAACCATTTCGTTTTTGCAAAAATTTAATCCCGTTAAAACGGATGCTGATTATCAGAACAACAGCACAATATGGTTAGAATAATTGCCGGCAGTATCAATCTGCACGGCTCAGAAAAGACATGCGATCATCCCTGTATCTTGCCGGAAACAATCTGTCAGAGATGACAGCATCCAACAAATTACACGTGTTAGATCATAAGAGAAGGTTTACCGTTTTTTCAGGTAAAGAGGACATCTTTCAAAGGAGCAGATCTATCTTATTTAGCCTACAGAAGTCAGCGTCAAGCGGCCTTCCATGGAAAAATCTACATATCTTCCAGTTCACGCCCTTTGGTTTCTTTTACATAGATGAAAACGAAATAGATAGAGATCGCCGCAAAAAACGCATAGATCCCGTAAGCGACACCCAAACCGAGATTCAGGGTAATCGGAGGAAAGGTGGTTGAAACAAGAAAATTGGCTATCCACTGCAATGCTGCCGCCATGGAAAGAGCCGCAGCCCTGATTTTATTAGGAAACATTTCCCCAAGAAGAACCCAGACTACGGGGCCCCAGGAAAAGCCGAAGGCGAACACATAGAGATTGGCCGAGACTAAAGCCACCATTCCAGCTGCATGAGATAGAACAGGCTGACCAGTATCGGGGCTGACATCAGCAAAGCCGAAAACAGCCGCAAGGATGCCCAGTGTAACAGTCATGCCGATGGAGCCGATGAGCAAAAGGGGTTTTCGTCCCCAGTTATCGACATAGCGAATGGCAAGCAGCGTCGTGACAATGTTGACAACACCGGTCAACACCCCGATCTGCAGGGCGTTTTCTTCTGTGAATCCAACCACCCGCCACAATGCTGTTCCATAATAAAAAATAACATTTATGCCGACAAGCTGCTGCAGCATGGATAAGCCAATGCCTATCCAGACAACAGGCAGCAGAATAAAACCCTGTTTTATCCGCAGGTCGGCAAAGGTTGGAATATGCTCGGTATCAAGCGTAGCACGGATATCCGCCACCTTTTTTTTCGCATCAGACCCCACTATTTTTACAAGCACTGAGGTCGCTTCAGCTATTCGCCCTTTAGCAATCAGGTACCGTGGTGACTCCGGAATAAAAAGAGACATGATTCCATAGAGGAGTGCAGCCGGAATTTCCGACCAGAACATCCACTGCCAGCCGGCAAAGCCAAACCAGCCAGCATTTTCAGCAGAGCCCCCCACTGCTCTTGCAATACCGAAATTTGTCAGAAGAGCGATGAATATTCCGACAACGATCGCCAGCTGCTGAAGTGAGGCAAGCCTGCCGCGCATTTCAGCAGGCGATACTTCAGCGATATAGGCTGGCGCAATAACGCTGGCCGCCCCCACACCAAAACCACCCAGAATTCTCCAGAATATAAAATCCATCAAACCAAAAGGGAAACCCGAACCCAGGGCACTGATAAAGAACAGCGAGGCAGCAAAGGTCATGGTTCTGGTACGGCCGAATCGATCAGCCAGAGGACCGGCAATAAAAGCGCCACCCGCAGATCCCAGGAGGGCAAGGGATACGGCAAGGCCGATCTGGAGAGCTGTTGCCTCAAAGCTGTTTCTTACTGCAATCACCGTACCGCTTATTACGGCAGTGTCAAATCCGAACAGGAAACCGCCCAGGGCAGCCGCCCCGGCAATCAGGATGACAAAGCCTGAACCTGAATTCTCAACCACGGCAGATGATGCAGAAGAGCTACTCATTATTCTAACCTCCAAAGGGGTTTTGTGTTATGCCAGAGCAAGTCATGAAAATAGTGCTAAATGGCCTTGGCAATGCCAATTTGCAGATGCAGCAAGTCCAAGACATCTAACATTATATATGCGTGATATAATATTCAAAATATTTCATAAAGTAAATATGAAGAGATCAATCGACAATCATTTATACAGACTCTCTATTACAGTCTCTAACAAGCAATTGCCCATCTTTTTAAACCAGCCTGACAGCAAGCCAGACAACAAAGCTGTCTAAATACGAATTTAGCATGAATCCCGCTCTTTGCACTTATACAACAGACTGTTTTTTTTCATGTTTTTCCAGATTCGTCCGAAGTTATTAAAGAAAGCGGATATTCTATCTGGTTAACTTAATGCAGTTCATAACAAGCCATCCACCATCTTCATTTGCCCTCGCACAATCTCTGCAGATTTTTCCACAGCGATTCTTTCATCCTTTGAGATATTCATAGCTATTCTGTCTTTGACGCCTTCTGCTCCGAGAACTGAAAACTGGCTCATAAAAACATCCTCAATTCCATATTGACCGTCAAAAGGACTCGAAACAAGAAGCCTGCTCTCAGACGCTTCCACCATAGCCTTGATTATTCTCACAGCGCTGTAGGAGATGGCGTAGCAGCTATGTTCTCCAGCTTCACGGATATCCCATCCGGCCCGTTTTGTTTTACGCAGCAATTCATCTTTAGAGTCATCAAGACCTTTCAGCTTTTCTGAAAGAGGCTGTCCGTCATATTCGGCACAACTCCACAGCGGCACCATGGAGTCACCATGCTCACCTATGATTGTAAAAGATATTTTATCAGCATCAATTCCGAAGCGTTCTCCTATAAATCTGCGCATCCGCATACTGTCGAGTTCTGTACCGGTTCCAATGACCCGGCCTTCCGGAAATCCTGTAATCTTCTGAATGGCATAGGCCATCGAATCAACCGGGTTGGTTATATTCAGAATAACAGCATTGGAATTGTTCTTTGCCAAAACCGGCAGGAAATTTTTAAAGATTGCAACATTATCCTTCAGTACATCGGCACGGGTTCCATCCTTTTTCGGAAGGGCTCCTGCAGTCATGACGATGATGTCTGCACCATTACATTCTTCCAGCCTTTCAGACTTGATAACGTTTTTATTCAGCAAAGGTTCACAATGTGAAATATCAAATGCTTTGGCCCAAGACTTATTTTCACTCCTGTTTATCAATGAAACTGCTATTGAAGAACATTCCAGCATTAATGAATAGGCAATGGTGGTCCCAATTGTACCGCAGCCGACGACGACTATTTTCTTTCTGTTCATGCAATATCCTTATATATCATATAATATAGCGTTTTATTTATAGTTCAGAGCAAAATGAGAAGATGATCCTCCATAGCAGGACTACCCGTTATACGAATTTCACTCAATGCTGAAAGCATCCATGAAGAACCGTTTTCGCTCTTCCATAGTCGTTGAAACCGGGCTGTTTTTATCATTTGACTTGCTGGCCGCCAAATTGAGCGTCTGTTCATCAAGGAAGCTGTTCTGTTCGGGCAGCAGCTGTTCCAGCTGATCGAGCAGCTGGAGGAACCCTTCAGTTCCATTTTCCGTAATACCAAACCAGTATTGATGAAAACAGTCACCCAGCCAGCTGATCCGTGCCAGGGCAGAATCTTCCGCCTGACCGGCAATATGTCTGAAAACGGGTGGGATAAGCCGGCTGCAGATCATCCCGTGCGGCAAACTTTCCAGGCCGCCAAGTACACCTGCCATACCATGTACCGTTCCAAGCCCCGCATTAGCAAGAGTCATGCCTGAAAGATATGCTGCCAGAGCGACATTTCCTCGGGCATCACTATTACCCGGATTTTGCAGAACTGCAGGAAAAGAGGCGGCAAAAAGCTCAAGTCCCTGGCGGGCGAACATATCACTGAAAGTGTTGGCCCCGGTGGAAATCCACCCTTCCATCAGCTGGGTCAGCGCATCCATTCCAGAATAGATTGTAATCTCAGGAGGACAAAAGCGGAGCAGCTCAGGGTCTATGACAGCTGTTGCGGGAATAAAAGCATCATGACGCAGTGATTTCTTAAATCCTCCGATGCCCGGCCGGGAAATAACGGCGTTCTTGGTTGCCTCGGAACCGGTCCCCGAAGTGGTCGGCAGGGCAATTAAGGGAAGTGTTGCTCCGGTCGGCGATTCTTTTCCAATGCCTTCCAGGTAGTATTCAATTTTTTCCGGATGACAGAACATCGCGGCAATTGCTTTAGCCGCATCGAGCACACTTCCTCCTCCAACGGCCAGGATAGTCTGCGGTGCAAATTTCCGGAATGCCGCCACCGTGTTATCTATGTCTTCCGGGGAAGGCTCCCTGGCAACAGCAACCCGTTCAATCTTGAAACCTCGGTTTTCCAGCGGAATTCTGATGGCATCCCACTCACCTGTATCTCTAAGCCAGCGTCCACCGGTTACAGCCAGAATCCGATTCCCCTGAACGAGGTGAGAAAGTTCTTTTCTTGCACCATGCCGGAAAATAAATGTGCTGTTGCTCTTCCAGATAAAACTGTTCATATCTATCTTAAATTCCGCTGCTCACTCAAATACTGATATTTTTTTGCAGCAAATTGCCTTTTCCCTTTTTCCTTCATAACAAAGCAATATCCGCTTTCCATAAAAAAATCCATCGTATATCAAGGCAAGGCAAATATACCGGCATAAAGATCACCGCCCAATGCCATCTAACATGATTTTGATTTCATGACGGCTTATCTTTCTTCAGCGTTCAAAGAAAACAGTCTTTGCATCTTATCATTATCAGTACTGCTGCAGAGCCTGAACACAACACCATTTATTATCGAATATTCAAGCCCATACATCTTTTGCAAGATCTATAGCATATAATTTGACATGTACTGCAGATATCCGTAAAATTTTTAAAATAGCTCGGATAAATGAGGAATCAACAAAAGGGGATGATAATGCTAAGTAGGCTTACTGTTAAACAACGGATGTATCTGATTATTGCTTCTATTCTAGGTCTTTTTCTGTTGATGATCTGGTTTTCCATCCAGAACAGCAACAAGACGAGGGACGTTGGGATTGCAAAAACCGGAGAAGTGATGCTTGCCGCCCAGAAGGACAAACTTCAGGTGGCCACACACACCATAGCAATTGCAGCCGGCCATGCTATTGAGAACGTGACCGGTGAAAATGAAAAGATAGAAATCATACGGAAACTGATCGATGATATTCGTTTTGAAACCGATTCATCCGGTTACTACTTCGTCTATGAGGAGACCACTAACGTCGCACTTCCTCCCAAAAAGGAACTGCAGGGGAAAGACCTGCAGGACATGAAAGACAAAAACGATGTTTATCTGGTCCGCGATCTTCATGCAGCTGCCAAGAAAGGCGGTGGTTTTGTCATCTATATCTGGCCTAAACCGGGCGCCGGAGATGTCGGCAAGCTTGGCTATGCAGAAATGATTCCAGGAACCGAGATGTGGATCGGCACCGGTGTTTACCTCGATAACATTGATGCCTATCAGGCTAAAATGAAGGAAGAAAGTTCTGTCCAGGCCCGCAAATCACTGATCACGATGATCATTATATCCGGCATCATTTTTGGCGGTATCATAACCCTTTGCCTTGCCATCGTTATAGGTGTTGTTGGGAACCTGAAACAGATGATTCACAGTTTTCAGGATATTGCTGAGGGTGAAGGAGACCTGACAAAACGGATAGAGATCAAGACCAAGGATGAAATTGCCGAACTTGCCGGCTGGTTCAATACCTTTCTGGCAAAGCTGCAGGATATCATAGGTTCCATTGCCCGTTCAACGACAAGCGTTGAAAATGAATCAAACAGCCTCTCCCAGATATCTTCCAGCCTGGCAAGCAATGCAAGCGAAACAACAGCGCTGTCAGAAAGTGTTGCCTCGGCGGCAGAAGAAATGAGCGCAAACATGAACAGTGTCGCAGCAGCCATGGAACAATCAACAACAAACGCTTCCATGGTTGCCAGTGCTGCGGAAGAAATGACAGCAACAGTTAATGAGATTGCCTCAAACGTCGAGCGGGCACATACCATTTCAGAGGCGGCTGTAGTTCAGGCAGAAAGCACCTCGAAAAAAATGCAGGAATTGGGCGCCTTAGCCGATGCCATCAGTAAAGTCACCGAAACCATTACTGAAATTTCAGAACAGACGAACCTGCTGGCCCTTAATGCAACAATCGAGGCCGCCCGGGCAGGTGAGGCCGGTAAAGGTTTTGCCGTTGTTGCCAACGAGATTAAAGAGCTTGCAAAACAAACGGCAGAAGCAACACTCGACATTAAAAAACAGATCGATGATGTCCAGACGACAACAGGGTCGACTGTCGCTGATATTCAGGGAATCACCAACGTCATCAACAGTGTTAATGAAATTATTTCAACCATATCAACTGCAGTGGGAGAACAATCTGCCGCCACAGAGGAAATTGCATCCAATATCAACCAGGCAGCATCCGGCCTTACCGAAGTTAACGAAAATATCAGCCAGGTAACCGTTGTCGCAGGGTCAATATCAGAAGATATTTCCAAGGTTAATAATGCCGCAACAGGCATCTCAAACAATAGCGGCAAGGTTGACAAGACAAGCACTGAACTCTATCGCCTGTCGAGTCAGCTTAAAGAGATTGTCAGCAAATTTAAAATCTGATGCAAAACCTTTAACTCTGTAAGCGGCACAATACCTTATTGTGCCGCTTATTCTTTTTGCCATAAGAACCCAATACGATTGGACGGCAAAGGCGCTGTCCACAATTGTCATTATTGGGCCAAGGGAAGGTAGACCGTAAAAGTTGTCCCGACACCTTCTTCGCTGTTTACTTCAACATGCCCCATATGCATTTCGATTATATGCTTTGATACGGCAAGTCCCAAACCACTGCCGCCTGATTCTTTGCGGGTTGAAAAGTACGGATCAAATATTTTCTTCATCACATCGGCAGACATGCCGATACCGTTGTCCTCAACAGAAATAGTTATATACGGCAGATTATGTTGAAGCCCTTCTATGTCCGTTGCTTCAGTTTTATCGATAAGAAGTTCTATTCTGCCTGCACCGTTATCTCTCTCCATCCGTTCAACAACGGCATACTGGGCGTTTATCAACAGATTCAGGAGAACCTGTTCGATATGCAGTTTATCAGCCATGGTTATCGCAGGCTGAGAGAGAAGGACAGTGGAAAAATCAATTTTATGACGCACCCATTCTTTGTAGACTTTGTTGAGATCAGCAACGACCTCATTCATATCTACCGGTTCGCTGTGATGGGAAGAATCTGTATTGAATGAGAAAAAATGATTGAGGAGATTGTCGACCTTATTTACTGCTGCCTTTGCTCCATCGATTAATTCCAGCATTTTCTCTTTCTTTGATTCGTCCTCAAGAATGGTTTTTTGCAGCAGGTGGAGGTTAAAAGGAATCGCAGAGAGAAAATTTTTACAATCATGGGCAACCCCACCGGCTATAAACTTAATTGTTTCAGCCCGTTGAGAATACATAAGAAGTTGCTGCAGCTTGGCAATTTCCTGATGATAGTAGTAATGGAGATCAAGCTGTGTTTTTACCCGTGCGTGAAGCTCAGCGGCATTGAAAGGTTTGGTGATGTAATCGGCGCCTCCCAGCTCAAACCCTCTCACCAGGCTCTCTTCCTCATTTTTCGCGGTCAGAAATATTATCGGAATATGTTTGGTGGCTTCATCTGCCTTTAATCTGCTGCAGACTTCATAGCCATCCATTGTCGGCATGAGAATATCAAGGAGGATAAGATCAAAGCTGGTTTCTTTGACACGTTCTAGTGCCTGTTCCCCGCTTGTTGCAAATATCAGATGATAATTTTTGTTCTGCTTGAGAAAATTTATCCCAACCTGAATATTTTTCAGATCATCATCAACAACGAGAATATTAAACGTTGTTCCCATCATCGGCTCCCCTTTCACCCGTTTTCAAGGTTTGCTCCAGAGTTTTAAGTAATTCAGGAAATGTATTCATCATAACATCAACTTCAAGAATGTCGAAACTTTCTATGTGAATATGCAGCAATTTTGAATAATCCATCAACCCTTCCAACTTATACTGGCCGGCAATTTTATACAGATCATCTGCAAAGGTGCCGATGCGATTGAAGTCGCCTTTGTCTTTCACCTCTCTCCATTGAGGAAGAAGGATTGTTTTTGCTCTGCCAATAAACTCAGCGATCTGTTCAGGCGGAATCTCCGATGTGACGATCGCCATCTCCTGCTGCGGTAAAGAAGACGGCTCATCATACGGAATGAAGTTGCTCACCATTTTAAATACTTCCTGCTGTCCGACAGGTTTACGCAGGTATCCGTCAAATCCGTACTGTTGTACCTTTTCAAGATCTTCGCCCATTACAGAAGCGGTGAAAGCAATAACCGGGATAGCTGCAGTTTTCTTGTCCTGTTTTAAGTAAGAGATTGTTTCATAACCGTTTAAGACAGGCATCCGCAAATCCATAACAAGAAGATCAATATGGTTTTCCTGCACATAATCCAGCACCTGCTGACCGTTATCTGCCTCGATAAATTTAATGGAACTCCCCCTGAAGAAGCCGGTAATAAGCGAGCGGTTGTCAGAAACATCATCAGCCAACAGAACAACAGCTTCATGAAAGCCCCTGGCCGTCATCTGTTTTTCTTCCGCCGCTTCCTGCTGCTGATCGGTGACTGGGATTCTCAGAAACTCGAGAAAAAAAACAGAGCCTTTTCCCGGTTCGCTCTCGACATAAATGTTTCCGTTCATCATTGACATCAGGCTCCTGCAGATGGACAGACCAAGTCCGGTCCCTCCGTATCTGCTGCTGTCCTGACCAGTCTGCTGTTCAAATGTGTCAAAGATAAGAGTCTGCTGATCCTTGTTAATTCCGATGCCGGTATCTCTGACCGTGACTGTAAAAGAGACGTCTTCCCCGCTGGCGTCTGTTTTATTGACATAACCATAAACTTCTATGCCGCCTTTATCGGTGAATTTAAGCGCGTTGCTCAGAAGATTAGTCAGAATCTGCCGTAATCTGGCACCATCTATAAAGAGATAGGGAGGAAACCGATCTTCAAGCGAGAAGGACAGACTGAGGTCTTTCTGCTGCACACGGTTAATGAAGATGCTGTGCATTTCATCAAAAACCTTCTCCATCGAGACCGCCTCCGGACGAAGCTGCATTTTCCCCGCTTCGATCTTTGACAGGTCAAGTATGTCATTAATAATATTCAGAAGCGACTTACCGCCTGCCCTGATTGCTTTAAGATAACTTTTCTGTTCAGCGTCCGTTATCATGTTATCCAGCAGCTCAGCAAAGCCCAGAACAGAGTTCATCGGGGTTCTGATTTCGTGACTCATATTTGCCAGAAACTCGCTTTTTGCCCTTGCTGCCTGCAGCGCAGCTATTTCTGCAGCCTTTCTCAGTTTCACTTCTTCCGCCAGTCTTCTGTTCCAATAGCTGAAGAGGGCGAATAGAACCAAGACAGCCAGAATAATCTTGGTGATGAGAGAATAATCAACAACCGGCTTTGATAGGGTCACCCAGTTGGAATATATTTCCCCTTTCTCCTTGTCATCTATCAGGGCAATCCCTTTATTGAGGATCGAGAGCAGGTCAGGTTGTTCTTTCTGAACACCGACACGCAGCGAAAACGAATAGGGAGTCAGACCGGAAATTTTAAGATTTGAGAGGCCGGAATGTTTTGCATGGTAATCGAATGTAGCGATATCAATAACAAAAACATCTGATTCTCCGTTTGACAGAGCTTTCAGGCCGTCTTCTATGTTGTCGTACAGCATCAACTTGAGGTTCGGATAATCCTGCTCGATAAAAGTCTGTGTCACATAGCCTTTAACCGTAGCAATCCTCTTTGCGGCAATATCGGAAAAATTCTTAATAAAATTAATATCATCACGGGTAATGAAGGCATTATCACCGCTTAAAAATATATCTGAGAAATCCATCAGTTCGCTTCTTTTCGCATCTTTTGACAGACCATCAATGATGTCGACTTTTTTCTGCTTAAAAAGGCTGACCGTATCGTTCCATGACTCTGTATGAACCAGTTCAAACTGGAGTCCTGTCCTCTGCTGCAGTAATTTGAAAAAATCTGGAATGATTCCTCTGTATTCCCCCGTTTCACTGGAAAAAGAAAATGGCGCCCAGGATGGATCACCAGCAACCCTGACCACGGGGTGGGCTTCTACCCATTTCTTTTCCCTTTCAGTCAGCAGGATCATTTTTTCTGTGGTGACTGAATACCATTTGTCGAGAATACGTTTTTTTTCATATGGGGTGACGCTCTTTAAAACTTTATCAACGATGGATTGCAGCAGCGGTTGTTTTCGGTCGATGGCAACCGATGTTTTGGTGTCCATGCCGACGAGTTTCTGGGTGATGGTCAGGTTGGTGAGAAGCTGTTTGCGGATGATGTAGTTGGCAACAACAAGGTTGCCGATGTATGCATCGGCCTTTCCATAGGAAACGGCTTCCAGCGATTCTTCATTGGAGGTGCTGAGATGGAGTTTTATTTGGGGAAACTGTTTTTTCAGCCAGTCGTGCATATACGATCCGCGGTTGATCGAAACTGTCTTACCATACAGATCCTGAGGGAAACGCAGTATCGGGCTGTCCTGCCTGAGGACAACAGCTGTAGGAATGGAAAGATAAGGTGGAGAAAAAGTGAGATAGGCCTTTCTCGGTTCAGTTTCCACTGCACATATCAGCCCGTCCAGCTTGCCCTCCTGCATACGGGTGATGATGTCAGACCAGACACCACTGACTATCTTGATTTTTAACCCGCTCTTCCGTTCAATAATCGCAGCATATTCTGCGGAAAGGCCTGCATGGTTACCGTATTCATCCGTAAAATCGAAGGGTGGCCAGTTAAAATCTGCTCCGAGGACAATTTCGCTATGATCGGCAAGCCATTGCCTTTCTTCTTTGCTGAATACAACAGCAGCGCCTTGCAAACTTGATTTCTGCGTAAACCACTTTTCTTTAAGAGCATCCATCTCTTCACGGCTTATTGAATCCAGTCCCTTCTGCAATATGGACTGCAGCAGAGGCCAGTCCTGTCTCACACCCAAAAAGAGCTCGCTCAGGTTTCCATTGTCTGTGGTAAATTCGTTGACAAATTTCAGGTTTGAAAGCAGATGCTGATGCATGAGATAGCCGGCAACCCCGTTAAACCTGATTGTTGCATCAGCCTGCCCTGAAGCGACAGCTTTAAGTGCATCAAGAGGAGAATCAACCTCGAGAAAGCGAATATCATCAAAGCGTTTTTGCAGAACATCTTTCTGATTGTAACCATCAATTACCGCAACCACCTTGTTGCGAAGATCTTCCGTCCGTGTGATTGAGGTGTCGTCTTCGGAGGTGACGATCACCGACTGGTTTGAAACATACGAAGTGGTAAAAAGTATATATTGTTCGCGTTCTGCTGACCGGGTGAGACTATGTATGACATCAAGCTGTTTTGTCCTGATCATCTCCTGCAGCGTTTTCCATTCATAACCATGGATAAACTCAAATTTCACATTAAGGCGTTCACCGATAATTTTCAGCAGATCAATGGAAAGTCCCATAGGTGTGCCGTTTTCATTGAAATCAAAAGGCGGCCAGTCCATTTCATTTGAGACGCGAAGAACCGGATGCTGAACGAGCCATTGTCTTTCATCGTCAGTGATCGCTGCCATCAGGGATGATCCGTTTTCGGCCGCTTTCTCAGCCTCCGTCGTCTGTTCCTGACCTTGCTGACGGGTTTGGATCAGCTTTTCCTGGACCTCTTTTATCCTTCTGATAAGAGAAGAGTTTTCTTTTGCTGCTGCACCGTAATAGGTCTGCTCAAAAAGCGGTTTGTCCGACTGGCTGAACAAAAGAGGACGGGATGTTTGTGACTGGTAGCAGTGCAACTGGATGTCAGAAGAAATGAACGCTTTTATCTTGCCATCAAGATATGACTGAAACATCGATTCAGAATCACTGAACCGGATTATCTGTTTAGCCGGGATTTCACGGCTGACAACCTGTTCTGCATACCCATTATCAACGACACCTGTCAGCTCAACGCCTAAGTTTTGCAAGCTGTGCAGCGGCTTCAGATGCTTTTCAGTATAGAGGTAATATTTCAGCGAAAAAACAGGTTCTGTAAAACTGAGATTTTCTTTGCTCTCGCCTGTACGCTGCAGCCCGGCATGCAGGTCTGCCTGCCCGGTACGGATGAGTTCAAGCGAATCTTCAAGCGTTGCGGCTTGGTGAAATGTTATCCTGAAGCCACCGGCCTCACCCAGCTGTTTCCAGTAATCACTGACGAGCCCTGCCGGTTGCGCCGAACTGCCGGAGCAGCCCATCGGCGTGGTATTCCTGTCATAGACAAGCGTAAGATCTTCAGCTAAAACTTGTGTTATTTCAACCAGAAAACAGATAATACCCACTAGCATGATGATACCAGACCGCATTTTCAACTCCTTGACCGGGTTGATGTTTCCATGGTGGACGGGGCTGTTCTGTAAGGACTGCAACATGTATCAGGGATCATCAGGTTACCGATAGTCAAATAATCAATATTCGCTCCCGGAAAGCCTGCTGAAAACTGTCAAATTTTATTGATTTCCATCGGTTACTTATGATAATCCTATCTTAAGAATTTTGCATTTACCAGATTTTTTTCATATCAGCCGTGCCCTCTTCCACCTTTGAAACCGCCCCCCGCTGCAACGGTCTGTTTATCCCCTCTTGGAAATGATGGCCACACAGACAATCCGGCAGATGATTACTAACAGCTAAGAGGTGCGCATTGATAATGATTTCCTAATGTTAGTCATAGGAAATGTTAACAAATACTAAACACAACACACTGAAAATTCAGCAGATTAATACTCAATCTGAGACGAAAAACCAACTTTCCCACCCAAAAGCCCTTACTATCACCTTGTTGTTTGGTCGGCAAAATTATTGTCGAAAAAGCAAAAAATACCGTTATTGCAATAAATATTTGACCGGTTTCCTTGACGAATCGACCCAATTTGACATAGGATCAAAATTGAGAAAGGCAGAATATTGACAACCGACAGTAGCCCTGTCAACTAATTGAATCATTACATTTTCAAGGGGTTTTTTATGAGTTTCCTGGCGAACCTGCACATCAGAACCAAAATTTTTCTCCTCTGTATCGTTCTCGTACTCGTGATGATTATTCTTGGATACGGATCAATCCGCGGAATGGGTAAAATCCAAGATAATCTGAATCAGATTTTCACGGTCAGTTTACCTGCCATGGACTACCTGATAGAGGCAGACCGTGATCTTCAGCAGTTACTGGTTGCCGAACGTTCACTGATCTTTGCCGAGCCAGGCTCCGAAACCGCCAAAAAACTGCTTGATGAATACGAAACAAACTTCACTCAGTCCAAGGAAAGGTGGGAGCATTACAAAGAGCTTGCCTCTTCACCTGAGGAAAAAAACTTTATCGAACTACATGACCGCGCCAGAAGTGATTGGGAGAAATCGAGCCGCGAAATTCTCAACGAAGTTGCCAGAGGAACTGAAACGTCAGAAGCCCAAGCCATGGCTTCATCGCTTGGAGAAACAAGCGACAAATTTGAACAAATGCGTGATCAGATCAACGGACTCACCGAACTCAGTCTCAACAATGCGCAACGTGCCAATGACCAGGCACATGCCGTCTACAACAGTTCGATATGGCTCATCCTGACACTGGTTGGTTTCGGTGTTGTTTTCGGGGTGATCATGACCTGGATCATCAGTAAAGTCATTGTCGACCCGATTAAAGCAGCAATTGCCAGTCTCAGAGATATTGCCGAAGGAGAAGGCGACCTGACCAAGCGGCTGCCGGCCAAAACAACCGACGAGGTTGGCGAGCTGTCCAAATGGTTCAACACCTTCATCGAGAAGCTTCAGGTCATGATCAAACAGATCTCTGAAAATGCATCAGGTGTCGGCAGCAGTTCTACCCAGCTTTCGGAAGTCTCTCAGACCCTGCTGAATAATGCGGAGCAGACTTCTGATCGCTCCACCAATGTTGCTGATGCCGCTGTCGATCTGAGTGGCAGCCTTAACTCCGTTGCCGCTGCAATGGAAGAATCATCAACCAGCGTTAATATGGTTGCAACCGCTGCTGAGGAAATGAGCTCAACCATCAATGAAATTGCCGAAAATGCCGAAAGAGCTCGCAATGTTTCCACAGAAGCGGTTATGCAGGCACAGAGTGCATCAGAGAAGATGATCGCACTTGGTAACGCGGCCGACAAGATCGGAAAAGTAACCGAGACCATTACAGAAATTTCAGAACAAACCAATTTGCTGGCACTTAATGCAACTATTGAGGCTGCCAGAGCCGGTGAAGCAGGCAAAGGTTTTGCCGTTGTTGCCAATGAAATCAAAGAACTTGCCAAGCAGACCGCTGAAGCAACGCTTGATATCAAGAATCTCATTGATAACGTTCAGAAAAATTCGAAAGACACCAGCGGAGAGATTGAGCAGATCTCCGAAGTTATCAGAGGAGTCAATGATATTGTCGGCACCATCGCCACAGCTGTGGAAGAACAGACAGCAACCACCAGCGAAATCGCAGGCAATATCGCACAGACAAGTGAAGCAATCAAGGATGTTAACGAAAACGTCAACCAGAGTTCTGCCACTGCAAATACAATATCTGATGACATTTCAGGTGTGTCTGATGCAGCCAGAAGCATCTCTTCAATCAGCAACACGGTCAAATCCAGTGCAGGAGACCTGCTCAAACTGTCAAAAGAACTGAACAGTATCGTCGGCCGCTTCAAGGTATAATAACCGGATTTACAATGAGGTCTGATGGGCACTCATAAAGCAGCATGAGTGCCCGTCACATTTTTGCTGTCAAAAATATCTGCCGATTAATCATCTAACTCTCTTTTTCTGTTTCTACCGGCAAAAAAAACTTAACCAGTATCAGGAAAATAGTTGTAAATGAAAAGATTTTCTTGCTGGCTTTTCTGAAAAAAGATAGGATATTTTCTGTCAATTCCGGGCAGGATAAGCGATATAGCTATTAACGGCTGGTATCACAAACTCACTTCCCGTTTCAACAAGTAACAACATTATTTAGCTGGCCAGAAATCACCGGCCTGATACATCTCAATCAGTGACAAATCGTTTACCAGAAAACGGGAATCGTTACCCAGGCGCAGGCTCAGACCAGAACAATCAAGTGACAGGCAAAAAGACATTGGTAAACGGAGAGCGAAATCCGGTAAACAAGTCTCCCGGTGAAATCACCATCAACACCAACACGCCTGCCGGTGTGAGCAAGAAGCGGCGAGCAGCTTCCAACTCGAAGAAACCATCCAAGAAACAGCGCCGGGCCTCCGGCAGAGGCGGTCTCATGCGGTGGTTCAAAAGGATCATCCTGCTCTGCCTGCTTGCAGCCGGTCTTTTCTATGCAGGCCGTTATGAAATCCGCACCTCCTGGCTGCAGTCGAAAATCTTCTCCCGTATTGCCAGCAGCCTGCATTATCAGGTTTCCGAAGGAAAAGCCGGCAAAATCATCTACCCGCATCAAGGCCCCAGCGACTTCCGCCTCGGCTACACCGAAATGCCCCATATCCTGGATACCCTTCAGAAAAAAGGGCTGGTCATCAGCAGCCAAAGCAGATTCAACGACAAGCTGCTGCAGTATGCCGAACTGGGCTTTTATCCACCCTATAAGGAAAAATATCAGACCGGGCTGCAGGTTTTCGATGCTTACGGCAAAGATATCTACCGGAAGCATAATCCGGAGAGGGTATACAACAAGTTTACCGATATCCCCTATCTGATGACCGACATTCTGCTGTTCATAGAAAACCGCAAACTTCTTACCGGCCGCGCTCCAAACCTGAACCCGGCCATCGACTGGGGGCGTTTTGCCAAAGCCGGTGTAGTCTACTTTGGCGAGAAATTTAACTATAATATGCCGTCTATGGGCGGTTCTACCCTCGCCACACAGATAGAAAAATTTCGCCATTCGCAGAGCGGTATAACTTCATCAGGTGAAGACAAACTGATCCAGATGGTTTCAGGCAGTGTCCGTGCATACATGCAGGGAGAAAAGACTCTGGAAGCAAGAGAACGGATCGTCCAGACCTATCTCAACGCGGTCCCTCTGGCCGCGGCACCCGGTGTTGGGGAAGTACTTGGCATCGGTGACGGTATGTATGTCTGGTACGGCGTCGAGTTTAACGAGCTGAACAGGCTGCTTAGTGGCAAAGCGACACCGGAGGAGATCTCAGGCGGTCGCTACATAACTGTGCTGAAACAGGTAGTAAGTCTGATGATCGGTCACCGCAGGCCTTCGTATTATCTTTTTAGCGGCCGTGCCGAACTGGAATCACTGACCAACAGTTACCTGAGGCTGCTGATGTCATCAGGTATAATTGATTGGAAAACAGGCGAAGAAGCCCAGAAAACGCCACTGCAATTCAGAGATTTCTCGAACAGCCCGGCACTTGCCCACATCGAGAACGACAAGGGGGCAAACCTCGTACGCAACCGGCTCGCCCCGCTTTTTCAGACGTCGGTCTACAACCTCGACCGCATGGATCTGTCTGTCACATCCACACTGAACATTGAGCTGCAGGACAAGGTGAACGACTACCTCCTGCGCATTCGCCAGCCTGACAGCGCTGAAGAAGCAGGGCTGGTCGGCAAATACCTGCTCGACAGCAGTCAGGTCGGCGATATCAGTTACAGTTTTACGCTGTTTGAGCACAGCGACGAAGGCAATCTGGTGCGGGTGCAGACTGATACTACCAAACTGGCCTTTGATATTAACGAAGGCAGCAAACTCGAACTGGGCTCGACAGCAAAAATTAGAACGCTTGCAAGCTATCTTGAAATCATCGCTGAAACCTACAACGACCTGTCAACCAAATCACTCTCCGAGTTGATAAGTCTGGAGGCGACTTATCCCGATACCCTGACCCGGTGGACCGGCAACTGGCTCATTGAGAACCATGAAGCCAGCCTCAGCGAGACCCTGAATGCAGCCATGAACCGCCAATATTCAGCAAGCCCGAAGGAGCAGTTCTTCACCGGCGGCGGGGTACATACCTTCAACAATTTCAGCAAGGATGACAATGGCCGAATTGTCACAGTACGCCAGGCCATAGAAAATTCGATCAACCTGCCGTTCATCCGGATAATGCACGATATCGTCAATTATACCAGAGCAAAGCAGTGGGAGAATTACCGTCAGGTTTTGCAGAACGATCAGGATCCGAGAAGAAAAGAGGTGCTCGACCGCTTCATCGACAATGAAAGCAAAGTCTTTCTCAACAGATTCTGGCAGAAATACAAAGACAAAGAACCGGACCAGATGCTTGATGAGCTGCTTGCCGGGCTACGGCCTACACCTTTGCGGCTGGCCGTTGTTTACCGATACCTCAGACCGGATGCCGATGAGGAGAGTTTCCGGGCATTTCTGCAAGAATATCTGCCGCCTGAAACATTTGCAAAAGTCAAAGTTTCCACCCTGTACAATAAATACAACAAGGACGCCTTTAATCTGCAGGACAAGGGTTACCTCGCATCAGTCCACCCACTTGAACTCTGGCTACTAGAGTATATGCAGACGACGCCAAATCCGAGCTTCGCCGATGCAGCTGAAAAGAGCGCAGAAGTTCGTCGGGAGGTCTATGGCTGGCTGCTGAAGACAAGAGCCAAAAACGCCCGCGATATCCGGATTCGCACAGTTCTTGAGGTTGAGGCATTCAGCGACATTCATCGCCGCTGGGCAAGACTCGGTTATCCTTTTGCTCATCTTGTTCCATCGCTTGCCACAGCACTCGGCAGTTCCGGCGATAAACCGTCAAGCCTTGCGGAACTCATGGGGATTATTATCAATGATGGAAGAAGATGGCCGACTATCAGATTGACCCAATTTGATTTCGCCCGGAACACTCCCTACGAAACGACACTCAAACAGCCGATTATCATCCCCGAGCAGGTCATGCTGCCTGAAGTCGCCCAGGTACTGAAAACAGCCCTGTCAGGAGTTACTTCCGTCGGTACCGCACGCCGGCTCGCCAAAACCTTCACCTACGCAAATGGTGATATCATGACCACCGGCGGAAAAACTGGTACCGGCGATAACCGCATTGTTGTCACCCGCGGCGGTCAGAAGATCTCATCCAAGGCACGTAACAGGACTGCAACCTTTGTCTTTTATCTTGGCGACCACCATTTCGGTACTCTGACAGCGTTCGTAACCGGTAATACGGCTGCCTCCTACAGCTTCACCTCAGCCCTGCCTACCCAGGTGCTGAAGAGCATGGCGCCAATCCTTCTGCCTTATCTGCAGGCTGCCGAAAAAGTGAGCAAGCCGTAAGCTCTGTCAGATACAAAATCTGTTGGGGAGAATATTTTTGCCCTGATATCTTCCCGCAGAGGATGCGGTTCTCTTCAGTTTGTAAGAACTGCTCACCCTGCATTGTCAATCGGCAGTTCGTTCAAAAAAGATTGTCAGTTGCTTACGCAGATAATCGCTGCCGAAAATCAGAATGACGCCGAACCAGGCCAACAGATAAACACCGACCGAAACCGGCCCCGTATTCAACGCCTTTTGCATTATCGGTAGATAGAGGATGGCCCAGGAAAAAACAACTTGGATCACGATACCCAGCAGCATCAGCCGGTTTTTTATTATCCCCCTGTCCAATCCCGACCGTAATCGAAAACGACGCCCCAGCAGGTTGCCGATCTGCATGAGAAGAATGGTGGCCAGCGCAATGCCGGTAGCGGAGCGGTAGAGCGGATCTGAATTCTGCAGTTCCATCCCCCAGTGCCAGCCGCCGCTGACCAGCACGTAAAAAAAGAGTGTCAAAGACCAGAAGCCCTCAAGCAGGCCAAGAAAGAGATAACTGTGAAGCATAAGTCTGAGACTGAGCAAACCCTGATCTGTCTGGCGGGGCGGACGATTCATAACCTCGCTGTCAGGAGGCTCCTGACCCAGGGCCATGGAAGGGATAATATCTGTACCAAGATCGATTGAGAGGATGTGGATGACATTCAGGGCAAGCGGTACCGGAAACAGGATGTACAGCACATAGGGCAGGATTTCCGGCCCATTGCTTACCAGCACATAGTTGGTAAATTTTCTGATATTTTCAAAAACCGTCCGCCCTTCCTCGATGCCGGATACAATGGAGGCGAAGTTGTCATCAAGCAGAATGATCTGGGCGGATTCACGGGCAACATCTGTTCCCTGCCGACCCATGGCAATACCGACGTCCGCAGCTTTGAGAGCCGGGGCGTCATTTACCCCGTCTCCGGTCATTGCGACAACTTTGTTCATGGACTGCAGTACCGAGACAATCTTCATCTTCTGCCCAGGTGTAGTCCGGGCAAAGATTTTCACCCCGTCTTCCAGTTTTCTTCTCAACCGCCCCTCCGTAAGCTGTTCCAGTTCTATTCCGGTCATCACGGCATCTTCGGCCTGCTCTTCTAAGACAATGCCGCTCTTGCGGCCTATAGACAAGGCCGTATCAGGATGATCCCCGGTGATCAGCAGGACTTCGACCCCGGCCTCACGGCACTTCTTAATTGCAGCAGGGACCTCGGCACGCAATGGGTCTTCAATACCGATGAATGCCTTGAGGGTGAGCCTTGTCTCCAGTTCTTCCTGTTCCTGGTCAAGATTTACTTCACCAAGTGCCCTGGTCGCCAGAGCAATGACCCTCAACCCGCCAGAGGCCATTGAATGCAACACTTCCTGCGCCTTTTCCAGTTCATGGCCAATTGACGATCCAGAAGCTGTTCCACCTGAGCCTGTTTCAATTCCTGCAAGCATGGAGGCAAGTGCTTCGAAAGCCCCCTTTGAGACAAAACAGCTGCCTGACGGCCGGGTGATAATCCCTCCGGAACGTCGCTTTTCCACGTCAAATGTGAAATAGCGGCTGATATCTTCCTGAACGGCCTCGAAATCACCTTCAAGTTCTATAAAGCGCCTGGCGACAGCAACATCTAAAGGATCTCCTGAAAAACCGTCTTCAGTCTTTTTTACTTCGGATGCGGCAAGAGCAAGCGCCAGCAATTCCTGCTGCAGCCGCCGGTCAAGTTCCTTGCCGGTCAACGGATCAATGACAGCAGTTATGGAAAGCCTGTTTTCAGTCAACGTACCTGTTTTGTCAGAACAGATAACGTGGACAGCGCCCAGTGCCTCGACGGAGTTGAGGCTTTTGACCAGAACATTCTTTCTTGCCATTCGCAGGCTGCCCATGGCAAGGGAAAGCGTAAAGGTGGGCAGCAGGCCTTCGGGAACATTGGCAACAATAATGCCCATCATGAACACCAGGTTCACCCAAAGAGAACGGCCGCTCGCCACGCCGTAGAGAAAAAAACTAAATCCCATTACCGTTGCAATGATGGTGAGAATGCGCACCATACGAGCGGTTTCCCGCTCAAGCGGAGAAATTTCCCGCTTTATTCCCTGGGAGAGATGGGCCAGCTTACCAAATTCGGTACGCAGACCTGTGGCAAAGACCACCGCCTTGCCGACACCCCTCACCACGCTACAGCCGGCAAAGACGATATTATCGCTTTCGATGAGAGATGCTGCATTCGCTTGAGCAGTGAGAGGACAAGGGGCCGCTTCACCGGTAAGAGGTGCATTGTTGACCAGCAGACCTTCCGACTCAACTATTCTGGCATCGGCACTGATCTTGTCTCCCTCACTGAGCAGCAGCAGGTCGCCGGGCACAATCTCCGCCACCTCAACCTTCTGTACCGCTCCTTCCCGTTCAACTTCAACCAGCTGCGGAAGGAATTTTTTCAAAGCCTCCATGGCTCGTTCAGCACGGAACTCCTGGATAAAGCTGAAAAAGGCATTAAGCAAAGCCACCACCGCAAGCGCCCATCCCAGAATATTCATACCTTCTCCGGGATTAATGGAATGGGCAATGAAACAGATGACGGCTGAAAGCAGGAGCAGGATAGTGAAAAAATTCGTAAACTGCCTGAAAAAACTGCGGTAAACCTTCCACCTGTCAGGGATTTCAAAAGAATTCCTGCCGACATGCCCCAACCGTTCTGCGACCTCGGCGGTTGTCAACCCTCCAGGCCTGCTGTGCAGGATGGAAAACACATCTTCTGCAGGAAACTGCTGAATCTGCCTTGGTTCTTGTTTCATATCTTCCGGTAAATGGCTACATCACAGGGAGAATGCCGCAGCACCTGTTCAATCTTGTTGCCGTAAAAATAGCGCGAAGGCAAATTACGGTCTGAAGCCCCCATTATTATCATCTGTGCCTTGACACGATTGGCATAAATGAGAATTTCCTTAATCCAGTCATCAGACAGGACAACCTTGCCGTCGATAAAGAGTCCGGTATCTGCAAACGATCTGTCCAGCTCCTCAAGAATCCTGTCAAGATAGGCTGTACCGGATTTCCGTATTGAACGTGCCCGGGAGGCAGACATATAACGAAACCAGAGAGAGCTGATGTACATGACCCGCAGCAGGTATATTTTCTTCACATGCGGCGCCATGAGGGCAAAAAGAGACATGGCGCCCTGGACACCGCGCGGGTGGCCTGAAAGCGGAAAGAGAACCTGTCTCGGCAGTCCTAGGATACCGGGTTTAACAACCCGAATGGCAAAAACATTGAAATGTTTGCAGCGAAGAAGTTTCTCCGAGATCGTCCCGGCAAGATACCCCCTGCCGCGAGAAGTGCTTCTGGTTCCGCAGATGCAGAGGCTTGCCTCACTTTTCGGGATACAATCAAGAAGCGATAGAAGAACGTTTTCCGATAAGGGCAAAGTACTGGCAGACAGCTCAACCCCAAACGAAGCAGCCTGGTCTTCTATGACAGCAATTTTTTGTGTTATAGCCTCCGGAGAATGAATGCCGTCATCAACATGGATCAGGTTAATTTTCCTTATTCCGTTATTTTCCGCCATATTAATGGCATACTTGGCTATCCAGTCGCTGTTGATGGATCCGTCGTAGGCAAGATAGATATTGAATGAGGGCACAGATACAAGGCTGGACGCAAGATCAGGCATAACAATGTCTCCCGGGAGATCACCCAGCTGACTGGCGAATGAGGTTCGATTCTGTACTGACGATATCTGATTATATGCCGATCAATCGGTGCATTGCAAATGGGCCTCGAAAAGTAAGAGCTGTCTTCTATCTCTAACACCTCTATATTTCATGGAAAAGGTCGACTGATATTTTTGCGCTTCATCCTCTCGATCAGAGTGGTTGGTTTGATTCCAAGCCGAGAAGCAGCACCATCCTTACCGGATATTTTCCACTGACACGCTTCAAGGGCTTTTATCATATTGGCATGGGCAAGCTGCTGCATCTCGTTCTCAGTCATTATATGACCACGCAATTCATCAGCCAGTATAGAAGGAGAATCTCCCGAAGAGCGATGGCCAGACTGCACGAGACCATTGAAATCAATCCTCTCATTTTTAAAAAGGATCAAGGCGCGTTCAATGATATTTCCCAGTTCACGAACGTTGCCCGGCCAGTCGTAGCTCCTAAGAGCACGAATATGGTCAGCTGTCAGCTCCTGTCGGCAGACACCATTTTTTGTATTCAGTTTTTCAATGAAATGATGGGCAAGAAGCGGAATATCATCCAGCCTATCTCGTAGCGGCGGCACTTCAAGCGGGAATACATTGAGACGAAAAAACAGATCCTTGCGGAATTTTTTATTGTTAACCTCTTCTTCAAGCTTCTTATTGGTTGCAGCTATTACCCTTACATCAACTTTGCGGGTCTTGTCCTCTCCCAGCCTTTCATACTCACCTTCCTGAAGAACCCGAAGCAGTTTACTTTGAAGCGAAAAAGGCATTTCGGCAATTTCGTCGAGAAATATTGTCCCGCCGTCTGCGGCTTCAAATCGCCCAGTACGATCATTCATCGCCCCGGTAAAGGCCCCTCTCACATGGCCGAAGAATTCACTCTCGTAAAGATCTCCAGGAATTGCTGAACAATTTACTTTAATAAAAGGCTGTTCCCGGCGTTCACTGTGACGATGTATCTCTTTGGCCACCAGCTCTTTTCCGGTTCCTGATTCACCTTGAATAAGCACGCTGGCATCGGTTGCTGCAACAAGGTCAATCAGGCTGATCAGATCTTTGACGCAGCGACTTTCTCCAATTATTTCGCCATATTTACGCGATTCCAGGAGTTTTTTTCGAAGACGCTGATTTTCAAGCTGCAGCTGTTCTTTCAAAGTGATTATCTCATCGCCCTGCGGCCCAAGAGCATCAGCAGCAGATGCAATCCGGTCATCAGAATAATTGCCTGTCCTGCACTGTTCGACCTGTCTGGCCAGAACCTTATTCTTCTGCTGCAGTTCGTCTATATAATCACCGCACTGGCAGTGATAGAATTGGCATTTACTTTCAAGATTTACTTTTTCCATACCCTTGCCCCTGCAAAAAGTTCTCATTTTATTGAGGAAACAATATTCAGAAAATTGAATATCTCAAGGTTCTGACACCAACCCCTTTTAGTCAATATATATAATTCTACGTATTTTCAGCCTGTTGTCACACCATTTATCTGGCATGTATTTTGGAATGTTCAGAACAGGAACACCTCTATCGAGCGATGAACATGATCGACATGTGTATTGTGTAACTCTCTCTTTTTAAAGAGTTTGAAATTACTTTTTGCTTCAGGAGGAAAGAATGAAACACGTTTTACCTGCTTTACCCTATTCATACGATGCATTAGAGCCATATATCGATGCGAAAACCATGGAGATCCATTATACCAAGCATCATCAGGCATACATTGACAACCTCAACGTGGCTCTGGACGGCAAGGATGCCCTTGCAGATCTTCAGGTCGAAGAGCTTCTTAAAAACTTTGACAAGGTTCCGGAATCCATCAAAACCGCCGTAAGAAATCATGGCGGCGGACATGCAAACCACCTCTTTTTCTGGACCATACTGAAAAAGGACGTTGCTCCTTCAGGCCCTGTATTGGAAGTCATCAAAAATACTTTCGGCTCACTGGAAGAATTTGAATCACTATTCAGCAAGGCTGCAATGTCACGGTTTGGCAGCGGATGGGCATGGCTCGTTGCAAATAAGGACAAGGGCGTTGAAATCGTTTCAACGGCCAATCAGGATTCTCCGCTTATGGATCACAAGACTCCGCTCATTGGAATCGATGTGTGGGAGCATGCCTATTATCTCCATTACCAGAATCGGAGGGCCGAATATGTGAAGGCCTTTTTCAAGGTCATCAACTGGGATGCAGTCAATGAAAAATTCTCTGCGCTCAAATAATAACCAGGCTGGTACAGAAGGTTAAATCTTATTAACAGGAGGCATTCTAATGAGTGAACATAAAACATTGTGTGCCTGGGTTGAGGAAGAATTACATACAAAACATTCTGAGCAGTATATCGCTCTCATCCACCCCTCTACACATTTTTGCATGAACTGCGGCAGAAGTGCTGCTAAAGCTGAAAATGTATGTAAGCCCAAAAAGATTAAATAACTGTCAGGATGAGATATAAAGGAGCAGATATGAAGATGCAAAAAGAGATGGAAACTGATTTTGAACTGGGCCATCGGGACTATATGAAAAACCTTACTGAATGTCTTGATAAAATCGAAAAGGATTTTGAAGAATCTCGTCAGATTGACGAGATCTGCAATGGTGAATGGTGCAGAGCAATAGAGCTGTCTTTTGATGAGTTTGCAAAGGAACTCTACTCAATTTCAGAGCCGAGATGGGCTGCAGATGATTATTCAAGGACATTGCGAAACATGAGGCGCAGACTGCGAGACCTCTATTCGAGGTATAAAGGGGTTAAGGATTCACACCTTGTTCACTAGTTCCTCAGGGCAGCAACTCCCCAGATATTTAACCACGCTGCCCTCTCGCCGGGGTTAACGGTCGGGCCGAAAGCCCCGGCCATGCCCCGGCATTTTTACATGCATCACCCTTCCTGCTGCAAAGCAATATCGATTTCATCCAAAAACCTGCGGAGTATCTTATGGCACAGAAAGCCTCTTCAACCTGTTTTTACAGAGTGTCAATCCAGAAGAAAACCGTCTTGATAACCAGTAATTGTCATATTGAATATCTTGCCAGGCAAAGACAAAAGTCTCTGGATTTAAAAGAATTAAACGAGTGGATCGAGAAAGAGCTGTTCAGAGATATCAAAGGCGGTTAACACCTTTTTTACCAAACAGTTACAGGATATAACCCAAAAGGTCGCCCATTCAAGAAAATCTCCCTTAACCTGACAGTCCGCCCTCTTTTTGAGAGGTCTTTCATCCATTATCATTCCCTCCACAAATTCACCTCAGGACCTTTAAAATGGGATTTCATCCTAAACGGAAATGAGTCTTTGTTTCCCCCATTATATTCCAGCAGTAATTTTAGTTCAGTAACGGTTTGAATAAATATGAAGAAATGATATGATTTTTGTCAGGGTAATGCTTAGCTACAGCCCCTGTTTAATCATTCCTGCTGACCGTGGGGAAAACTAAGGGTTGAAGCGGTTCTACAAAATAACCGATTATATTGTCTCGGCCTTTACCGGGGCGATATTCAAGATAAACAGGAGTGTAAAAGAGTGATGAAAAAGGGTAGTTTGAAAAACCTCTCCTTAATGTTCAGTGTGTTCCTCCTCGTCATCGCTTTTGCCGCCAGCCTGCGTGCAGATGAGCCGAAGACGCTTATTATTGCAGGACCTTCCTGGGACAATTTCACCAACACGGACGGAAGCGGTCTGTACCATGACCTGATCAGAGAAATTTTCGCCGGATACACAATACAGCATATCTATGTTCCCACAATCCAGGCCAATATAATGATTGCAAACGGCCGGGCAGATATCAAAATGTGCGATACCAAGGAAATAGAATCTCTGGTTCTGGCAAAGCAGGCGATGTATGAAAACGACTTCTATGCCCTGTATGTTAAAGAGAATCAGAAGGCCGACGAACAGTTCTCAATGAAAAACAAGCGACTTGTCTGGAGAGCCGGTTATTATTCGCAGCTGGATTTTTCCTTCCCCGTCACCTTTACCGAGGTTCGCAGCGGTCTGTCAGCACTGGAGATGGTTATCTACAATCGGGCAGATTTCTATATTGACGACATGGCCCTGATCACGGAATCCTTCTCAGAACTTGGTCAGAAATTCGATCCGCAGAAATTCGGTCTTGAGAGAGTCGGAACCAGAAAATATTTTCCCGTATTCGCCGATTCAGAACGTGGCAGCATCCTGCTCACCCATTATGAAAAGGAGATAAAGCGATTGTTAAAGGAAGGCAAGCTTCAGCATATTTATGAACGTTACGGCTTTCATGCTCCTACGTATCAATAAATTTTATCAGATGGGCACTAAGGGTCGCTGCGCATGAAACATATCAGTTTAAAAACCAAACTTCTGCTGTCTGTTCTTTTTACATGTACCCTGATTGTAATCACCATTTCCCTGATCAACCTCTTCTACAACCTTACACAGGAAAAAAACAGAATTCATGAGGAATTCACAAATTTTGAACAAGGCACTAAGCAGGTAATAGTAGAAGCTGTATGGCAATATGACTGGGAGATGGTGAACACCATCCTCAAGAGCCAGACCAGTCAGGTAATAAGCTATATAGAAGTCTGCGACCAAAAGAGCGATAAATGTCTCAAACTTGGAGATCCCGGTCAGGATCCTTTCATCGAATTTAAATCACCGCTCTTCTACCAGGACAAACCACACAATAATAAAATTGAGATAGGCACTGTTTCCCTACAGGGACATTATGACACCTTTGCTGAACACATCATCAGAGAACTGCCTCAACTGCTGCTGATCAATCTTATCAGTGTCTTTGGCATTGCCATTGTCCTGTTCTATCTCTTTCACCTCCAGGTAGTAAAACGGTTACTTGCCCTCGAGCGCTACACCCGAAAAATTGACCTGCAGCAACTCAACAACTTTACTCCTCCTGATGATATCTCCAGTGATAAAAGAAAAGACGAGATCGATTTGCTCACTGATGCTGTAAGCGGCCTTATAGAGAAGACCAAAGAGGAGGTAGAGCGCCGGCAGATCCTTGAGCAGCAGCTCAACCAGGCGCACAAGATGGAAGCTCTTGGCAATCTTGCCGGCGGCATTGCCCACGACTTCAACAACATCCTTGCTGCTATTCTCGGTCTGGCAGAACTGAGTTCCCTCCAGACTGAACCGGATTCACATATTCACAAAAATCTCAGTAAAATTGTCACGGCAGGCAAAAGGGCAAGGGATCTGACCTCCCAGATTCTGGTGTTCAGCAGACGGACCGAAACCCCAAAAGAGATTCTTGTCCTGGCCAAGCTCGTTGATGAGGCACTGAATCTGATCCGAGCTTCCCTGCCTGGCAATATCCGCATAAAAACAGATCTCGACTACAACATCAGGATCAAGGGAGATTCAACCAGGCTGCATCAGGTGGTGATGAATATAGCGACCAACGGTATCCAGGCTATTGGTGACAACCCGGGCGTTCTGTCTATCACCCTTGAACACGTTATCCTGGAGAAAGCTGAAGCTGAAATGCTCGTGTTACCCCCGGGAGATTACTGCAGCCTGAAAATCTGTGATAACGGACCGGGTATTCCCAATGAGATTAAAGAAAGAATTTTCGAACCGTTTTTCACCACCAAAAAAGCGGGAAAAGGTACAGGAATGGGACTTGCCGTTGTCCATGGAATCATTCAGAATCACAACGGCACCATAACTGTTGGCAATGAGCCGAATGGAGGTACCTGTTTCGCCATTTACCTTCCGTCATCCCTGGAAGAGTTGTCTGAAGTCAGCAAACCGCCAAGCATTCCGTACGGTGCCGGACAGAAAGTAATTCTCGTCGATGATGAGCAGCAGGTGCTCGAAATGGGAGAAGCCATCCTCAAGAGTCTCGGCTATAAGGTGAGTACATTTTCCGATCCTGCAGCAGCGACGGTCTTCTTCAGTCAGGAAAAATCGATTGACCTGGTTATCACCGATTATGATATGCCTGATATCGACGGAATAAAATTGGCAACTTCCTTCAAAGGACAACATCCTGATGTCCCCGTCCTTCTCTGGACCGGCTACCAGAATGATATTGCCCTGGAAGGTCTGAACTCTGGAGTAATAAACCAGATTATCCAGAAGCCTTTTAATCTGGAATTGCTCGCCCAGGCTATTGAGCATCTGCTCAACAACAAACAGCAATAAGAACTCATGACCGCCTCTTTTTCAACCTGATTGCCATTGAAAACTGTTGACTTGATTCTCAACACCTATATTGTAGGGGACACGATTGTCTCCGAATCATCACACGTACGAAGCTGCTAAAAGATATATTCTTCAATCCTGCATGAAAGTTATAATTGCCGAAAAACCATCTGTTGCCCGTGATATAGCCGAGGTTCTCAACGTTACCGGAACCAGAAACGGCTATATCGAAGGACAGGACTATGCAATTACCTGGGCCTTCGGCCATCTGGTTACTCTGCAGGAACCGGGAGAATATAATGCGGGGCTGAAGCGCTGGTCACTGGAGACATTGCCCTTTATCCCGGAAACATTCCGCCTGACCCTGATCAGGAACCGGGGGGTCGATAAACAGTTTGCCACTATCAAAATGCTTTTTGACAAGGCGGACGAGATCATCTGTGCAACAGACGCCGGACGGGAAGGTGAATTGATCTTCCGGTATATTCTTCAGTTCAGCGACTGTGAAACAAAGCCAATTCGCCGCCTCTGGCTTAATTCATTGACACCGGACGCCATCCGGGAAGCCTTTTCCAGTCTCAGAGACGGTCACGATTTTGATGGACTCTATGCTGCTGCACGCTGCCGCAGCGAATCTGACTGGATAGTCGGGCTCAATGCTACCCGTTACTACACCGTACGCCATGGTCGCATCGGCGGCATATCAGACCGCGTGCTCTGGAGTATCGGCCGTGTCCAGACACCGGTACTGGCTCTTATTGTCGAACGTGACGATACCATCGACCAGTTCCGGCCGCAGCCGTTCTGGGAGCTCTGCACCCGCTATCGGGAGGTGGTCTTCACCTATACCGGGGATCGTTTTGACAACCAGGACAAGGCGCAGGAGCAGCTGGATGCCGTCCTTAACAGCCCGCTAACAGTAACCAAGGTAACCGGTAAAAACAGAAAAGATTTGCCGCCCCAGCTCTTCGACCTGACCACTCTGCAGCGGGAGATGAACAAACTGCACGGCTTATCAGCCTCGGACACTCTGGCAGCCGCGCAAAACCTCTATGAAGGCAAACTGATCACCTACCCGCGTACCGATTCACGTTATCTCAGCAAGGATATGCAGCCGCGGATTCCCGGCATCATGGCCAAACTGAAACAGATTCGCCCGCAGGACATCGCGCCGCTTGATCTGAACAATCTGGCCTTTTCGAAAAGAATTATTGATGACAGCAAAGTTACCGACCACCACGCCCTCATCCCTACCGGTGTCATACCTCAATCCCTGCAGGAACACGAACGCCTTATTTATGAGGCCATAACCACGCAATTTATCGCCGCCTTTTATCCGGTCTGTACAAAAAAGATCACCACCGTGGATGCAGCAAGCAACGAAATTCCCTTTCAAGCCAAAGGCACCCAGATCATTGAGCCCGGGTGGACAATACTGTTTCAGGAAAAACAGAACAAAACCAGTCAGGAAGACCAGACTTTGCCTCTCTTTACCAAAGGAGAAACCGGGGAGCACGAACCGTATCTGCGTGAAGGCAAGACCAAGCCCCCCGCTCACTTTACCGAAAATTCATTGCTGGGTGCAATGGAAGCTGCCGGAAAATTTGTGGAGGACGATGAGCTGCGGGAAGCACTTAAAGAGCGGGGTATCGGTACTCCTGCAACCAGAGCGGCCATTATCGAAACCCTGCTTCGCAGAAATTATATCCGTAGAGAAAAGAAGACCCTGTGCTGCACCGATATGGGGAGATGTCTCATCGCCCTTATCCGGGACCCACTGCTTAAATCTCCTGAAATGACGGGGGAATGGGAAGGAAGACTCAAACAGATAGAGCGCAACGAACATAATGCGGAAGACTTCATGAACGGCATCAGCAGCTATATCAGTGAACTGGTCAACACCGGGGCAAATGAAAGAATCGATTCCACGCGCTGGGGCAGCTGCCCACTCTGCAAAAGCGAGATCATCAAAGGCAAACGGGCCTACGGCTGTTCAGACTGGAAGAATGGCTGCCCCTATGTTCTTGAGCCTGAATACAAGGACATGCCTCTTGCTCCACGGCAAATCCAGACATTGCTTCAGCAGCACATTCTTCCCCGCTCAGTCCGCATTGGCGATGCTCCCCGGCTTCTCATCCTGTCGACCCAGGGAGTTCCGATGGATCTTAATCTTCCATCAGCTGAAAAGCAGACCAGTGAGAAGAACCGCACACAGCCAAAAACAAATAACCAACAGGATGAAAAATCAGAGGAATAAACCAGCTCCATGCAGGCCGGAGCATCAGCCGGGCTTTTATTCCGTCTTTCTCAAATCTGAAATAATCTTACCAATCTTTTCTATTTCAAGATCGTGCGGCGTGTCTCTGAATGTTTCATTGATTGCCAGATCATACCAGAGTTTTACAGCATCCAGATTCAGAATGTGGTTAACATACGCCGAAGAAGTCGGATTTAGTTCAATGCCGTAGGTTTGAAATCTGAAAACCACCGGAACATAGAATGCATCGACCGCCGAAAATGCAGATCCTGCCAGAAACGGCCCGCCAAAGGTATTGATCCCCTGCTGCCAGAGTGCCTCAACCCGTGCGATATCCTCTTGCAGCTCAGGTGTCATGCCATTCAGCTGCACCCTCAGGCCGCAGTTCATAGGACAGTTTTGGCGAAGTTGAAAAAAGCCGGAATGCATTTCAGCTGCTGCACACCGGGCCCATGTCCTGGCCGCCTCATCTGAAGGCCATATACCCGAATGTCTTTCTGCCAGAAATTCAACGATTGCAAGAGAATCCCAGACAAGAGATTCGCCTTTAATCAGACAGGGAACCAACCCGGATCTGTTTATTTTCCTATATCCTGCCCAATCGATTTCATCGCCAAAGACATGGGTGATCTCATCGAATGGAATCGCCAATTCTTTCAGTAACACCCATGGCCTGAGCGACCATGATGAGTAGTTTTTATTCGCTATATGCAAGCTGTACATTATCATCCTCTCCTCACGCTTTTGTTTGACTGTTACCAGAGTGTTTCTGTTTACCTGTTATAGCACCATGTTGGCCAAGGGCAAACAAGAAAAATCATGATAAACAAGTTACCAGCAAAGCTTACTGCGTGCAGATACCAAATGCGGCTGGTAAAACATTGAATCATTAAATATGGCGGTAGTATATCAGGATATGCAGATCACCTGATTATCATGCCAAGGTTCGAGTTCTTCATGAATTTTCCTCCGTTCAACAATGACGAAGGCTACACCCCAGATTGCAGACCACGTAATGCTGACAATCAGAAATGGAAACGATTCTTAAAACACACCTTGACACAAGCCAAATCAATTGTTAATTTCTAACAATCACTACGCGTTATTTTTTTTCATTCTGGGGACTATATTCTTTTGTTTCGTGTTCGTGTTTCGGCATGGAGGTGAAATTCATGTCACACAGAACGTCAAAAAGAATTTTCGTAGGCTGCTCGCAGAGTCCGATTCCTGCAGTTCAAGACAGGAAACGAGACAAAATATTTGTTTGCCATCCTGTATGTACGCCTTTACATTCTGATTTCATTGATTTTTTCAAAATTCCTTTTAAACCGGCTTCATTCTCTTCGACCGTATCAGGGCTATTGATTCCTGATCTTTCTTATCCCGTTTTTATTAGTAAAAAACTCATTATTCCCCTGGGATATATTCAGCAGCAGCTCTTTAAAAAGAACATTCTGCATGTCTTAATATTTGTCATCTTTCTTTTGTTAAGACAGTCATTATGCCTGACACACAAGATCAACTACTACAATGTGGCATTGCGTGCCCTCAGGATTAGCAATCCTGACAACCTCAGACCTCTTCGGTAAAGGTGAAACTGAAGAAACGCATAAATCTAAATCCACCTGTTTCCGTGATATCAATTACCTGCATTAAGGGAGGTGATGCAATGAGAGCTATAATCAGATGTAAAACCGACACAGTCTGAAGGGTTGTGAATCAGACGGGAGACCTGAAACGATTTATTGGGAGAAAATGGCTTTGGGTCTAGATGTATGCTTCATGGAGGAGGAGTATATTATGACAAAACGATTCAGACATATTCATTTATTCCAGCGACTGCAATTTTTATCCGGTATTTTCTTCATTTTTACTCTTATTGTCTTTCTTTGTACACCGTTCTCGCTGTTTGGCCAAAACAATCCAAAACTAAATTCTGATACGGTCAGCGCCCAGAGCAAACAAAAGGGTAAACAAAAAGGCAAACAAAACGGCAGCGAGTCGAGTCAGACTGTTGCTTCAGAAAACATCTCAACTGAAACTTCATCCTCAGCAAAAGGACAGAAAAAAAACGGAGGCCATACATCAGGAGCAACCAGTTCCTCAGCATCGACC
>QKIH01000002.1 GCA_003249645.1 Desulfobulbaceae bacterium | reverse complement strand
GACCAGACACTGAACAATGGCGACGGCCTCTGTTTTACCGATTTTTCAGGTTCACTCAAAGGGCTCAGGATAAATTCGGTGAAAAACGGTCTTATTCAGACCCAGGAAAGAGAATATCCACCAATAGGAACCTTGATTTTCAGGAACCTTGACACCGCTTTTCAAAAACAACTGCAGCAAAGCAGCAATTGCAGAAAAATTGGTGTGCGATTTGTTTTATTGTACAACGAGGACGATCTTCAGCTTACAGCAGAGGATGAGGATGGCATCCATGCTGCGGTTAAACTTGACGGCCCCTTTGATGCTGCAAATAACATTGAGAAAGCTCTTGAAAATCTGAACAGACAGCTGAAAAAAGCAGGCGATACCTGTTTTACAGTAAGAAATGTTGCCATTGAAGCAAAGATCATTCCTTTTCTCCCTGTATCGGTTGTAAACACTTTGAGAAGAGACTGCCTCAACCAGCTTCTGGCTGAACGGAAAGGACATTACAGGCTTGAACCGCTTGCAATAAAGCCCAATGACTACCCATGGTTATCTGACACTGCAACAAGATATGATAATATCGTCAATAAAAAAGCAGAAGCTTTCTACCGCAGGCACGGGGTTACCAATTTTCCAGTTCCCGCAGAATCAGGCGATAATCCATCTGAAATTTCATTGATGACAACCCGCTACTGCATCAAGTACCAGCTCGATCTTTGTCCGTATGCAGGCAGTCAGAACAAGCGACAGCAGTTCAAAGAACCTTTTTATCTAGAGGACAACACCGGCCGATACCAGCTGCATTTTGACTGCAAAGCCTGCCAGATGAAAATTACCAGACAATAATTTAAAATTGCCGGAAAAAAGAAATTACACCGTAATCAACACTACCACTCCGTCGTGTCGTTGCTTAATACCAAGTAACTGCTTATCGTTTTTTCATCTCCATTTACAGATCACCCAACACTTTGGAGGACAACGATGAAAATAAGGATATTTCTTCCCATTGCACTCATATTTGCTCTGGCAACAATGAGTTATGCAAGCAATGCTCCGCTGATAAGCCCTGACCAGCTTAAAAGTGTTTTAAGCGATTCCAACCTCACCATTCTTGATGTACGTACAGGAAGTGACTGGGAAACAAGTGAATACAAAATTAAAGGTGCTCACCGGGCTGCACCGGAGGATTTTGATGCATGGTCAGACAAATACAACAAAAACGGCCATTATGTTCTTTACTGCTCATGACCCTCGGAATATACCAGTGCCAGGTTGACACTGATGCTTATAAATAAGGGATTTACCGATGTGCACGCCCTGCAGGGCGGATGGAGGAACTGGCTTGACAGTGATTTTCCCATTGAACCGAAATAAAAATCGAAGGCAGGACATTATGCCCTGCCTTTGAGACAGCGTATCAGCTCAAGAGCGGTTCCAGATCAGGTCTTTTACGAATCAGCAGTTTGCGAATATACTCTGAGTGCGGATGATCAGGATTTTCTACGACAAAATTATATGCTTTAATATAATTCTTCTCAACGAGAGTAGCGATCATTGACCGCTCGAATTTATGATCCGGTGCAACTTCAAGAACAAAAATGAGCGCATCAGGCATCATCTTTTTGACATGTTTTGCATCTATTCCATAAATCCCCTCGAATATTGCCTCGACCTGAGCATGATCCATCTTCTCCTTGAAGAGCAAGGTCGCAATATTCGGGTCCCTTTCAAACATATTTTCAATAATTTTTCTGGTTTGAGGGTGATCAGGATTACTCTCAACAAAAGAATAGGCATTGGTGAAATTTTTATACACCAGTGCTTTTCCCAAGGTTTCAAGTTCAGGATGATCAGGTGCTATTTCAAGAATAAAGATAATAATATCAGAACTCAGTTCATCGATATAATCAGGCTCAAGCTTGTACATCCCGCTGATAATGGATTTTGCACCGCGATGACTCGGAATCATCTGCAGAACTTTCAGAGCGCTTTCATAACTGAGCCCTTTCAGCGCCTGACTGCTTGTCTCCTGCATTTCCTCCAGCAGATTTGCAGTCTGGATTGTATCCGGATATTTTTCAACAAATTGAAATGCCCGGTCAAAATCCCAGCCGGTTATAGGCTGCCGCGGATTGCCTTTAATCTTTTCAAACTCCCGCATCATCTCAAGAACATGGGTAGGGGTATCCGGTGGTAGATCAGCAACAAATGATTGCGGCATCGCTTTCCCGCTTTCTTTTTTCTTCCCAATAAAACCCTGCTTTATTTTACCTACAATTCCTGTCTTATCTTTACTCACCTTAACCTCTTTCTCAGGAGTTCTTAACGCATTGATCCAAATATCATTTTAGCATCTTCTTTGTCTGTAATCTATTATAATACCTAAAATAGGTATGATTTCCAAGCCAATTAGAAGAATCATGCTGCCAACATTTTGCGTGTAACAGGGTTGACACAAACGGCTTTTTCCTTTATCGTAAAACAACGATGAAAGACTTACACGATAACAGTGAGCTCGCCCTCTACTGCAAAGCGCTGAGCAATCCCGTTAGAATCTATATTGTCAACTATCTTCTAAAGAAAGACAGATGCATATGCGGACAATTGGTGGATGAGCTGCCCCTTGCCCAGTCCACAGTAAGCCAGCACCTGAGTATTCTGAAAAAAAGCGGGATCATAAGGGGAGAAATTGAGGGGCCGAAAACCTGTTACTGCGTCGATAAAAACGTATTGAACAAATTCATCACACTGTTCAATTCCAATTTTGAAAACGTTCTTTACGAGATACAGACAGATGAATAATCAACCGCTGAACATCCCACGCTTTCAGGAAAAACCTTTCCCGACTGCTGCACAAGCTGTTATTCCTGTGACACCAGGAGAGCAGGAGGTCTGCTGAGGACCAAAACCTGAACCCAGGTCCGGGGTTACAGAAAAAGCAGGCTATAAGATACTCTCCTGCATCAAAGGCTTCTATGAGTTTAACGGGAAACAGATCCCCGAACTCCATACAACCCTTTCACTACGCGATTTTTTCGGCACGGCAGGAGCAAGAACAGGAATTATTCGATCAAACTATAAAATCGCTCCCGGTCTTTATTGTGTCGGTAAGCCTGATGCAGAAGCCCCGGTACTGGTTACCGGAAATTACAAACTTACCGTAGACAGCCTGAGAAAATGGCTCACAAAGATCAGTGCCTGGGTTCTCATCATTGACACCAGAGGGATCAATGTCTGGTGTGCCGCCGGGAAAGGAACATTTTCAACCGAAGAGATCGCCTATCAGGCTAACCGCTGTAATCTGGCAGAAATTGTAAGTCACAGAAAGATTATCATTCCGCAGCTGGCTGCACCCGGTGTTTCAGCCTTTAAACTGAAGAAAGCCTGCGGCTTTACCGGGATATTCGGCCCTGTACGTGCTGAAGATATCAGTCGCTTTCTCGCCGATGAACAAGATGAGGACATGCGAAGTGTAACCTTTACCCTGAAGGAACGTGCGGTACTGATTCCGGTAGAACTGGTCCTATTCTGGAAGAACCTGATCTACATGCTGCTGACAGTCTTTCTTCTTAGCGCACTTGCTTTGCTTATGCAGGATAAAACGGTTGCTGCAGCTACAGCTGTTTTTTATTGCACAGTGACCCTTCTTGGCATCACCTGCGGTGCAGTGCTGTTTCCGCTGCTGCTGCCGTTTCTTCCATTCACACAATTCTGGATCAACGGCGCGCTGATCGGAGGGGTCATTTCAGCACTGAATCTGCTTATTCATCCCGGGCTTTCCCCATTGACTCTTTCTGCCGGATTTCTATGGTGTACAACCCTTTCTTCATTTATGGCCATGAATTTTACCGGCTCAACACCCTACACGTCCCTATCCGGAGTTGAAAAGGAAGTAAAGACGGCTCTGCCATTTCTTATCGGCGGTACAGTTTTTACCGTGTTCTCCGCTTTGCTCGGTCTTTTTCTTTCGAGGTAACCGATGAAAAACTATCGTTACATCACAGACACAATCAAATTATCCATCGACAGTGACAAATGCATAGGCTGCGGTCAGTGCATCACCGTCTGCCCGCATAGGGTCTTATCGCTTATCGATAAAAAGGCTGTAATCGTTGATCTTGGCAGCTGTATGGAGTGCCGGGCCTGTGAAACAAACTGCCCGACAGAGGCCATAAAATCGAATCCGGATAACGGCTGCGGCTGCGCCATTCACCTGCTCAACACATGGGTCGCAAAACTGTCAAAAAAAATAGTAAAAAAGAACCTGTCAGCTGTTAAACCGCCGGATGCAGTACCAGATGATACAGATCAGCACGGCACCGACACTGTCGGCAAGCACATCAAGAACATCCGGACTCCTGCCCGGGACAAAACTTTGATGAAATTCGTCGCTTAGCCCGTACAGAGTGGCAATCGCTACCACCCATACCACCGATTTCAGCGTTTTTTCTCTCGTCTCTGATGATTGAGCAAAAAGAACTGTTGCACCTAGAACAGCGTAGATGGTGATATGCACAATCTTGTCGAAGCCGGGGAAAGGAAGAGGTGTATTACTGAAGCTTTGGCTGGAGAGATAAAAAATGGTTCCCATGACAACAAGCATGGGAACCATTTTCAGTAAAGCAGTTATTTTCATAAGCTATCAGGCAGCTTCGATTTTCTCGGCAGAGAGATGCACATCCTGGAGCTGCTGGGCAGTGAACTTCTTGAGAATTCTTCTGCGGGTTGCAACGATTTCTTTTGTCGGCGCCCCTTCAAGCTCACTGACTGTTTTATCGGCATAAGCAGTGAGCATCATCTTCTTGTCCTTGACCTCAAAGCTGTAAGCCCAGTCAATTTCAATGGTTTCCGGATTCTCATTGATCGGCGGCGTCAGGTTCTCGCCCTCTTTGACGAGCTGGACGCAATCACACTCGGTCAGCTCAAAAAGCCAGGCATCACCTTTCTCGGTTGAGTAGAGAACAAAAACACCAAGTTCTTTAATAACCGGCTGCTTTTTTGCAGCAGCAGCGATGACCTGCTCAACAGCACCCATCAGAGTTACTTTCAGTTTTTCTTCGTCGGTCATCGGACGAGTTGCCTGTCGAGGCTTCAAGCCGCAGCACTTTTTAAACTTCTTGCCGCTCTGACAGGGACATTTTTCATTTCTGCCTATCTTCGTAGCCATATTTTTACCTGTGAATGTTGACGTTCAGTAATTATGAGCACTTACTGTAACCACAGCTTTTACAGGTTTCGCAGCCCTCCTCGAAAACAAGCTTGCCGCTGCACTCAGGACAGGTGGAGGCAAAACCATGCTGTGTACCAGCCAAAAACGACTTAAACAGTTTGCTCAACTGCGCCGGAAGGTCTAGCATATGTCCACTGGAACGGTCAAGCTGTTTAATGATCTCATCCATAGGAACATTAAAACGAAGCGCCAGAGACACCAGACGGCAGGTAGTTGTCCACATGGTTGATTTATCCTTCAGATCAACACGGTTATCAAACGGGAACTTGGCAAACACTTCCATTGGTTTCTCGTGCTCATCAAAGCAGACAATGATGTATACCGATTTTTTATCCTGATCCTTAACACGGTAACGCTTGGCATCAAGGGTGTCAGGGAGGAGCTGTTTGGTGAGTCCATCGGTATCAACAATTGCCATTTGCTGCTCTTTTTCGCTCTTCTCCTTGGTATTGAGAACCTGAGAATCACGGGAACCGTCACGGTAAACCGTAAGGCCTTTACAACCCATCTGATAACCCATCAGATAAGAAAGCTTCACTTCTTCCCTGGTGGCGGAATTCGGCAGATTGATGGTTTTGGAGATAGAGCTGTCAACACCGTTTTTCTGCAGTACACCCTGCATCCTGATGTGATCTTCCGGCTTAATATCCTGGGCGGTACGGAAAATTTCCTGCCACTCCTTCGGAATCTCATCGTGGCCGATAACGGTTCCTGAATCGGCAACCTTGGACATCAGTTCCTCTGAGTAAAAACCTTCCTGTCTGGCTATCTGCTCAAAGAGTTTATTCACCATGAGCAGACGATCACCGTCCATGACATGTTTGATCATG
This sequence comes from Desulfobulbaceae bacterium, assembly GCA_003249645.1. Lineage (GTDB taxonomy): Bacteria > Desulfobacterota > Desulfobulbia > Desulfobulbales > Desulfocapsaceae > SZUA-575. Next base: position 19,625 of record QKIH01000002.1, on the reverse strand, counting down.
ACAATGGAAAAATAAGGTTCACAACCAGAAGCACAATCGGCAATCATGGAAACGGTGCCGGTCGGCTGAATAGAGGTTAACGCCGCATTTCTTCTAGGGGAATATTTGTTGAACTTTTTATCAAACGCCGGAAACGGCCCTTTAAGCTTGGCAAGCTCTACGGATTCTTTTTCAGAAACGTCACGGAGAAATGCCATAACGCTGGCACTTGTCTCTCTTCCCATTTCACTGCCGTAAGGAATCTTCATCTGAATGAGCATGTCATGAAGTCCCATTATGCCAAGACCGATCTTTCTGGTCTTCAGCGTCATTTCTTCAATTTCAGGAATAGGGAAACGGTTGCAGTCGATGACGTTGTCAAGGAATCTGGTCGCAGTTTTCACGGTTGTTTCCAGCCGCTTGAAATCGATCTTGCCGTCTTTAACAAAGTTACCGAGATTGATCGAACCGAGATTACAGCTCTCATACGGCAGCAGCCACTGCTCTCCGCATGGGTTGGTTGCCTCAAAGTCACCGAGCTGAGGGGTCATATTGGCTTTATTGGCGGCATCGATAAACAAGACGCCTGGTTCGCCGTTGTGCCACGCCAGATCAATGATCTTTTCAAAAACCGTGCGGGCATCGAGTTCTTTGACAGGAGCGCCGGTTGATGGTTCAATGAGCTCATAACTGGTGCCAGTCTCGACTGCACTCATAAATTTATCAGTGATCCCAACACTGAAATTGAAATTGTTGAAACGGTTCTGATCTTCTTTTGCACTGATAAAATCCAGAATATCCGGATGATCGATACGAAGCACACCCATATTGGCACCGCGGCGCTTACCACCCTGTTTGATGGTTTCCGTAGCAGCATCAAAAACAGCGGCAAAAGAAAGCGGCCCGGAGGCAACACCCTGGGTAGAGCGGACAGCCGCATTTTTAGAACGAAGTCTGGAGAAAGAGTATCCGGTACCGCCGCCTGTCTTGTGAACAAGCGCACCATTGCGTATCGCGGTAAAAATACCGTCCATGGAGTCTTCTACCGGGAGAACGAAACAGGCTGAAAGCTGGCCGAGATCTGTTCCTGCATTCATCAGACATGGAGAATTGGGCAGAAAATCCATGTGATAGATCATGTTGAAAAATTTATCTTTCAACTCTTCATAATTCTTGTCTTCCTTGTCAATGAGTGCAACTGCATTGGCAACCCTTCTCGCCAGAGTCTCCCAGGTTTCAACAGGTTTTCCGTCGGAATCTTTAAGGTAATAGCGTCTGGCCAGAACAGTCTCAGCGGTATCAGTCAATACCTGCTTCTTCAAATCAGGTGACATAGTTTCCCTCTTCTCCATGTGTGTATTTATCGGGTTATGACATTGGAAATTTTGCACCGATGGATCCCTCCGGCCAGCCCGTATGGGCCACTCCGCAAGGGCGTGGTGCATTGCTAGTTGTATACACCACATTTATGGTGTGCTCAATAATAAACTACACCATATTGTGCTTTTTTCTCTTTTTTATGATATTGAGCATAAGAAAACAACAGAGATTCAACAGCTTAGAGAAGCAATTTTTTTTGCTTTTTACAGATATGTTTTTTAAGGAATTTTTCAGCTCTGCCGCAGAGTTTTTTGCTGCCAGCCTGAAACCCAAATAGCACTGTTGATGTGTTATGATTTATCAAAAAAAACAGGTGAAACACTGTTATGCGTTCCACCTGTTAAATACATTAGAAACAACCGACCCGAAGTCGGTGTTCCGGAAAACAATCTCAAGGATTGCTTTTTATATATTGTTCAATTGCAGTAGCAATGGTGTCAAAGATCTTTCTGAACTCCTGTTCATCACGTTCAAGCAGGGTAATTCTGAAACCTTTCAGTTCTGTGATGAATGAAGTCAGCGGAACAACACAGACACCGGTTGAGCCGAGAAGATAATAGACAAAGCGCTTGTCGCATGCAGTGCCCGGAGGCGAGACGAGTTCTTCGACCATCTTCCGCACCTCGATGTTTTCAATAGGCAGAGTCTGCTTCTGGTTTAACACACCCTCTTCAAAGCAGACGCTCATATAGAAAGCACCGTTGGGTCTGTTGACCAGTACGCCTTTCACATCTTTAAGCTTTTCATAGGCAATGTTTGAGAAACGCTCATATCGCCTGATCCGCTCTTTAAGGTAAACCGGATACTCAGGATGGGAAATAAGCTGCGGATAAACCGTTTGCGGCAATGTAGTCGAACAGACCTCCACCATCTTCGCATCAAGGATTGAGCGGATATACCGGGCAAACATCGGGTCTTTATCGGCATTGTACACCTCAATCCAGCCACATCTTGCACCGGGCCACGGCATCTCTTTGGATGCGCCGCGAAGAGCAATAGCCGGAACATCACCGATAACATCCGACAATGGCGATGTGGACGTCCCGTTGTAGATAATATTGTGATACACCTCATCACAGATCAGAAACAGGTCATAACGCTTGGCGATATCGACAATAGCCTCGAGAATCTCTGTTGGATAGACCGCTCCAGTCGGGTTGTCCGGATTGATAATCAGGATACCGGCTACCGCAGGGTTGTATTTCACGTGCTTCTCAATATCATCCAGATCAGGGTACCAGTGATGATTTGGATCAAGAATATAGGTAAGCGGTGAATGACCGGCATGGGCCGCCTCGGCAGAGGAGTGTGTCGTATAGCTCGGGCTCGGTACTAAAACACGTGCTGTTCTGCGCAGGAATCCAAACACTTTGGAAATCGCATCGCCAAGACCGTTGAAGAAGATGATATCTTCTGCAGTAATCTGAACCTTGCCGCGCTTGTTGGTCTGGTCCGCTATGAATTCCCGGGTCGCCAGCACCCCTTTAGTCGGTGAATAGCCGTAGGTCGCGTCCTTCTGCGCCGCCTGGGAAACAATCTCCTTCATCCACTCGGGGACATGCTCGCCCTTCGCTATCGGATCACCGATATTTTCCCAGTTGATCTTAACGCCATGCTTCTGCATTCTCATGCCGACATTAACGATATTCCTGATCTCGTATGTCAGCTCACCAGCACCTATATGAACAATATCTGTTCTCATCCACCACTCCTTTCAATCACATGAAATTGAGGCACCTCGTCTGTTGTGTTTTTGGCTTGATGTCCCATGGAAAAATTCCTCAATTACCACAGCTTGTACCTCTCGTCAACTGAGTTAAGAGAGAAGTCACCGCTTTGTCATAATTGATCATACTTCTGCAGTTTGTTCTGCAGGGTCTTCCGGGTTATGCCAAGTCTTCTGGCGGCTTCACTCTTATTGCCGCCTGTCTCCTCGAGGGTCTTGAAAATAAGCTGTTTTTCTACTTCAAACAAAGAAGACGGCGTCTCGCTATCATCGTCAGCACCATCCGGAGCTGAACTTCTGCTATGGTTCTGCACAGGTAAGGGCAGACTTTTTTCGGTCAGCTGATCACCGCGCATCAAAATGATACCACGCTCAATGGCATTTTCAAGTTCACGGACGTTGCCAGGCCAGGGGTACTGCTCAAGCAGCTCCATACACTCCGGGGTGATTGAATCCAGACTGCGACGATTTTTCTCCGCAAACTTCCTGGCAAAATGCTCAACCAGAACGGGAATATCACCATGCCGGTCGCGCAGCGGCGGTACCGTCAACTGAACTACGTTCAACCTGTAGTAAAGATCTTCACGGAAGCTGCCTTTTTTTACTTCCGCTTCAAGATCACGGTTGGTTGCTGCTATGATGCGGACATCAACAGTGATGGTTTCCTCGCCGCCGACACGCTGGAGTTCCTGCTCCTGCAATACCCGAAGCAGCTTCACCTGCATTGCCGCAGACGTTTCACCAATCTCATCCAGAAAAAGTGTGCCGCCGTCGGCCTGGACGAAACGGCCTTCGCGACGCTTATCCGCCCCGGTAAAGGCACCCTTTTCATGACCGAACAGTTCAGATTCCAGCAGAGACTCGGCAAGTGCCGCACAGTTGACTTTGACAAAAGGATTGTCTCTTCGGATAGAATTGATATGCACAGCCTCGGCAACAAGCTCTTTCCCCGTTCCTGATTCGCCGTGAATCAGAACCGTCGCTTCGGTCGGGGCCACATAACCGATCATCTCCATCAGATCTTTCATCGGTTCCGATCTGCCGATAATACCGCTTTGCAGCGACTCGCCCTGCCCTGCAACAACCTCCCGCTTCACCTGCACATCACGATGGTCAACTGCACGCTGCAGCGACAGCCGCAGCCGGTCGAAATCAAGCGGTTTGGTCAGATAGTCGTAGGCACCCTCCTTCATGATGTTGACCGCATCATCGACAGAGGAGTAGGCCGTCATAATGATAACCGGGAGATTCGGCTGCGTATCGTGAATCCGGTCGAAAGCCTCTCTACCGCTAACCCGGGCCATCCGTATATCCATCAGGACCGCATCATATTCTCTTCTGCCGACGGCTTCTATGGCGGTGTCGCCGTCATCTGCCTCGACACAATGATACCCCCAGTCCTTTAACATACTGCAGAGCATATATCTGTGTACCTGTTCATCATCAACCACCAGAACAGTTATCTCTCGTTTTTTTGACGCCACTTTTCTTCGTTTTCTATTTGTTGTGAATCTGTTTCAGCAGCCAGCCGATGTTTTCTCCAAGGGTCTTCATAGTCTGCATGCCCTCGGCATCTTCAGCCACATCCCCTTTTTCTCTTCCTATACCGATATTCCAGTAACTTGAGCCGATAACTATCATCTGACCGATCAGAAAGAAATGATTCAGACTGTCAAGGGCATGAATTGCTCCAGCCCGTCTTACGGCAATAACTCCTGCACCGATTTTGCGTTTAAACATATCGTCGTTTGCCCTGCCGACCATGCCGCAGCGATCGATCACCGCTTTCATCTCAGGACTGATATCCGCAAAATAGGTTGGGGAGCCAAGTAGAATAACATCGGCGTCTTTCATCCTGGCAAGGCAGTCGTTGATACAATCCGTGGTAACGGTACACTTCCCGTCTTTACTTTTGAAGCAGCCGTAACAGGCGATACATCCCCTCACCGTTTGTCCGGCAAGCTCTATCAGCTCGGTTTCGACGTCCTGTTTTTCAAGTTCATCGAGGACCGTCTTCAATAATTGATATGTATTACCCTTTTCACGCGCACTGCCGCAGATAGCTACTGCTTTCATCCTGCCTCCATCCTGTTACTCTGGTAAATTGTTACAGATATGTCTGAAAACGACCAACAGTATGGAGCGATGAGCAGAGAAAAGCAAGGAGAATCGAGCCTTCGATCAGGTTTTATCTTTTCGGCCCGTTCTCTTTTGTCAGTTCCCGCTTTTTTGCCCGGCGTGAGAAAAAGAGTCGTAACAAGGGCAGCGATCCCCAATACATAGCTGCTGCCAGTACGGCTCCCACAAGCAGACTGCCGATGATAAGGGGGATGAACACTTCCCTGCCGATCGCCATCAGGTTAACGATCTGATGGTGGATATCCCAGAAATCGAGTTTGGCAAGCGTTACAGTAATATCGACAAATTGTTTGGAGACCTCAGAGACAGGCGGTCCGGGCCAGATAAAGCAGCCGACCCAGTAGTTAAAGGTATAAACAGGAGCAATGGTTACCGGGTTGGTTATCCAGACAGGGATAAGCGAGGCCGGCCGGTTCAGATTAAGCAGTGTTGCAAGAAAAACCACCAGAAAAAGCTGGACGCCGTAAGTCGGCGTGAACGCAATAAACACTCCCAAGGCCAAGCCGCCTGCTATCGCTTCAGGAGAACTGCGCAGTTTCAATATCCACCGGATAACCGGTCGTAACTTGAAAAACAGATTTGGTCGTCGTCTTTTCATCTCAGTAAACGACCACACGTAAAACGTGTGGTTTTGATTTTCGGCTAAAAGCCGGAAATAAAAGTAGTGCAGCGCACGAAACAAGTTTCAATGAGCAGCCTGGATCGCCGTTAAAAACGACGGTTTAAACGTTTACGGTAAAACCTGCTGCGAATAATCAATCCGTCAAAACAGCTATATACGTAAAATAAAAGCAGTGTGGCAGAAATCACTTTTCAAACGAGTAAAAGATATCGGCACCATTGGCATCGCTTGAACTCTGGGTTTCGATATAAAACCCTCTACCGAGGTTATAGCGCAAGATAAACTCGCTGGTAGACTGATAAAAGTTATAATCATATCCTATATAAAGCTTATTCGTCAGTCGTTTACCAACAACGATGGAGGCATCTTCGGTACTGGTTCCACCTTCCAGGTGCACGTCATCCACCGGAATGATGCTGCCGAACTCGTCCATAAATTGGGCTGTGGCACCGACACCTAGCGCTGAAGCGGCTGTTTGCAGCAAGCCATCCTCTTCCGAGTTTGACGTATCAACTGAGTGGCCAATAATAAGATAGGCGAGGATATCAGATTCACTCATAACGGGTGAGGAAAACAATGAAAAATTAAGATCATCGACATTGCCGGATACATCAACGCCCACGGTCCAACCGCCGTTTCTCCCTGCAATATCATTTTCTACACTCCTCTGTGCCCGGATATCAAGACTCGGATTTTCTATGGGGCCTCCTGAAAACTGCACACGCCCCCGCTCAATATCCAACACCTTTCTATAGATTGAAAACGTCGCATCTTTAACAGTTAGTTCACCACGGCCTGTAAGGTCTTCGCCGGGGTTCCCGCTCACATGGAGTTCCCCTTCCACCCTGCCATTCAGTCCGAAACTGTTGACCATAACCTTATCACCGAGTTTAACCCGCAGATCGGTTTTCAAAGGCCACGAGACGTTATGCTCTTCCTCTCCACCATCAACATACACAACATCTTTTGACTCACTCACGGAAGATGCCAATTTTACAGGAGCAATACGCGCTTTCGGTATTTCTATACTGCCTGAGAGCTGTCCGGAGGTGTTGTTAAAAAGAAACTGAACATCAGGGCTTGCCGTTATTTCATATTCGGGCAGTTTAACCAGATCAAGGTTGTCCCCCTTTACACTGAAACGCCCCAGAAGATCATACCCCTGTTCATAAAGCAGATATCCCTCACCTGTTGCCTTTCCTTCACCTGCATAGGTTGAAAGCTTGACCCAGACGCCCTCCCGGTCTGCCTCAAGATTAACGGTGCTGTTTTTAAATGTTGTTCCAATTGACGGTACAAAAAACTCACCATCCTCAATACGTAGATCACCGTCGGCTTTTGGCTCGGAAAGTGTTCCGGCAATATCAAAATGGCCCTTCAGCTTCCCTTTCGGTCTTACTACATATCTGGTAAGAAAACTCAGGTCGTCCATTTCGGCCAGCTCAACATCAATATTACCGTTTATATTCTTTTCAAACAGGCTTCCTCCCGATCTGACCGGTCTCCCTTCACCTGCGAGTCTGGCAGTAATATAGCTGCCGTTGGAAAGCCTGGAGTCGACAAAGAAATCGACTTGTTCATCATTTATTTTAGCCGTAAACCTGTTTAGGTCCCAGCGGACAATCTTTGTATTCTCTCCGGCAAAAGGGACATGCACCTCGGCATCATTGATGTCTAAAGATGCCTCAGCGTTATAAAGCCCGGCCTTGTTGCCCGTGGCGGTTACAGCGAGCTTTGCCCTGCCCTTATAGGAGTAGGGTATGGAAATCAGTCTGTCAAAATAGTGCAGATTAAAATTATCAGAGTTGAAATATGCGGCCCAGTTGTCTTTATACCAGCTCAAATCGGCGCAGAATTCACCGGCGGTGTTTTTCAGGCAGAGCTTGCTGATCTCACTTTTCTCACTGTTCAGTGACACTGCAACCGGTTTATCCAACAACCAGCTGCCATATTTTTTAAATTCAAGAGCAAGCTGAGAGATATTGCCGGTCCAGCTGTTTTCTTCATATTTACCACAGAACCGAGTATCCCCATTGCCCTCATTGGACTGGACCGAAAGCTGAATGCAGTGATCGTAGACATTACCCATGGAGGAAAAATCTGCCTTATCAACAACCAAACCTCCGCTTTCAATATTTTCAGCCTGGATCGAGGCATCAATTTTGCCGTTTGGTGAAAGATCAATCTGCCCGGAGCCTTGAATCCCGGCTATCTTTGTTGTCGTATATTGTATATTTTCCCCTGCTAGCTGAAAATTCAGCAGCGGATTCCGCAGTGGCCCGTCCAGAGTTCCTTCAGCATCAAGAGTCCCACTGCCTGAATCGATAAAATGGCCGATATCAGGAGAATGCAGAGAAAAATCAAGGTCGAAATTTTCAGTTAAACTCCCGTTAAGGTTTAATCGGGAATCCTCACTGTAAATCGCTACATTTTCAAAACCGACGTCTGTCCCATCAACTTTCACCTTGGCCTGTCCATGAACCGGATAGCCGTTAAGAGTTCCGTTGAGTTGGCTGCTGTCAAAATAACAATGAAGAACGTCTGTCTTATGGTAACCGATTTCCCCCTCGGAAACTAAGGTACCGTCAATGGCACCGTTAAAATGATCAACGAACTCTGCCGGATTGATTCGGGCAACCTCACCTTTTCCTTTCCAGAAAAAGTGATTATTCCAACCGATTTCACCATCAACTCTAGCATGTCCCCCGTTAAGATAGCCGTCTATATTTTCAAACCGGATGCCTTCTTCATCACCCTGTAAATCAATAACGAGACTCACGCCCTTTGCACGCCAGTAACTTGCCATACCGCTGACTCTGCCGCCGTATGTTCCAAAGGTGCCTTTCGCATCGGCTGCCAGATGTTCAAGTTCTATATCAGGCCAGTTCTTGTGGATATTCTTTAGGTTACCGTAACCGTTGTCAATTTTTGCGATCCATTTCGGATCATTCAGCAATTCTTCCAGCACACCCTTTACAGAGAGTGTAAACGGAGCAGCCGCATCCGCCTCAACATCGAGATGGTCAAGCGGACCGGCAGCCCTGATATCTCCCTGCATGGCGCTATATCCGGTAAAGGTCAGTTTCCAGTTGCCGCTGACATCAGCAGTCCACCCGTTTGCCGTATCCAGCTTGCCCTGAAGATCAAAAACAGCCTGAGGGGCATCAAAATGGAGATGATGCACCATATAATTGTGGCGGTCATATTCCGCCTCAAGATCGATTTCCCGAATCATCCATGATTCCGGATCTTTTTTCTGAAACCAGATATTTTCAACGTGAAGATGTTTAAGCAGAAAGCCAATCGGCAAGGTTATTTCAGGAAGCGAAACCGGCCCTGACGACTTTTCTTCTTTTTTCTTTCCTTCTTTAAAGCGAACAACAACATCCTGAACAAGCAGGTCTGCAACCTGCAGCGTCGACTCAAACAGTCTGCCCGGCTGCCAGCTGATTTGTAAATGGTGCACGTTCAGATCAACACTGTCTGACGTGAAAGAAAAATTTGTAAAACTCAGTTCATCTGCAAGACTTCCTTCGACACGCTCCACCGCAACGCCGTCAACAAAACCAAGAGCATACTGCAGCATCCGCGCACCTGCCGGTGTAAAAAAAAGAACTGCCAGGAAGATGAAAAGAGACAGCAGACAAAAAAGCAAGGCAAGAGCTGCTTTTTTCATTACAGATCCCCTCCAACATTCAGGTGGAGCCTGAACGGCCTATCTTCCTCAGTTATCGCGCAGGCAACATCCAGCCTGATCTGTCCAAAAGGCAGCCTGATACGGATACCACCGCCAACACCTTCATTCCTTTCACTGTTTTCCCAGACGTTCATAGCGTCGCCCACATCATAGAATCCGGCCAGACTCCAGATATGATTGATTTCCCGTTCGACTTCAAGGCTCTCGACAAGTAAATATTTACCGCCGACCAAGGTGCCCGATTCATCAGTCGGCCCTATCTGCTTATAGCCATAACCACGTATGCTATTGTCACCGCCAGCATAAAACCGCAGCGATGGTGGAAGCTCTTCAATATCATCTACCCAGGTGGCGCCTGCAGTTATACGACCTATCAGCCGCCATTTTTCCAGTGGCGTGAAAATCGCCTTCGCCCCCACATCAGACTGCAGAAAACTGACATCAGAGAAAACGTCCTGTGAAGAGCCTCTAACGTTGACAGTAAGCTTCACCCCATTCCGCGTTTTTGTAAGATCGTCGGCAAACAGTAAGCTCCAGTTTATAGTGGGCATAAGGAGAAAGGCATAGCCATCGGTGACGCCGACACTGTATGTATCAGACCTGGCTTCAATTGCGGTACCATATTTCATGGTCTCTCCCTCATGGTTAAGACTGGCACCAAAGATAAATAGTCTGGTATCGGTATCCTCCCAGCTCTCCTCGTTGTATGAGGCCGCAACAGTATGGCTGTCATAAATCGGATTGAAAACAGGAATATTATAGGCAACAGAAAAAGAGCTTTCCCGCTCAGCTACCTTGAGGGTACTGTTGACAGAATGACCGTGATCATTGATCAGACGGTTAGTCCAGCCAACTTTGGCATGGATTCCGGTATCAGTTGCAAAACCGGCACCAAGATCATATTTGTTGCGAAATTCAATCGGACTTGCGGTAACAACAATCGGGATTTTGTAGTCTTTAGCCTCATCAACCATCCCCTGCACGCGGACATATTTAAAATATCCCGCTTTATACAGAGCACGCTGCAGTTCAGCCATTTTTTTCTCTACATAGGGCTCTCCCGGTGTGATTTCCACATATTTTCGTATGCTTTTTGTTCGCAGGACAGTCTGGTCAAACAGCACTTCGCCAAACGAATACCGTTTTCCGGTATCAAGAACAGCAACTATTTCGGCTGTGTTTTTCACCCGGTCGAGGCGGATCTGGCTGGTAGTAAAACGGGCATCAATATAGCCGTTAGAATACGCAACATTCCTAAAGGCTTTTTTTCCTGACTCGTATTTCTTCTGGTCAAGAACAGCGCCTTTCCTCTGCAGAATATTACCACGAATGCCGGTTATGAGAGGATCATCCTTTCCTTCTCCGACCAGTGTGATGTTCATCTCTGTAACAATTATCGGGGGCCCAGGATTGACAGTGTAGAGAGCGTGCCAGACGCCATCTTTTTTTTCGAGTGTTGAAGTGACTTCTGCGTTGTAGTATCCGAAAGGCTGGAGCGCTTCTTCTATCTGCTTATTTCCTTTTTTGAAAAGCCTTGATACCTCAGGGCTGGAGACATTCTTGCTTTCTTCAAACTGTTTGAGGGTCAAAAAGAATAGCGCATTTTGCTCCATCTCTTTATTGAGTCCTTTCAACTCAACAACAACCTGTTGTGCCGAAACAGTCACGGTTGAAAAAATAAAAATGCTGAAACAGATACTAAAAAAAAGTGATCGCATTAAACCCGAAAATCAAATAGAGACGGATGAAGCCATGATGTCATCAGAAGACATTTCCCTGTTAACATTTTAGTACCTTAGCAAATTAGTCTACGCCTGAACTCATATTTTGTTCTCTTGAACAAAGTTTTTGTGAGGCGTCTTATCTCAACCCCAAAAGACCCGGACAGCGTGCCTTAAGTGTAGCATTTCTAAATTCGGCTTTGCCACTTTAATGAATACCTTGTAAGAGATAAGCTGTGGTTAAGTGTACACAACTCCTGAAAATTGGCAAAGTACAATGAAAGAAATCATCATAAAAAAAATAATCAACGGCGGACTTGGCTTTGCCAAAGATGACTCCGGCTTGACTGTTCTGGTGCAAGGCGGACTCCCTGACGAGCATGTAACCCTTAAAAATATACAGAATAAAAGAGGATACACGTCAGCAGAGGTAAAAAACGTCATCGAGCCGAACAGGGAAAGAATAGAGCCTGCCTGCCCGTGGTACAACCAGTGCGGCGGCTGTAATTTGATGCACTGTACCTATTCGTATCAGCTGGCTCTGAAAAAAGAGATCATCGAAGACCTTTATACCCGCCAGTTTGGTCCGGAGGTCTGTCAACAATGTCCGGTTGACGAAGTTCTTCCTTCCCCCTTACAATTTCACTATCGTCAACGTATTCGTTTAATGGTAACCGATAAAACGGAAATCGGATACCGCCAGATGCAGTCCCATCTGGTTACCCCAATTGATTACTGCCTGATCGCCCATGCATCCATCAATGAAGCATTAACCGGCATTAAATCCTCTCAAACGGCCCGCCATTTCATTGAGTTGAGCAGTGAAATAGAACTGCAGTGGAACCCAGCAGACGATCTCATCAGCATTATTTTTCATTTCAGCCGAAAACCGCGTCCTGCAGATATAAACAGAGCAGGTGAACTGCTGAGGGAACTTGCAATTATCAAACACATAATAATCAGTGGGGACAGTTTTCAATCTACCGTCATCAACCGCGAACAGAGCAACCGAAATCCGACCCTCAGTTTTTCGCTCTCAGTGGTCGAGAACACCCCTCCAATAATTATTGAGTGGGAAGCAGGAGCCTTCTGTCAGATCAATATTGAGCAGAACTTCAATATGATCAGAACTGTACTTGATTTTGCCGGGGTAAAACAGGATGAAAGCGTTCTTGATCTCTACTGCGGCATGGGGAATTTTGCCTTGCCTCTCAGCACGCAGGCCCGAAGTGTTGAAGGGATGGAGGGCCAGGGAGCATCAATCCGTTGCGCGAAAGCCAACAGTGAACAAAATAAAATAACCAACACGGTCTTCACCAAAACGGATATCCATAAAGGCTGCGGCAAGTTGCTTGATGGAGGCCGCACTTTCGATTGTATCATTGTCGATCCCCCCCGCGCTGGTATTCCTGATCTGTATGACCAGTTGAGCCGATTGACCGGCAAACGGCTGGTCTACGTTTCCTGCGATCCTGCAACACTGTTCAGGGATCTGCAGCATCTGACAGAACGCGGTTTTACCATAAAAAGAATCCAACCGGTTGACATGTTTCCGCAAACCCATCACATTGAAACCGTGGTCCTTCTTGAAAAGAATTGACACAAGTCTTGATTCTTTGTTAAACCTGCTATGATCGATTATTCTCAAGCGGCAATTATGCGCCGCTTTTTTTATTGGAAAAAGAGCAGCAGAAAATGTGCTGCCATGACAATTTATATGTAAGAAGAGATACAATGAGTAACGACAATCAATTTATGCAGCAGCGACGTGAAAAAGCCGAAGCACTGGCTGATCTTGGGGTAAACCTTTACAGCAACACCTTTACTCCTGCCAATATCGTCTCCGAGCTGCTTCCATACGCAGACAATCTTGAACCAGAACAGGCCGAGGAATCAGGCAAACTTGTTTCACTGGCCGGCAGAATCATGGCCATGAGAAAATTCGGTAAGGCGGCTTTCTGCCAGCTTGCCGACAGCTCAGGCAGGCTCCAGGTCTATGTCAAAAAGGAAACCCTGGGTGACGAGATCTTTGAAACCTTCAAAAAATGGGATATCGGCGACATTGTAGGCGTAGAAGGAACCCTGTTCAAGACAAAAACGGGTGAACTTTCTGTTCATGCCAAGGCAATCACCATGATCTCAAAATCAGTTCGGCCGCTGCCTGAAAAATGGCATGGTCTGACCGATGTCGAGACCAGATACCGTCAGCGCTATGTCGACCTGATTGTTACCCCTGAAAGCCGCGACACCTTTAAGAAGCGGGTTGAAATTATCCGTTTTATCAGAAACTATCTCAGTGATAACGGCTTCATGGAAGTTGAGACACCGATGATGCAGCCCGTACCGGGCGGTGCAACAGCGAAACCTTTCAAGACCCATCACAATGCACTTGATATGGATCTCTACCTGCGCATTGCTCCTGAACTGTACCTGAAACGACTTCTGGTCGGCGGTTTTGAGAGGGTCTTTGAGATCAATAGAAACTTCAGAAATGAAGGTCTGTCTACCCGGCACAACCCTGAATTCACCATGCTTGAATTTTATCAGGCATACGCCACCTACCACAATCTGATGGATCTCACCGAGGATATGATCTCAGCAGCCTGTCAGCATGTAAACGGTACCATGGAAATTGAATATCAGGGGACCATGGTCAATCTTGCTCCGCCATGGCAGCGAATGACCATGGAGGAATCACTGGTCAAAGTCGGCGGCCTTGACCCTGCAGTGCTTGCTGACGAGGAGAAAGTGTTCGCCCTCTGTCAGGAAAAAGGCATCAAACTTGAGCCTCTTGCCGGGATCGGCAAAGCCAAAACCGAGCTCTTTGAACTGCTGGTTGAAGAAAAGCTCATCAACCCGACCTTCATTACGGCATATCCTACCGAGGTATCCCCTCTTGCCAGGCGCAACGATGAAGATCCGACTGTTACCGATCGTTTTGAGCTTTTTGTTACCGGCCGCGAACTCGCCAATGCCTTCAGTGAACTCAATGATCCGGTCGATCAGTATGAACGTTTTGCCAAACAGATCGAAAATCGCGGCGATGATGACGAAATCCATCCGGAACTTGATCACGACTACATCCGCGCCCTTGAATACGGTATGCCTTCAGCAGCCGGAGAAGGCATCGGCATTGACCGGCTGGTCATGCTGCTGACCGATGCGCCTTCCATCCGCGACGTTATTCTCTTCCCGCATCTCAAGCCGGAAGTGAAAAAGCAGTCGAAAAAATCAGGGGAAGAAGAGTAATCCATGTTCGAATGGTTTATCGGCCGCAGATATCTGCGAGCCAAACATAAACACGGATTCATTTCCCTGATTTCATTTATATCGGTTGCCGGTATAACCGTTGGTGTTATAGCCCTGATTGTCGTCCTTTCAGTATATTCAGGTTTCACCAACGGTCTGCGGGACCAGATACTCGGAATTAATTCGCACATCATTGTGCAGCGACTGGGCGGTCCCATCGGCAATTATGAGCTGCTGCGGGAGCAGGTTCTTGCAGTAGAAGGTGTCACTGGTGCAACACCTTACCTGTACTCCCAGACACTGATGTCTTCGGCCAGCGGCGGCAGCGGCGTTGTTCTTCGCGGTCTTGACCCGGAAACGTCAGCCAATGTGATCAGTCTCGGCAAACAGATGATTGTCGGCAACGTCAAGGATCTTGTGCAGGAAGGAGAAGCAAGGGTCCCCGGAATAATTCTTGGGAAGAATCTGGCTTCTGATCTCCAGGTCGATGTTGGCGGACGGGTTCGCCTGATCTCTCCATCAGGGCCGCTGACTCCAATGGGTGTTATCCCGAAAGTAAAAACCTGTGAAGTTGTCGGTCTCTTTGAATCAGGAATGTACGAATACGATTCAAGTCTTGCCTATATGACTCTTCTCGATGTTCAGAATTTTCTCGGCCAGGGTGATATCGCTCATGGAATTGAAGTTACTGTCCAGGAAAAAGATCTCAACCGCGCTGATGTCATAGCCGATCGGATAAGCAAAAAACTTGGGCCGTCGATCATTGCCAAAGACTGGATGTCTATGAACCGCAATCTTTTTGCGGCGTTCAAGCTTGAAAAAATCGGCATGTTTATCTGCATGACCCTGATCATCATTGTCGCCGCCCTCAATATCATCAGTGCTCTGGTCATGGTGGTTATGGAAAAAAGCAAAGATATCGCGATTCTGAAATCCATGGGCGCCACGTCCTTTTCGATCATGAAAATCTTCTTTCTGCAGGGCATGGTCATTGCCCTCACCGGCACCACGCTAGGCGTGGCCGGCGGACTCGGACTGTGTGAGCTGTTATCGAGATATAAATTCATTGAATTGCCTTCAAACGTATACCCGATGACCACTCTGCCCATAGAAGTATTGCCCTCCGATGTTATTATCATCGCTTTAAGCTCGATCATCATCACCCTGACTGCTACGCTCTATCCAAGCTGGAAGGCATCAAAGGTAGAACCTGCCGAGGTGCTTTCATGATTATCTATCAGGCAAAAAGAATTGAGAAAGAGTATAGCAGCGGCGAGAAAAGTCTTAAAATTCTGCAATCCATCGATCTTGAATTGCAGGCTGGCGAGATGACAGCTATTGTCGGTGCTTCCGGTTCAGGCAAAACAACCCTGCTGCAGATTCTCGGCACCCTTGCTTCTCCTACATCCGGCGAACTCTGGTACGAAAACAGCGACCTTTGCCGGAAGAGTGAGAAGCAGCTTGCCAGATTCAGGAATTCCACACTTGGCTTTATCTTTCAGGCTCATCACCTGCTGCCTGAATTTACAGCCCTCGAGAATGTGATGATTCCTGCCATGATCGGCGGCAAAAAACAGGCGGCAATTCAAGCCGCAGCTGAAAAGCTTCTTGATAAAGTAGAGCTTGGCCACCGAAAAGACCACAAGGTCAATGAACTCTCCGGCGGCGAACAGCAGCGGGCAGCCCTTGCCCGTGCACTGATCATGCAGCCGAAGATCCTGCTGGCCGATGAACCCACCGGCAATCTGGACAGCCGGGCGGGTGAAATTGTCTTTTCACTGCTGCAGGATCTCAGCAAAAGCCTCAAGCTAACCATCGTTATGGTCACCCATAATATGGAACTGGCCAAGAGAATGGACAGCTGCTATACCTTGAAGGACGGCAGCCTTTTACGCTGATACCTCTGTAAGTAACTCTTCTGCCGTGGCGTCTTGCTTTTTTACATGTTCAAGGGCAATACGCTTGGCCAGAGAGTAAATTCTTCCCAGCTTATCGGCAACGGAAACTTCTATCCTGGCAACATTCAGGGCATTTTCTGCAACAGAACCGAGCCGTTGCGATTTTCGAACCACAAGATCATGCTGCAGCTGATAGATGTGCGGTTCTTCATCGAGCAATCGCGCCACCGCATCCATATCCTTATCACGCATTACCAGGGCAAGCTGTCGCACAGCATAAAGTACCCGCAGATAAAGATCCCGCATGAGACTGATAGTTTCCTCACTGCTTCTATAGTTGAGCTGACAGGCCTTTTTTGAAAGCCGAACCAGATCATCCACGATAACGTCAGCCAGTGTTTCCATGGTAATGGCAGACGTCATCAACTGTCGATGCTCCTCACTTTCTGTCTCCGACAGTGACCTCTGACGTATCTTTCCAAGATAATTTATGATTTCTCTTTCAAGTATATCAACATTATCCTCCTCATCGGCCAGAGACTGAATGGCGCACATATCGGTCATGGTAATAGGGGTATGAAGTTTTTCAAACATCTCTATGACTATGGCGCCTGCTCTGCCCAGCTCCTGACGTACTCTTTCAAGGGCCATTGACGGAACATCCAGGACATTTTCATCAAGAAAAAGCGGTTTAATCTTTTCAACGATGGCCTCTTTCTGCTTCACAAAGCGTGTTGCAGCAAAGGCAAACCACGGTGCAAAAGGGAGAAACAAAACGGTATTGACCACATTAAAAATCGTATTGGCATTGGCAATCTGACGCGGAACCGACGCAGCTCCGAAAAGCGGGCCAATTGTGGTTTCACCAAATGTTATGCCGCTTTGCAGAAAGAGCGCTAAATCATCAATAAAAAAGAACCACAACAGCACCCCGAGTATATTAAAACCGATATGCACCACAGCAGCCCTTACAGCCTCTGTTGGTTTCCCGATTGCTGCCATAAGCGCTGTGACACAGGTTCCGATATTAGCTCCCAGCGCAAGTGAGATGCCGGCTGGCAGGCTCAAAAATCCTTCACTTGCCATGGCTATGGCAATACCCACGGTTGCGGCTGACGATTGAACAAGACCGGTAAAAATCGCTCCTGCCATGATGCCGAAAGCAGGCTGGCTCATCTTCTGCAGAATATCAAGAAAGGGCTGATATCCCCTCAGCGGTTTCATCCCCTCGCTCATAACCCCCATGCCGTAGAAAACCAAACCCAGCCCCATGAGCATCATCCCGTAATGCTTCACCTTTTCTTTCTTGGAAGAAAAAAGCATAAAGAACCCGACAGCAACCGGTACGAGTGCATAGTGAGACACATTGAAGGCAAGAATCTGTGCCGTCATCGTTGAACCGATGTTGGCCCCCATAATCACACCAACAGACTGTGTCAGTGTCATCATCTGAGCGGTGACAAAACCAACTACCAGAACCGTTGTGATGGAAGATGAATTGAGAATACCGGTAACAACGGCCCCGGTTACAGCCCCCATAACTCTGTTGGTTGTAAGTTTGGCAAGCATCACCTTCAGGGTTTCACCGGCAACTTTTTTTAAGCCGTCAGCCAGCTGATCAAGCCCGGCCAGAAAAAGTGCCAAACCGCCAAAGAGCCCCATAACGAGATCAAACCATTGAATCTGAGACGCCTGTTCAGAAGATCCGTATGCTGACTGCCCTGAAAATGACAGGGTAAGCGTTGCCAAAAGCAGCAAAAATAGTGGAAGATTCTTTTTTATCAAAACACACCGTAAAAGGTTATTTTTTCAGTTATCGTTTAATAGCCGATGCATATAAGCAAAAATTCTACATCCTGATCAAGCACACAAGGTCAAACTCGGCAAAACCATAAAACTGCCTGAGACTATAAAACAGCAAATCAGCTATGATGCATATACTGCGCAAAAAATGCCAGCTGTTTTATTTTTTTGCGATAATTTTTGAAGTCTTGAATAAAAACGAGTTTTTTTTCATAATGCCCATGCAATGCGTTTTTCCGGCTCAGTCAACCAGCAACGTCTTTTGGAGTAAACACGATAGAAAATACACCACGATAACTGCCAGTTAAACAGTTCCCAAACCATCGCAAATGCCCCATGCCTCACCAACTATTGAATTACCACGCGGTAATACAGGTTTCACTTCAAATTACAACTTAGTAATTGATAGTAATTCTCATATTGAAGAAGAAAACTTTGTAACAAACCTTAAATGCAATAATTAACTGCAATTACTTAATGTTATGATCATGTGATTTTTAAATTAACTTCTGGCATGCCTAATGCATTATATAAGTCAGAGTTTATCGTGAACTCCTCCTTAAAGCCCCCCCCCGCCGGGTAAGACCAGTGAGTAATCTCTGGATTTACCCGGCTTCCTTTTTTCTGGGAATCCCTTACAGAAGAAAAAGAAAGATCAGTGTGAAGATAAAGAGAAAGCTGAACGGCAGCATCAGTTTGTTCGGTTCTACGCTGCGGTTATTCTTCAGTCTGGTTGTTATCCGGTAAGTGGCAAACATCGATGCGCACAGACCGCCGAAAACCATAATGGATTGTAGAACCCCGGCAGCACCGCTACTCAGCAGACCTTCACTGTAAAACTGATTTGTGCTCCCCATCAGCAGCTGAATATTCGGTATGACCCTCCAGGCTTTATTAACAAATATTTCAAAGTGGGCGGCAAGAAAAGCTCCGAGAACAAGAGGAATAAAGCCATAGCCCATGAAAGGCAGCAGCTCTTCATTGCCGACTTTGAGAATACGGCTCTGAATTTTCACCATGAAATAATAGCCTACCTGAAAGAAGAGAATCAGACCGAAGAAGATCAGTGAACCATAAAACTCCACCGGCAAGCTTATGAAATGATCAGAAACCATCACCTGAATTCTGGTCATCAGGTTATAGAATGACTGGTGCATGGCAAAAGGAAAGAAAATTGCAGACAAACTGACAATCAGGAAGCTGTCGGCCTTGCGCGGAATTTTGATATCCCAAAGCTCCTGAGGTGCCAGTCGCAGATTCAGGTGAATCGATTTGTTATCGCAATTCTTGATGCATTTGCCGCAGAAGATACAGTCACGGTTATTATCAACCATAAACGGATGCTGGAACATCGGGCAGCCATGTTCCTGTCCGCTTGCTCCTCTGAAACACGAATGCTTCGTACATTTAT
>QKIH01000020.1 GCA_003249645.1 Desulfobulbaceae bacterium | reverse complement strand
AGGTTCATTGAGCAGCAGGAGATTCAGATCAAAGCCGATAAGGAGTTGATTTCCAGGTTAGAAGATGAATTCGCATCAACTGAACGGGTAGCCCCTGTATCCTGTGAAGCTGAGACAATATGCGACCAGTGCGGTGAGGGGTGCAGTTGCCCTGTTAATCTTCAACTGAAGGGAAAGCGGGTACTGTATGTCGGCGGTCATCATAAGATGGTTTCCCACTATAAGCAGGTGGTTGAACAGCATGGTGCGCAATTTCTTTACCATGATGGCGGGAAAGAGAGCTCAAGGCATATCCTGCCGAAGCTGCTGGATGGGGCCGATGCAGTCTTCTGTCCGGTTGACTGTATCAGTCATGATGCCTGTAAGTGTGTGAAGAAAATATGTAAAAGAGACAGTAAACCCTTCTTTATGATGCGAAGTTCCGGGGTTTCTTCTTTTGTTAAAAGTTTAAACGAAATTCGGCAGTAAAACGAATTATAGAATGAGGAGCATATCATGGAACAAAGTAAAAATATCCATTCAGACCAGCGCAACGGCAATCTGCATATCAGACTCAGCGGTGAGTTCAGTCATGATATGGCGATGACAGTCTCTTACCATATACTCAAATCGTATCGTGGTGCCGGGAACATATTTATCCATACCAATGATATCACCGAAGTGGCTCCTCGGTCGCAGGCGGTTTTCGGGCAGATGATCGGCCTTCTTGATCTTCCCCGTGAGCACATTTATCTCATGGGCGAGAAGGGTATCGATATCGGATATGAAAAGGCAAAGGTACTGATGCCGAGGAAGAAAAAACAGGCCGGGTGCAGCGGCTGCGGTAACTGTAAATGCGGTGCTCCGACAGCAGGTAAATAGCGGGGTGCCGTCAACCAAACCCATGTCATAGGAGAATAATATGGCAAAAGCACTCGTTGTGTATGGATCAACCACCGGGAATACAGAGATTGCGGCAACACGGATTGCAGACATCCTGCAGCAAAGCGGCGTTACAGTAACTGTTAAGAATGTCATCGATGCAAAAGTGAAAGAAATCGGCAATGGCTATGACATCACCCTGCTTGGGGTTTCAACCTGGGGAGATGACAGTATAGAATTCCAGGAGGACTTTGAACCTTTTTATGAACAGCTGGATGAAGCCAGAGTTGAAGGGAGGAAGGTCGCTCTTTTCGGATGCGGGGATTCAAGCTATGAATTTTTCTGCGGGGCAGTCGATGAGCTTGAAGCCAAGATGCAATCACTTGAGGCAATAATTGTCAATACCCCTTTACGCATAGACGGCTCCCCTGACGATGCTGATGCAGATATCGTCGCGTGGGCCCGTAACGTATCTGAACTGATTTAGAAAACGGGCGGAAATTCTGCCGAGTCGATATCATCGGAGCCTGGCGTTTTATTGCAGGCTCCGATGCTCAGAAGGAATTACCCAACCGTTTCTTCTGAAAAGCACCTTTCATAATTACCGGCTGTTTTCCAGGCTTATTTTTTGAAGGTAAGCAGCAGGGCTTTGTGGTCTTTTGAGACCCTGAAACTTTCGCGTGATTTCTGGACTGCTTTGTTGTGGGTCTTGGCATCAAGGCTGTTTGACCTGAAAAAGCCGATTGTGGCTTCCGGGTATTTTGCCATGCAGACGGAGATCAGCCAGGCGTTGGCCATGTGGACATAATAGGCTTTATGGCTGACCTGTTGTGATAACCTGAAAATATCGCCAAGATATTTCTCGTCAACATAATATCCAAGAAGGATGACAAGGGCTGAGCGGACAACAAATTCATCTTCCGACCCAAGCCATTTGAGCACCACCTGCATGGTTCCTTCGCGGTCTTTCCTGATGCTTTTGAAGCTGCCGAAGACAGAGTCTATCTGCCCCCAGTTGT
>QKIH01000083.1 GCA_003249645.1 Desulfobulbaceae bacterium | reverse complement strand
GCAATGAAACAGACAATCCTCGCAAAAAGATATGCCAAGGCTCTCTTCGCTGTAGGCAAGGAACAAGGAAAATTTGAGGACTTTAACGAAACCCTTAAGGGAGTCGCTGGTCTTTATACATCAAATCCGGAAGTCAAAGATGCTTTTACCAATCCGCTTTATCCATTAGACACAAAAGTCAAAATGATGGCGGGCATGGTTAAATCCATGGCTGTAGACACAATCATGGGTAATTTCCTCCAGTTATTGGTTGAAAAGAAAAGAGCAGAGATTCTGCCTGAAATTGCAGAAGCATTTCAGGTCATGGTGGATGAAGAATTTCAGGTCATGGTGGATGAAGAGAAAAATATCAGCCACGGTTCCGTTATTTCCGCGGTTGAATTAAGTGATGAATTGCAGGCCAAAATCAAGGCCACACTCGAAAAGTTAACTGGCAAGTCAGTTGAATTGAGCACCAGTGTTGACGCATCAATCATAGGTGGCATGATCGCCAAGGTTGGTGACCTTGTACTGGACGGCTCTATCAAGACACAGCTTGCAGGTTTAAAAGATTCCATTAAGGGGAGAGAATAGATGCAGATCAAAGCCGAAGAAATTAGTCAAATTATCAAAGACCAGATTGGCGAGTACGAAACCAGTGTTGATCTTAATGAAACTGGTACCGTAATATCAGTTGGTGACGGTATTGCTCGTGTGTACGGTGTTCAAAATT
Organism: Desulfobulbaceae bacterium; assembly: GCA_003249645.1. Lineage (GTDB taxonomy): Bacteria > Desulfobacterota > Desulfobulbia > Desulfobulbales > Desulfocapsaceae > SZUA-575. The sequence goes on along the minus strand of QKIH01000083.1, from coordinate 53,473 downwards.
GTATGGCTATGGAGCTCCTTGAGTTCCCTGGCGGCATCATGGGCCTTGCCCTCAACCTTGAGCAGGACAACGTCGGTTGTGCTATCCTTGGTCGTGTTGATGCAGTTAAAGAAGGCGACATCGTAAAACGTACCGGTAAAATTGCTGAGGTTCCAGTAGGACCTGAGCTTCTTGGACGTGTTGTAGACGGTATCGGTCAGCCTATCGATGGTCAGGGACCAATCAACGCTAAACAAACTGCCAAGATTGAGGTTCTCGCTCCTGGTGTTATTGCACGTAAAGGTGTACATGAACCATGCTATACCGGTGCAAAAGCTGTTGATGCTATGACCCCTGTTGGACGTGGTCAGCGTGAACTTGTAATTGGTGACCGTCAGATCGGAAAGACTGCTCTTTGTGTTGATGCTATCATCGCCCAGAAAAACACCGACGTTCACTGTATCTACGTAGCTGTTGGTCAGAAAAAATCTACCGTTGCTCTGGTTGTTGAAGCTCTCCGTAAGCATGGTGCTATGGAATACACCACCGTTGTTGCTGCGTGTGCTTCTGATCCAGCTCCAATGCAGTACATTGCGCCTTTCGCAGGTTGCTCCATGGGTGAGTATTTCCGTGACGGCGGCAAGCATGCTCTTATCATCTATGATGATCTTTCCAAGCAGGCTGTTGCTTATCGTGAGCTTTCTCTTCTTCTTAGACGTCCACCAGGACGTGAAGCTTATCCTGGTGATATTTTCTTCAACCACTCTCGTCTGCTTGAGCGCGCTTCTAAAGTAAGTGATGAGCTTGGTGCTGGTTCTCTTACCGCTCTTCCTATCATTGAGACCCAGGCTGGTGACGTTTCTGCGTTCATTCCTACAAACGTTATTTCCATCACCGACGGTCAGGTTTACCTTGAGCCAAACCTCTTCTTCTCCGGTGTACGTCCTGCTGTTAACGTAGGTCTTTCCGTATCCCGTGTTGGTGGTGCTGCACAGTGTAAAGCTATGAAGCAGGTTGCAGGTACCCTTCGTCTTGACCTTGCTCAGTATCGTGAACTTGCAGCTTTCGCAGCATTCGGTTCTGACCTTGATGCAAAGACTCAGGCGCAGCTGACCCGTGGTGAGAGACTTGTTGAAATTCTTAAGCAGCCTCAGTACCAGCCGCTCCCAATGGAGAAGCAGGTTACTATCATTTATGCTGGTACAAATGGATTCCTTGACAAGCTGCCTGTTAATGTTCTTGCTGATTACGAGCAGGAAATGTACAGCTACATTGAGTCTAATGATCCGTCCATCTTCAGTGACCTTGTTGCAAAACAAGCTTTCGATGATGCTATCAAAGAGAAACTGAATAAAGCACTGACCAGCTTTGGTGAAACTTTCAAGGCAACAAAAGGTCTTAAATAAGTTAAGATAGGTTGAATTATGCCGAGCTTAAAAGAAGTTAAACTGAAGATCACCGGTGTTAAAAAGACATCGCAGATCACCAAAGCCATGAACATGGTCGCCGCAGCAAAACTGCGCGGCGCCCAGGAGAAGATGGAGGCCTTCAGGCCTTACACATCTAAGTTCAACGAGACCATGTCTAACCTGTCAGGCGGTACTACCAATGATTTTCCTCTTATGGATGTAAGAGAGGTTAAGAAAGTTGAACTCATCGTTGTGACTTCGGATCGTGGTCTTTGTGGATCGTATAACTCCAACACCATCAAGCTGGCCGAGAGAACTATGCGTGCTTACGAGGCAAAAGGAATTGAAGTAAGCCTCGTGTGTGTTGGTAAGAAAGGAAATTCGATCCTGAAAAAAACTGGAAAGGTCAGAAAAAAATATCTTGATATCATGGCGTCCTTCCAAATGTTTAATGCACGTGAAATAGCTGCTGATGTTGCAGATCAGTTTCTTAAAGGAGAAATTGATCAGGCCGAAGTCATTTACGGTGAATTTGTTTCCATCGTAAGTCAGGTTGCTACATCAAAGCCGTTTCTGCCGATTAAACCAGTTGAAGTTGCCGAAGAGGAAAAGAAACAAATCTCTGGCGATTACATTAACGAACCATCGACTGAAGAAATCATGGATGTTCTTCAGCCACTTTATCTGAACGTGATGGTGTATCACGCATTGCTCGAGTGCGGCGCTGGTGAACAGGCTGCAAGGATGACAGCAATGGCCGTTGTATACAACAAGGCTCGCCAGGCCGCCGTAACAAGTGAACTTATGGACATTGTCGGTGGTGCAGAAGCCCTTAATTCGTAATTGACCAATTTGGATAATAAAATACTTTAGGAGGGGTTAGGCCCTATGAGTGAGCAAAAAGTTGGAAAAATTATACAGGTCATTGGACCTGTTGTAGACGTGGAGTTTGAACCAGGAAACCTTCCTACAATCATGAGCGCTCTCATGATTAGCAATCCAGGTATCTCCGATGAAGCTGACAACCTTGTTGTAGAGGTAGCACAGCACCTTGGTGACAACGCTTGCCGTTGTATCGCTATGGATCAGACCGATGGTCTTGTTCGCGGTATGGAAGCACGTGACACCGGATTGCCAATCACCATTCCTGTTGGTGATGCTTCTCTTGGACGTATCATGAACGTTGTTGGTCGTCCTGTTGATGGTCTTGGACCAATCGATGCTTCTACCACTTCTCCAATCCATCGTCCTGCACCGCTGTTTACCGAGCAGGATACTGAGGTTCGCGTACTTGAGACCGGTATCAAAGTAATCGATCTTCTGGTTCCTTTCCCACTTGGTGGAAAAATGGGACTGTTCGGTGGTGCCGGTTGTGGTAAGACCGTTATCATGATGGAGATGGTTAACAACATTGCTATGCACCACGGTGGTATTTCTGTATTCTGCGGTGTGGGTGAGAGAACCCGTGAAGGTAACGACCTGTACCATGAGATGAAGGATTCAGGCGTACTTCCAAAAGCTGCCCTTGTTTATGGTCAGATGACTGAGCCTCCAGGAGCACGTGCTCGTGTTGCTCTTACCGGTCTGACAGCAGCTGAGTACTTCCGTGATGAGCAGGGACAGGACGTTCTTTTCTTCGTAGATAACATCTTCCGTTTCACCCAGGCTGGTTCTGAGGTATCCGCGCTTCTTGGCCGTATGCCTTCTGCTGTTGGTTACCAACCAACACTTGCTACCGACCTTGGTGCACTTCAGGAACGTATTACTTCTACCACCAAAGGTTCCATTACAGCTGTACAGTGCGTATACGTACCTGCGGACGACTTGACCGACCCTGCACCTGCTACCACCTTCGCTCACCTTGACGGTACCGTTGTTCTTTCCCGTCAGATCTCTGAGCTTGGTATCTATCCTGCGGTTGATCCTCTTGACTCTACCTCCAGGATTCTTGATCCAAACGTTATCGGTGAAGAGCACTATGCAGTTGCCCGTGGCGTTCAGGTTACCCTTCAGAAATACAAAGATCTTCAGGACATCATCGCGATTCTTGGTATGGACGAACTTTCTGAGGATGATCAGGCGCTTGTTGGTCGTGCTCGTAAAGTCCAGCGTTACCTTTCTCAGCCATTCACCGTTGCTGAGGTTTTCACCGGTATGCCTGGTAAATTCGTAAAGGTTGCTGATACCGTTCAGGGTTTCAAAGAAATCCTTGAAGGAAAGCATGATGACCTTCCTGAGACCGCGTTCTACATGGTTGGCTCCATTGACGAAGCTGTTGCTAAGGCCAATAAGTAATCTTACGCTAAATCTCAGATTGAGAGGGTAGAATAATGGCAAACCAAATACGCTTGGAAGTTGTTACTCCGACAGGAGCAATTGTTAACGAGGATGTTGATATCGTTAATGCTCCAGGTTATGGAGGTGACTTTGGTGTCTTGGCCAATCATGCCCCTTTTCTCTCTACCATCAAGATTGGAACTCTGACCTATGAGAAGGACAAAAAACGCGAGAACCTGATGATCAGCGGAGGTTTTTGTGAGGTGTCCAACAATCAGATCACCTTTCTTGTCGAGAGTGCTGAACGTGGAGCTCAGATTGATGTTGAGCGTGCCATGAAAGCAAAAGAGCGTGCCGAAAGGCGTCTCGCTCAGGGCAAGCAGAGTGATGAAAATTTAAACGTAGTTCGTGCTGAAGCAGCACTGCAGCGTGCCATCGCTCGTATCAAGACCGCTAAAATGTAACCTGCATTGAACCGGATAAAAAAGGGCCTTCCTCTTTATGAGGACGGCCCTTTTTTTTTGCCTTGCTAATCATTGGCAATGAATATTATATTCAGATGAATTTATACACCTAAGATATATTCCTGTCTGCCCACCAGAGTATTATTTTCTTGAGGTCCTTTTCAACTTCCGCAGATGTGCTGAACATCTGTTAGTGATGGCATGTATATTGCCGTTAAGCGATTTAGAGGTAGTGATATGAACGCAAAAGATAGAATGAAGATCGCAAGGCAAATGCCTGTTGAACTTGAAGTTTCCAAACGTATAAAGAACTTTGAGGAAATAACAAAAGGGTTCGAACCGGAAACAGCTATGCTTGAAGCTGAGCGTTGTATGCAATGTAAAGTGCCTAAATGTAGAAAAGGTTGCCCTTTATCAAACGATATTCCAAGGTTTTTGAGGTTGATGCGTGAGGGCAGGTTTGAAGATGCTTACTGGGTTGTAAGAGAAACGTCATCAATGCCGGCAGTCTGTTCAAGAGTCTGCCCCCATGAATTTCAGTGTGAGGGAGCTTGCATACGTGGAAAGGGGAAAGGGCAGCCCGTTGCTATCGGCATGCTTGAACGTTTTCTTGATGATTGGATGGTATCCCATGAAAAGTCAAAGATGAAGGACTGTCCAGCACCAATGGATAAAAAAGTAGCCATAATAGGGTCTGGTCCAGCATCTATGTCAGTTGCATATTATCTATCTCTTCGTGGAATCTCATGCGAAGTATTCGAATCAAGGTCTCAAATTGGCGGAATGCTGACGCTTGGAATTCCACCTTTCAGGTTACCACGTGATGTAATTGATAAGGAATTTGAATTTCTGATTAATTGTGGTGTCAAAATACATACTGGTGTGCGAATTGGCAGTGATATGTCCCTTGATGATCTCAAAGCGAAAGGATTTGACGCCGTTTTTCTCGGAGTTGGCGCTCATACAAGCAAAAAGCTCGGGCTTGAAGGGGAAATGGAGACAAAAGGAGTTATACACGGGATCGATTTTCTGCGCCGTGTGTTTACTGGAGAAAAAGTAAAGATAGGCCGTAGGGTTGTGGTGGTAGGCGGTGGAAACGTTGCAATAGATGTGGCACGAACTGCGCTAAGACTTGGTGCAGAAGACGTATTTATACTCTATCGACGTACACGAGCCGAAATGCCTGCCTGTGAAGATGAAATACACCATTTGGAAGAAGAGGGCATAAGAATTGAAATGCTTTCAGCGCCTGTAAGGATACTCTCTGAGAACAGAGTGTTGACAGGTATTGAGTGTGAAAGGATGGAACTGGGAGAACCAGATGCATCAGGACGTAGAAAGCCTGTGGTGCTGGAGGGGCTGAATTATAAGTTGAAGGCTGATACTCTTATACCTGCTATTAGTCAGATTGTTGAACACTCAGTGGTTGAGGGAAAACGTTTTAAAATGACCAACTGGGGTACCTATGAGACGAATCCTGCAACGCTTCAGACTTCTGTAGGATGGGTATTTGCAGGAGGGGATGATGTCCTTGGTCCTCAAACAATAGCCCGGGCAGTTTATCAGGGCAGGGTTGCTGCAGAATCGATTGAACTCTACCTTAAAGGGTTAAGCACTGATCATGACCGTGAATTCGTCTGTCAATTGCCGGAGACAATCTGTCATATAGGGAGATAGCGATCTTATAGACTGGCTGTAGTATTGTTAATATATACTTTAATGCCGGAGGAAATTTCATCTGTCAGTATCTCAAGATACTGATCGTTTTCAAGGTGTTCCAGCTCATTGGCGTTGCTGATAAAACCGAGTTCAAGAAGAATAGCAGGCATATCAGCACCGATTAGAACGTAAAATGGCGCCTGTTTAACGCCGAGGTTCTTATTGTGGTTATAAGGTGTATCGCTGAGACCGGTCAGGATCGAATTATGGACCTGGTCGGCAAGCCTGGAAGACTCGTTGATCTTCGAATTCTTCATAATATCCGACAAGATATCTTGTAAGTCACTCATTTGATGGGTAGAGGTCGCATTTTCTCTTGCCGCAACACGCATGGCTTCGGCGTTGGTACTAAGATTGAGATAATAGGTTTCAAAGCCCCTCACATCCGGCGATGGATGGGCGTTAATGTGAAGTGATATGAAGAGATCTGCGCCATTTGCATTGGCAACAGCAGTCCGTTCTTCAAGGGAAATAAAAGTATCATTGTCGCGGGTAAGTATTATTTCAGCACCAGTTTCGTCAGCCAGCCGTTTTTTGAGTTTTTGAGCTATTTTTAAAACTATATCTTTTTCTTTCAGTCCGTTTGCAGCGATGGCACCTGGATCTTTTCCACCGTGGCCGGGATCAATCACAATCTTTTTCACACCAAGGCCGAGCTGCTGCGCGAGCGAAAATGTTTTAGATTGTACCGTTTCTGTCTTTTCATCGTCTGCGGACACGATGGTTTTGGATTTGCGGGGCGTAAGGTGAACAGTTTTACCAATATCTTTTTTAAGAATCTTCTTATTGTCTCTTAGAACAATTACCTGATCTTCTGTTTCAACTGATGCCACAGCCTGCTCGTCACTTACTGGTTCCGTTTCGTCGACTGCAATCGGTTCTCCGGCGGCCTCGACGCCTGTACCTGGAGTCAATCCTTTTACGTCGACGACGACTCTGAACGGGTCAGGTAAAGAAAATATTTTGTAATCAGAAATAGATTCAATATCGAGGACAACTCTTACCGTATCGGGACTGTACTGGCCGGTACGTATCTGTTTGAGCAGGCCGTTTTCTATAGGTACAGGTGCGCGGTATTTTGGTTCGATATAACTGTTTTTGAAATCGATGTATAACCTTCGAGGGTTGTTGGCTGATTGTTCCAGGAGCTGTTCGCGATAAGCGACAGGCCCGGAAGCTTTAATGACGACACGGGTATAGTTGTTTGACGACCAGTATTTGACCGGTAGGACATAATTGAGGTCTTTGATGGATGTCCCGACCATGCTTGTGGGAAGAGGTATATTGTACTCTTTGGAAAGTGATTTAAGCTTGGTTGATGCCTGAGTATACATGTCACCGTCAGGATAAAGCGTAACAATCTTGCTGAAAGATTCCGCAGCTCTTTTCGGATCCTTGACTTCATCTAAAAGGATGTTGCCGACGTTATACAAGGCGTCATCTGCCAAAGTGTGCTCTGGAAACAGTCTTGCTGTATCACGGTAGTAACTAAGAGAATCACCCAGATCAATACCTGTATGAAATTTCTGATACATCGAAAAATACATGCCGCCAAGCATGTAAAGGCTTGCCGGAGCATATTGTGACTTGGGATTGGACAGATATATTTTTCTAAAGTTGCTGGTACCCTTTAACCAGTTATCACGCGATTGACCAAGAGTCCCTTTTGTTTCAAGTTGATTATAGTAAAATTTAGCCTGCTGATAACTATCCTGAATAGCCTCGTCATTAACTGCTTCGGCACAGGAAGATGAGGAGACAAGGGGACTGACCGGAAGGAAACCGATAAGAAAAAGAAGCGAGAAATAGAAAAAGCGAATCATACGAAGTGACAATATCTTCTGCCCGGGCAAGTGTTATCGACTGAAATATTCAAAAAGTCGTTATTAACCAACAAATATACATAAAAGTATAGTGTTACGCAAAATAATACTGTCAACCAATTTTCTCCTTAATCTGATAAAGGAGATCAAGTGCTTCACGGGGTGAAAGTGCATTCGGGTCGATATTTCGCAGCAGTTGTTCAAGATCGTTTTCGACAGGGCTGAAAAGTGATAACTGGTTTGGCTGGTGGATTTCTGATAAGCCATTATCCATATTTTTCCTTAACGTGTGTGTAACCTGTGTAAATTCTCCTTTCTCAATTCCTTCAAGAATCTCTCTTGCCCGCTTGACAACATGATTTGGCACACCTGCAAGACCTGCTACCTGAATACCGTAACTACGATTGGTTCCACCCTTAATGAGCTTGTGAAGAAAGATAATGGTGTCGTTCCATTCCTTTACCGCGATAGAATAATTCTGTACTCTTGACTGGGTGGAGGCAAGTTCGGTCAGTTCATGGTAATGGGTAGCAAACATTGTCTTGACTCCCTGACCCTGTTTGCTGACCAATTCCTCGGCAACTGCCCAGGCAATGGAAAGGCCGTCGAAGGTTGAGGTTCCGCGACCGATCTCATCGAGGATAACTAAACTTTCAGGTGTCGCATTATTTAAGATATTGGCCGTTTCGTTCATTTCCACCATGAAGGTAGACTGACCGCGACGGAGATCATCCATGGCCCCGACCCTGGTGAATATGCGATCCACAACAGATATTGATGCACTTTCAGCCGGAACAAAACTGCCGAGCTGCGCCATCAGAACTATGAGCGCGGTTTGACGAAGAACCGTGGATTTTCCGGCCATATTGGGACCTGTAATGATCAATACCTGATTTTTAGTGTGATCAAGGTGAACATTATTAGGGACAAATTTGCCTGAAGCGAGAGAGCGTTCAATGACCGGATGGCGCCCTTCAGTGATGGTTATTTCTTTGCTTTCGGTTATGTGAGGCCTACGATAGTGATAGTTCATCGCCGAATGAGCAAGACCGCAGAGAACATCAAGCTGGGCTATGAGAGAGGCCGATTTGAGAAGCCTTGAGCTGTTTTCAGCAAGTTTTGACCTGATTTCAGAGAAGAGTCGATACTCGAGATCAAGACGTTTTTCTTCGGCACCGAGAACCTTGTTTTCAAATTCCTTCAGTTCCGGGGTAATAAAACGTTCAGCGTTGACCAAAGTCTGTTTACGGATATAATGATCGGGGACTTTGTCCTGGTTGATTCTGGAAACCTCTATAAAATAACCGAAGACTTTGTTAAAGCCGATTTTAAGTTTAGCGATACCGGTTTTTTCCCGTTCCTGATTTTCAAGATTCAAAATAAGCTGTTTGCCATCACGCAGGATCGAAATAAGTTCGTCCAGTTCAGCGTTGTATCCTTCTCGGATCAGGTTGCCATCACGCAGGGTGACAGGCGGGTCAGGTTTGATGCCTGCTTCAAGAAGGTCGGAAAGTTCTTCAAGGCAGTCGAGTTGCTCATGAATATCCATGACCTTACGGGTCGCAGAATCAGCCAATTGACTTTTGAGTTCAGGCAGCATCTGAAGCGATTTTTTCATTGCAATCAGATCACGGCCGTTGGCAGAACCGAGAACAATTCTGCTGTTGAGCCGTTCAATATCGTAGACACTGTCGAGCAAATCTCTGATTTCTTTTCTCAGATGTGAATTCTGAAAGAAATAATTGACACCGTCTAGACGGTTATTAATCCGTGACACATCTCTTAATGGGAAAAGAATACGATGCTTAAGCAGTCTGGAACCCATCGGTGTGCAGCAGTTATCGAGCACAGCAAGCAGTGAACCTTCCCGGTTGCCGCCGACTATGGTTTGGGTGAGTTCAAGATTTCTCCGGCTTGAGTCGTCAATGAGCAGATATTGTTCGGGCTCAATAGGTGTTATGGTCTCAATATGATCAAGATCGCTTTTCTGGGTTTCATAGCTGTAGTCAAGAAGCACACCTGCTGCAGTGAGAGCAAGCTCCATCCCGGCAAAGCCGAAGCCGTTCATGGAAATGACTTTAAAGTGGTCATAGAGCAGGTCAGTGCATGATTCAGCATCAAAATGATGGGCATCCCGATAAGTAATGCAAATCCTTGGCATTACAGCATTGAGCGTTTTAATAAGCGGCGAGTGCAGCAGTCGATCACTTTCATTCAGCAGAAGTTCAGAAGGTTGAAGACGCGTAAGCTGATCAATTACTTCTTCAAAAGTGGTTGCTTTGCAACTGAGCTGTCCTGCTAGAAAAATACCGGTTGAAACATCCAGCAGGCTGAGACCGTAGAGGGTGTTTTTGCCGGTATCTTTTCTGGTAAGGGCTGCGGCAAAATTGTTTGATTTATCATCGAGAAGCTGATTGTCGGTGACAACCCCTGGAGAGACGACCTTTACCACTTCACGTTTAACGATGCCTTTTGCTTCAGCCGGATCTTCAACCTGTTCACAGATTGCAACCCGCTGGCCGGCTTTAACAAGTTTTGCAAGATAACCGTCAACAGCATGAAACGGTACGCCACACATGGGCACCTGATTTTGATCATCCTTTTTATTTCTTGATGTAAGAGTGATGCCAAGCAGTTTTGACGCGTGTATGGCATCGTCGAAAAACATCTCATAAAAATCGCCCATTCGATAAAACAGAATAGTATCTTTGTGCTGTTGTTTGATTTCCAGATATTGCTGGAGCATCGGGGTCATCTTGACGGCTTTGCTCATAATTTCTCAAAGGTTATTAAAAAAGGGAGAAAGAGCATCGAAGGTATGTTCGATGTGTTCGGGTATAGTGCGGATCTCGCTCAGCACAGTCATAAAATTATGGTCACCATCCCACCTGGGGACTATGTGGACGTGCAGGTGGTCGGCAATCCCCGCACCTGCGGCACCGCCGATATTGCAGCCGATGTTAAGCCCGTCGGGGTTGAGGTGTGCTTTAAGAATAGCGGCACTCTTTTTTACAATACATGATAAGGCACAGTTTTCTTTATCACTGAGATCAGTGATGCAGCCGACATGACGAACAGGTGCAACCAGCAGGTGCCCGTTTGCGTATGGGAAACGATTGAGCAGAACTACTGTATCGCTGTCTCTGTACAAGAGAAGATATTCTTTGTCTTGGCGATAATTTCCTGGCGGTTCAAAGAGACATCCTGCGACTTTTTGTGTCTTGCCGGTAACATGCTCCATACGCCATGGATTCCAGAGATTCTTCATCTAGTGTTCAACATGTTTAATCATAGCGTTCATCCCACCTGCAGTGACTTCAATGATGCCGTATGTCCCGGGTGCACCGTATTTCCCGGTACTGGAAAATGATCCCGGATTTATCAGCAGGATGCCGCCGACGGTTTTGCACACAGGTATATGGGTGTGACCGAATACTATACAATCCATTTCAGCAAATAGGTCATACATTCTCTCTTCAATATTTATTCTGTTGCCTGCACCGTGACAGATACCGAACATGTATCCTCCAATATTGACAGATTTCTTTTCAGGCAGGGCGGCATGGGTGAGAAAATTACAACAGTTTCCGCATACAGCATGTACTTCCTTATTTTTGAAGACTGCAAGAATAGAAATTTCAGTAAGGTCCCCTGCATGAATAATCACCTGGCAGTCATTGAACGCCCGGTGCACATTTTCTTTAAATTCGTCGGTGACCGTATGTAAATGTGTATCGGATAATAGCCCTATTTTTATCATGGGATGTGCAGCAGAATGAAAGTAGAGTCTGTAAGTTTTCTCCATTAAAAATGATTCATTCAAGAAACACAACGTTTATAACTTGAAAATGAGTCGCCTTGATCATCAGATAAACGTTACTGATTTTGATGGTGTTGGGAGTCGGATCGTGTTGATTGAGATGAAGCTGATGGGTTGTAAGTTCTGTAAATATAGGAGATTTTGTTAAAGAATCAAAACAACCAGTAATCATCTTGCTAAATGGTGGTGAAACCGTGTATATTAAGAGGTTCTAGTTTTTATTGAATGCATGTGATTGTTTTTCGGTGATGACACCGCTAAATTTACCCACACAGGTGGGAGCAAAACCTGGAGAAAATTGATGTTTACTGCTTCTGATTTACGAAAAGGATTAAAGATCCAGATTGATGGACAACCATATATTGTAACTGACTTCGAGTTTTCCAAGCCCGGCAAAGGACAGGCGCTCTATCGCTGCAAAATGCGGAACATGATGACCGGCAACCAGTTCAGTAAGACCTACCGTTCCGGTGATAAGTTTGAAAAGGCCGCTCTTGAAGAGAGAAAAATGCAGTATCTCTACAATATGGATAATGAATATCACTTCATGGATGTGAAGTCGTTCGATCAGATCTTCATCCAGAAAGAGAACCTTGGCGACAATGTCAATTTCATGATGGATAATATGGAAATTGATGTCCTGCTGTTCGATGGCAAGCCTATCGATGTCAGCCTGCCGATCTTCGTCAATCTGGTGGTAACTATTGCAGAGCCATGGGCCAAAGGCGATACTTCAGGAAATGACACCAAACCTGTGACCGTAGAAACCGGATATGTTCTTCAGGTGCCTCCTTTTGTTGAAGAGGGCGATAAAATCCAGATCGATACCAGAACCGGAGAATACGTTACCCGCGTTAAAGAATAATGCTTTCCGCTGAAGGGCTGCACTTTCGTGCAGCCTTCTTTGCATCAATTCGGCAGTTTTTTGTTTCGCATGACTTCCTTGAAGTCGATACACCACTCCTCTCTCCTGTAATTTTGCCCGAAGCCAATATTGTTCCTGTATCAGCCGGGGAACAATTTCTGCAGACATCTCCTGAACTGTATATGAAGCGTCTGCTGGCCAGAGGGCATCATCGTCTGTTTCAGATCTGCCCATGTTTTCGCAGTGAAGAGCAGGGACGGCTGCATCTGCAGGAATTTAAGATGCTCGAGTGGTATCATCTAAATAAAAATTACGATCAGCTCATGCAGGATTGCAAAGAACTGATCTGTTTTCTTGCGGCTGCTCTGAAAAAACAGTTTCCCGCAGTCTGTCATTCACTTGATCTTGCTGTATGGCAGAAAATAACTGTGGCGGAAGCTTTTGCTCAATACGTCCCTGTCTCTCTTGAGAAGGCCATCCAAAATGACACTTTTGATGAACTGCTGGTAGAGTACGTAGAGCCTCAGCTTGGTATTGACGGTCCTGTGTTTTTAATCGATTATCCTGCACAGATGGCCTCTTTGGCTAAACTCAAAGCAGATGATCAAACAGTAGCAGAGCGTTTTGAACTTTATATCAACGGGATTGAGATCGCTAACGGCTTTTCAGAGCTAACCGATGCCGGTGAACAACGGATGCGGTTCAGAGAAGAAATAACCAGGTTGAGTTGGGATACATCTATGCCTGAGCGATTTCTCGATGAGCTTGATGAGATCGATGAAGCAGCCGGCATTGCAATGGGCCTTGATCGGTTGCTGATGCTTTTTATGGCAAAGACGCATATTGATGAGGTACAATCCTTTGCACCTAAGGAGCGGTGAGGACAGATGAAACTTTCAGCAAAAGATATTATACTTGGTCGGGTCGAATACAGGCCGGTTTGGGCACTGCATCTCTCCAATATCTTCAGAGCTGTTCATCAGGTGGGGGGCGCGGTATTTCTTACTTCCTGTCTGTTTCCTGGTGCATTCCTGCGGCCTCTTACCTTTCTTCTTATCAGCAGTATTTCAGGGCTATTTCTTCTGTTTTTTGAAGCCATGCGGCACCGCCAGATCTGGCGTGAACTTACCGGGGTCGTTACCTTTGGTAAATTGATACTATTGGGATTGGCCTATCATGGAATATGGCGGGGAGATATTCTCTGCCTGGCAGCTTTTCTGCTGGCATCACTTGCCTCGCACGCACCAAAAACAATCAGGCATCGCCTGCTTTTCTGATTTTTGGCAGGACCTCCAGGGCGTTTGCTGTAGTCGCCGCGGCAATCTCCTCTCTGATTTCTTTGCGTAACATACAGAGAGTATCCAGGATTTCAGGGAGAAATTCAGGACTGTTCGGCTGTTCTCTTCGATGAAAAAGTGGGATATCGGGGGCATCCGTCTCCAGCACAATTGCTGAAAGAGGAAGTTCCGCCGCAAGTTTTCTAATGCGGTTTGCCCGCGAGTATGTCAGCGTACCTCCATAGCCGAGTTTAAAACCGGCTTCGAGATATTTCTCTGCCTGCTGCATACTGCCGTTAAAGGCGTGGACGATGCCGCCGCCTGAAAATCCGGTTCGACGCAGAATTGACATTACCTGGTCATGGGCTTTTCTTACGTGCAGCAGTACAGGGAGCTGATATGCTGAGGCGATTGCCAGCTGCTGTTCAAAGAGAATGCGCTGTTCTTTTTCGTTGTCGTTTTTTTCAAGAAGATCAAGACCGATTTCACCGACAGCTATGACTTTTCCTGCTGCTGCAATTTTGTCAAGCTGCTGAACGCCGTCAGCCGGATGAAGATGCAGATAGAGGGGATGAAGGCCGGGTGCAGCATAGAGGCAATCATATTGTTCACTCAGCTCCACCATATGCGACCAGCCGGAAGCAATGTAGCCTGCTAAAATAAAACCCTCCACGCCTCTTTGTCCGGCCCGTTCCAAAAGAGCAGGCAGGTCGTCGGCAAACGATTCGATATCTATATGGCAGTGAGTATCGATGAGACCCTGTGGAAATGTAGTCATATGGGTCAGTTTCTCATTGTTGCCACAAGCCTGGCGGGTTTTGTCAGTAAGCTGAGGGCATCGACAATATGGGTACAGAGAAGATCCGAGGCTGCTGCTGCCATCATGTTAGCCCCTTCAGCCTGAATGAGGCAGATGCCAAGTGCTGCTTCCTTCAGCATTAGGGCGTCATTTCTCCCGTTACCAAGCGCGACTGTTTTCTCCGGGCCAAGTTCCTGAATAAATTGAAGCTTTAATTTATCTTGTATATCTTCGCCGATGATGTGCAGCTTACAGGGCAGGCCTTTAAGTTTTTGCTCAACAGTACCGTGAGTATCTGCAGTGAGAACATAAATTGTCAGCTCTTCGGCAAGTTTATGAAGTATCGGGATGCAATCGGAAATAACTTCACCGTCCTGTGCAATTGTTCCATTGTAATCTAGAACGAGGAATTGGAGTGAAAGCTGTGTGGATCCGGGGAGTTGTAAAGTAATCATTGTTCTTCAGGTAAAGGTTTTGTCCTTAGACTTTGTCGGATGAACCAACCACCGTTTTCAAACTGTATTGTATCAAGACCTGAAAACCCGGAGCGTCTGTCGGATATTATGCAGTGATCCACCATATCAACTCTTTTGGCATACTGCTTTAAGTCATGTTCCGGACCGGCAAGCAGAAGATGGAGTCCCGGAGAAAAAAAATCTCCTAAACTGTTTGATTCGCAGACAACGGGAAGATCTTCAGGAATCAGCCTTAGCAGCTCCTCAAAAGCAGTCCTTACGCCGTCGGAACCAGCCTGCAAATAGTATACTTTTCCAGCCCCGGATCTGAGCATTCTAGAGGTATCTTTAGTTGATGCAGGATTGGTCTCCTCAAAGATACGATAGCTTGTATGCTGCTGATGGGCAACAAGCGAAGATGGGTTCGGGCTGATAACAGAAACCTTGATACCAAAGACTTGTGAAAGCTTACTCTGCTGTGCAATAATCTGCGCAGCAAGCTCTGTTTTCCCGATATTTCTACCAAGCCCGCTGACTATCAGCAGGTTGGCTATCTTTTCCTTCTGCATATGTTATAACACCATGAAATAACAAGTACCTGCACACAGAGGTACGACAAATTTGACAAGAAATATGTAACGAACTACTATCATACTGCAGAAGAGTGGATGGTTCCACATATTCACACTTGACCTTATTAATAATTATTATTAGATGATAAGATCAACATTGAATCTCTACCACTGAGGAGTCATTATGACATCAAATGTTTTTACTTTTATTGATTACGGTGACATAAAAGCAAAAGTCGATCTCGATCATTGCGACGGTTGTGCTTTCTGCCTTGATGTGTGTCCGTTTGATGCCATATCGCTGGTAAACATTTCTCCGCTGGTAAGACATATTGCTATCGATAGGAACCGCTGTCAGGGGTGTGGATTATGCCAGGGCACCTGCCCTAAAGAAGGGGTCCACGTGGAGGGTTTCAGCATGAAGGAAATGTCTTCCATGATTGGTGATCTGCTAAGGCAATAAGGCGCTTTGCTTCAATCGGCCCGGTTAAATTATCTGGGTCGTTTTTTTCCTGATCGACCGGTTCTTTGTGAACCGGTTTTTTTGTTTGATTGATTCCTTGCCTGCTTTTTCTCCTTGTCATTATGGAAGAAGGCGAGTTCAAGCAGGGCCCGCTGTTTTTTACGCGAAACCTCATCTGGAATGAACACAGGTCTGTTTTTAAGATCTCGACCGCTGTAGTACATGGCTGTGGAGAGTGAACCGGGGGTGGGCGTGAAATCCTGAAATCCTCTTACAGTCAGTTTCAGCTGTTGAAGTTTGCTGATCATTTTTCTGGTGAGCTCAGGAGTGCTTCCGGGGTGGGCTGAGATAATATAGGGGCTGATCTGCATTGGCCTGCCCAATTTATCATTGATTCTCCTGCACTCTCGGACAAACTCTACCAGTTGATCATGAGGTTCCTTGTGCATCAGCTCAAGAACTTCTTTTTCGGTATGTTCCGGAGCGATCTTGATATTGCCTGGCATATGGTTACGCAATATCTTTTCAAGCAGTTCAGGAGTCTTGCGTAAAAGCTCCATGCGCATACCGGAACTGATAAAGACATGATCGACACCTTTGACTTTGGCAACGTTCTGTAACAGTCTGAGAAAAGCATGTTCATCAATGATCAGGTTTTTGCAGACCTTCGGATAGAGACAGTCGTGACGGTTGCAGGTGCCTGCATTGCATGAGGTGCCATAGAGGTTTGCAGTCGGCCCGCCGAGATCAGATATCGTTCCGTTAAAGCCTTCTACCTGAGCTACTGCTTCAACTTCCTGAAGAACAGACCTCTCACTCCGGCTTGTGATTACCGGCCCCTGGTGCCTGGTGATGGCACAGAAAGAACAGTTGCCGGAACAGCCGCGAACTATTGTAATAGAATCACGTATCATCCTGTAAGCAGGAACGTCCGGTGTAGAAGGATGCGGCTTTCTGGTATAAGGAAGCTGGTAGAGAGCATCAAGCTCCGCTGTGTTGAGAACTTCAGCCGGGGGATACTGAATAACCCAGCCGCTCTGCTGTTGCTGTAAAAGAATATTATCCTTTAAACTGCGGGCATGATTGTGGATGGTTACTTCAGCTTCTAAAAAGAGTTCTTTCTGTGTACTGATATCATGCCATGAGGGCAGGATAGCAATTTTTTCCTGGTGAATGAAAAGTTCAGCCTGATTTTCAGTCAGCCTGCAGCAGGTTCCTTTAATCCCCGCTAGATCGAGACCTCTTCTGATACGATCAGCAGTTTCGATGACAGCCCGTTCACCCATTCCATAAATGAGGAGATCCGCCTTGGCGTCGGTGAGAACAGATCCTCGAAGTTTTTTCTGTTTGTAATCATAATGGATAAAACGTCTCAGCGATGCCTCCACTCCGCCTAAAATGATGGGAGTATTTTTAAAGACCGATTTGGCGAGGCTTGAGTAAAGAATACAGGCCCGGTCCGGTCTTCTTCGTTCGAGTCTGCTATGTTCGTTTCCGCGCCACGGGTTTCCTCCGGGAGAGTAGGCGTCATTATCCCGAACTTTTCCGTTTCCACTGTAGTTGGCAACGATTGAATCAAGATTGCCGCTGCTAATGCCGCAAAAGAGTTTCGGTTCGGGAAAACGTTGAAAATCGACAGGGGAATCGAAGCGGGGTTGCGAGAGAATTGCTACTCTGTATCCGTGATGTTCAAGTACTCTGCCGATAAGAGCGGTACCAAAAGATGGATGGTCAATATAGGCATCACCGGTGACCAGAAGAACGTCATATTCTTTCCAGCCTCGCTGACGGCACTCCTCCCAGCTGGCGGGCAGTGGGAGGAGTGAAGATGAATCAGTCATAGAAAGGTTACATTACCTTGCTGTTAACGATAATATGACAGATAATAGAGCCGGCATACCCAAGAGCAATAATCGGCGTCCATTTCAGATGCGCACCGAATGTGTATATGCCGCGGGCTGAACCCATTAGAGCAACACCGGCAGCGGATCCGATGGAAAGAAGACTGCCGCCAACCCCTGCCGTAAGAGTAACCAGCAGCCAGTGACCATGTGACATTTCAGGATACATGGTAAGAACTGCAAACATGACCGGAATGTTATCAACTACTGCAGAGAGAATACCAATCATCACGTTAGCGGTAGTGGGGCCAAGATCGTGGTAGAGAAAGTTCGAGACCATGGCAAGATAACCGAACTGGGATAGCCCGCCAACGCAGAGAATTACACCGTAAAAAAAGAGCAGGGTATCCCACTCAGCACGCGCTACTTTCTTAAAGAGGTCAAAGACATCGGGAAGACCTGCCCGGGTATGATGTGACAGCGGATTGTCATCAACATCATAAGTACGTTTCTCCGCCTTTTTAATATAGTAGGAGAAAAAGCCGAGGTAACCGAGACCGAGCATCATACCGGCTGCCGGTGGAAGGTTGAGGAAGTTATGAAATGATACTGCAGTAATAATAGTAAGGAGAAAAAGGAAGATAATACGAATTGCTCCGAGTTTCATCGGATACTGACGTGCGGAAGCCTTCGGAGTTGCTTTATCAATGGATAGATTCATGAAAAAGGCAGGTACCAGCCAGTTAACGACGGAAGGGAGAAAAATTTTAAAGAACTCACTGAACTGTACAACACCTTTTTGCCAAACCATAAGTGTGGTGATGTCGCCAAATGGTGAGTAGGCTCCTCCTGCGTTTGCGGCAATGACGATATTGATGAGAGCAACGGTGATGAATTTGGTGTTTGATCCGCCAACAGCCATGGCAACGGCTCCCATCAGCAGGGCAGTTGTGAGGTTGTCTGCAACCGGGGAAATAAAAAAGGCAAGCAGGCCGGTTACCCAGAAAACCATTCGGAGGCTGAAGCCGCGGCCGACCAGCCAGGAGCGAAGCGCCTGAAAGACATTTCGTTCATCCAGGGCGTTGATATATGTCATGGCGACCAGGAGAAAAAGAAACAGTTCTGCATACTCCAGCAGATTATGTTTAATCGCATCATGGGCAACATTAGGAGCGCCCAGCCCTTTGTAGGTAATTGCAACACATATCCAGATAACACCTGCAGCAAGCAATACCGGTTTTGATTTACGAAGATGCAGCTGTTCTTCAAAAATAACCAGCGCGTATGCACCGACAAAAAGAATAACCGAGAAGATGCCGAGACCGGATGTCACAAGATGGCTTAAATCAATGGCTGCACTTGATTCTCCATGTCCTCCGCCCGCTGCTGCGCTGGCAAATGCTGTGCCTGCAATGAGACATGAAACAAGAGCTGGTAGTATGCTTTTTTTCATCATGAAATTCCTGGAAAGATTGAATTGTTGAAGGTGAACGATAGTATGGGGATTATAGCAAGGTGAAATTGAGTTTACAAGAAAAGGAACGGCCCTGTTCCGGTAAATGGAAGCAGGGCCGTTAAAAATTACTGATTATCAGAGTATTCTTTAATCAGCCGGCAGATATTGGGTCAGAGGACAACCGCTGCATCCTGCTTTCGGCAGGTCGGTTCCGGTATGAACTCGTTTGATAATATCAGCAACTGCAGTTTTAGAATCTGCGTAGATATGCTCCTCGCCGATCTTGTTGTACAGGCCTGTACGCTCCATAACATTGAGAATCTGGCCTTTAACACCGCAGATTGCAAAGCCGAGTCCGGCACTTCGGACACGTTTAACCAGCATCTCAAGTGCTTCCTCGCCGGAGGCATCCATGTCGTTGATACCGCGGGCATCAAGCAGAATGTAACGAAGATCCGGCTGATCATCTCTGAACTTTGCAACCTGCTCATCAAGATAACTGGCGTTGGCAAAGAACAGAGCGCCGTCAAAACGAACAACACTGATGTGCTGACAGCCTTTTAAGCGGTAGTGCTCAGAGCATTTGAGTACTTTGTCTTCATGCATGGAGAGACTTGCGACAACCGGACGCATTGACTTATACAGGAATACGGTCATTGAAAGAGCAACACCCACCATGATGCCCTTGTCGAGGTGTGGCGCGAAGTAGAGTGTGATCAGGAAGCTGAGAATGGAGATAGCTCCGTCATACCATTGTGCTTTCCATGCATGGATGAAACCTTTAACGTTGATGAGACCGATAACCGCCATCATAATAACAGCAGCAAGAACTGCCTGAGGAAGATGGTAGAGTAAAGGTGTAAAGAAGAGCAGGGTGATAACGACCATCAACGATGTTACTACAGAAGAGATACCGGATATAGCTCCTGCCTGGAGATTTACAGCAGAGCGGGAGAACGAGCCGGAAACAGCATAACTTGATCCGATTGAACCGCAGATATTAGCAAGTCCCTGGCCGATGAGTTCTTGGTTTGGATCGAGTTTCTGACCGGTTTTGGCGGCCATAGCCTTGGCAATGGCGATTGCCTCCATGAAACCGAGGAGTGAAATGATAACTGCAGTAGGAAGAAGTTTGAAAAATGTTTTTCCGGATAATTCGGGAATGGTAAATGGAGGAAGACCTTTAGGAATATCTCCGACAACCGCACCTCCACCCATCATGGTGATTGATTCAAGTTTCAGAGGATTGTTACCGACTTTAATTCTCCATGTCTTGCCGTCGGTCTGAATACCATCGGGAATCTGTGATCTTGGGTAGAATGTGTATTGGTCGTTTTTGTTGACTGCTTCAAACTTCATGTCTCTAAGAGCTTGCCGGATTGTTGCAGCATGGTGTTTTTGCTCCTCAATCTCGGTACTCAAAATAGCAACTTCACTCTGCAGCTTGATGAGATCAATTGATTTACCGTGGCCCTGCTGATTTTTCAGTTCCTCGTCAACTTTCAAGCCCATTGCTTTACGTTCTTCGGCAAGTTCTTTAATGGTATCGGAAATATGGTTGAATTCAACCATCTGTTCTTCAACGCCTGGAGACTGAATTGCGGTAACTGCTACTTTCTTGTCATCATAAAAACCGGTAAAATAAGATACGATGGTGGTCAGGGCAACTGCAACCAAAACGTTTGGAATACGAGGGTTGATTTTTCTCAAAGTTACCATAATAACTACAGCAACTATACCGTAAATCAGGGTTGGCAAGTGGGTGTAATCAATTGCTGCATTGAACACTCTGATCATGGTTTCGTAGTGATGCGTTGCACTGTCAACGTAAACACCGAAAAACTTTGAAAACTGTGAAGAGGCAATGATGATTGCAGCCGCATTGGTAAAGCCGTTTACAACCGGGTGAGACAGAAAGTTAACAACCAGGCCGAGGCGAAGAACGCCAAGAGAAAGCTGGAAGATACCAACTGTCAGTGCCAATACAATCGAATAGGCTATAAATTCGGTTGAACCGGCTGTTGCCAGCGGTTCGAGCGATGCTGCAGACATAAGAGAAACAACTGCAACCGGTCCGGTAGCAAGCTGCCTGCTGGATCCGAAAAGGGCCGCAATCATAGGCGGTAAAAACGCTGCATACAAACCGTAGTATGCGGGAAGGCCGGCAAGCTGCGCGTAGGCCATAGACTGTGGAATCAGTACCAGGGCAACGGTCAGGCCGGCAAGGAAGTCGGTTTTAAACTTACCGACATTGTAGTCCTTAAACCAGGTAAGGAAGGGGAATACTTTAGTAATCATAGCAGATACCTTTAAAAAAATTAAAATATGTTAATGGAAAGCGGATAGTACTGTTCCATCTATAGCAATGATACTTCTCCTGATTCGAGATCGTAATAAGCGGCCACTACCTTGATGGTTCCTGCATGAACATAATCTGCGATGATCGGTTCTGAGCTGGCTATTTTCTCGGCGGTCATTTTTGCCAGTTCTTTAGCGGCATTATTGGTTAAATCTCCCTCTTGATTCTGAACTTTTTTAATTGCTGCCTGAATGGTGGGGCCGAGACTGGCCATATGGCCGCCAAGGTTTACACCGGCTGCAACGGCACCAACGGCTCCGCAGGATGAATGGCCAAGTACTATGACCAGCGGAGTATGAAGATGGGATACAGCATATTCCAGACTACCGAGACTGTGGTCTCCGATAACGTTTCCGGCAACACGGACGACGAAAAGATCGCCGATTCCCTGATCGAAAATGTCAACCGGCGGCACACGTGAGTCTGCACAGGCTAGAATTGCTGCAATTGGTTCCTGACCGCCAACTCTTGCCTGGCGGCTTTCTTCACAGTGATTGGGGTGGAGCAAGTTTCCGGAAACAAAACGCCCGTTTCCTTCCATTAACGCTCGCAAAGCCTGATCAGCTGTAGGTTTTGTGGCATTAGGTAAAGTCATGCTGAACCTCGTGAAAAAAAATAAAAAGATGTAAAAAAATATATAAAAGGAAGACCTTCTTCCTTTACGTATAAAAGAGTCTCGATTTGAGGGTACTATTCTCCACACTAATCGATATATAAAACGCGGTTATAAAACGAAGTTTTGCACAGAATGTCAAGATCAAACAAGGGCTGGCGCCTTAACATGCCGATATTATGTCTGAAAAATTAATTGGTGTTGGATGGAGGACTGTGTTATGTAATTGGGGCGGTGAAAAAAAGTGACAATGAACTCTTTTTTTGGGGGAGGGCGGATGATATGAGTGAGGAGTCTTTAAAAAAATATTCGATAATTCTGGCCGATGACCACGTGCTTATTCGCCATGGTATTAAAAATATCATAAAACAGCATAACAAGTATGAAGTGATCGGTGAGGTGGCTGACGGTGAGGAGCTGCTTAAAATGCTTAACCGGTCGCCGGCCGATCTGGTTATTGTCGATATCACCATGCCGAAATGCAATGGTGTTGAGGCAGCCGAAATTGTTAAAAGGCGATTTCCCAGAACCAAAGTGCTGATGCTCACCATGCATAAGAGCAAGGAGTACTTTTCTCAGGCGATGTCTGTCGGGGCTGAAGGGTATCTTATAAAGGATGACTCGGATAAGGAGCTGCTGATTGCAATCGATACAATTAGAAAGGGCAAAATATACGTTTCGCCGTTTTTTGCAGAATCTTTCACCGACGATGTCATTGAAGCATATCGTTCTGAAGAAGGGAATCTGGTCAAGAAATTGAGCAAACGTGAAAAAGAGGTTCTGCAACTGGTTGCAAAAGGATTAACAAGTAAAGAGGTTGCAGACAAACTCAATGTAAGCCCGAGAACGGTTGATACGCATCGCGCCAATCTCTTAAAGAAATTCAACTGCAAGAAAACAATTGATCTTGTTAATTATGCCGTTCGGTGTGGACTGGTTAAATCTGATTCATACTGATGCAGGATCCTGGAAGTACTATGAAATTCAGAGTTGCAATTAATGGTTATGGCAGAATCGGCCAGAGTGTGCTGCGAGCCATCTACCTTGATGGCATGCGGGAAAATTTTGAGCTGGTAGCCGTAAATGAGCTGGCTTCTATTGAAACCCTTACCTACCTGACCCGTTACGATACAACCCACGGTCGTTTTCCTTTACCTGTCAGTCATAATGGCAGACGGCTGTTTATTGAAAATGACACTGTCGAGATTCTCTGTGAGGCGGATCCGGACAGGCTGCCATGGAAGGAGCTTGATATAGACCTGCTTTTTGAATGTTCAGGTTCATTCAGTGACCGGGTTACCGCAGAGAAACATCGCAACAGCGGGGCAAAGCGGGTGCTGATTTCCCATCCGGCCAGCCTGGATGTAGATGCGACCATCGTCTACGGGGTCAATCAGCAGCAGTTAAAAAGTGATCATTCTGTTGTTTCAAATGCGTCTTGTACTACCAATTGCATCATTCCTGTTCTGCATGAACTTGACAGTCGCTTTGGCATTCAGCACGGCGTGATCACAACTGTTCATTCTGCGATGAACGACCAGCCGGTTATCGACAGCTATCATAATACTGATCTTCGACTGACCAGAAGTGCAATGCATTCGATCATACCGGTTGAAACCGGTTTGTCGAAAGGGATAAGCCGGATTCTGCCCAGACTCGCCGGCAGCTTTGAATGTCTGCATCTGCGTGTGCCAACCATCAATGTTTCGCTTATGGACCTTTCGGTCATGGTTAAAGAATCGGTGAGTGCAGAGCAGATCAACGAATGTTTTGCCAAACTGGCCGATGACAGACTGAAAGGACTGCTTTGTTACACAACTGAGCCTCACGCATCAGTTGATTTCAACACCGACCCTCATTCCTGTATCGTTGACGGAACACAGACACGGGTAAGCGGTGAGCACCTGGTGAAAATGATCTGCTGGTTTGACAATGAGTGGGGCTTTGCCAACCGGATGCTCGACACCGGCCTGTATTGGCTGAAATTATAAAAGCTGTTTCACCCTGTTTTCAGACGCATTTTCCACAGTATGATTCCAGCCGCGACCATGGTGATACTTAACAGCTGACCCATGGTTATAAATGAGGCGATGAATCCGATCTGCTGGTCCGGTTGTCGAAAGAACTCGATAAATATTCTGATTAGTCCATAGCCAGCAAGAAAGATCGCAGTCATGGAGCCGTGCGGCCAGTGAGTTTTTTTCTGCCACGGCTTGTTGCGATTCAGCCAGAGAACGGAAAAGAGCAGCAGCCCTTCAAGAGCCGCTTCGTAGAGTTGAGACGGGTGTCTGGGCAGCGGGCCGCCATATGGGAAAATCATCGCCCAGGGTACATCCGTTTCCCGGCCGAAAAGCTCACCGTTGATAAAATTACCGATCCTTCCCAGGCCGAGTCCGATTGGAATGGTAACAATATAGATATCGGCTGTTTTCCAGAAATTGAGCTTTTTCCGCCTGCAGAATATATAGCCGCCGATAAGCAGAGCCAGACAGGCACCGTGAAATGACATGCCGCCGGTCCAGGTTGCCGGAATTTCAAGCGGGTGTTTTATATAATACGGCAGATTATAGAAGACAACGTAGCCAAGTCTGCCGCCCAGTATCACGCAAAGAATCAGCGTGAGATTCAGGTTTTCGAAATGTTCTTCCAGAACCTGATACTTAAAATCTCTGATCTGTTTTTTTACCAGAAAATAGGTTGCGGTAAAGCCCAACACATACATCAGACCATACCAGCGAACGCTCAACGGGCCGATGCTGAATATAACAGGATCGATTTGAGGGAACTGGATCATTTCGAACCTTTCATCTTTTTCAGGTGTACCTGCAGCACGGATATCGCGGCCGGGGTGATGCCTGAAATACGTGATGCCTGGCCAATAGAACGGGGCCGTACGGTTGAGAGCTTCTGAACAACTTCATTGGAGAGGCCAGAGAGTTCCTTGTAGTTGAGGTCTTCCGGAAGAGTGACGCCTTCCATTTTCTTGAAACGTTCAACCTGCTCTCTCTGGCGCTGGATATAGCCCTCAAATTTTATTTCCAGCTGGATCTCTTCTTTAACCACAGATCGGGTCAGCTCATTGAGTCTTGCGATCACGTCTTTGCCAAGCGGAAGCTGGGCGAGGTGTTCGATGGTGATTTCAGGGCGTCTCAAAAGTGCTGCAAGCGATGACTTGTGTTTGGCTGCACTGGACCCCAAGGATTCGAGAACTGCGTTAACTTCTTTGGTCGGCTTGATTTCTGTCTGCTCAAGAAGGGCGACTGCTTCCTCAACAGCTTTCTGTTTGGCCTGAAAGCGGGCATGGTCGTCATCCTGAAGCAGGCCGATCTTACGGCCGATTTCAGACAGCCTGATGTCGGCATTGTCTTCACGCAGCAGGAGACGGTATTCAGCCCGGGATGTGAAGAGTCGATACGGCTCCTTGGTCCCACAGGTAACAAGATCGTCAATCAACACACCGATATAGGCCTGGGAGCGGTCAAGAATGATCGGATCCTCATTTCTCGTATATTGAACAGCGTTGATCGAAGCCATCAAACCCTGCGCGGCGGCTTCTTCGTAACCTGAAGTGCCGTTGATCTGGCCGGCAAGAAAAAGGCCTGCGACACGTTTGGTCTCGAGACTTGGGCGCAGTTCAAGCGGATCAACATAATCATATTCAATGGCGTACCCGGGACGTATGATCTGGGCATTTTCAAGACCTACGATAGAGTTGATCATCTTCTTCTGGGTAGCAAGCGGCAGGCTTGTCGGCAGTCCGTTTGGGTAGACTTCACAGGTATCAAGCCCTTCAGGTTCAAGAAAAACCTGGTGACGCTCCTTGTCTGGAAAACGCATCACCTTGTCTTCAATCGACGGGCAATAGCGGGCGCCGATGCCTTCGATGATTCCGGCATACATCGGCGACTGGCCTATGCCGTCCCGAATTGCCTGGTGTGTCTTTTCGTTGGTGTAGGTGATATAGCATGGCCGCTGATCCAGAGTGTACTCACCTTCATTGGAAAAAGAGAAGTGTGCTGGAGGGTTGTCTGAATATTGTGCTTCGAGTTTGTCGTAATCTATAGTTTTGGCATCGAGCCGGGGAACCGTTCCGGTCTTCATTCTGCCGACATTAAAGCCAGTTGCTTTAAACCATTCGGCCAGCTTGAAGGAAGCTGCATCGCCGACCCGGCCGCCGGAGAAATTTTTCAGCCCGATATGCAGCAGGCCGTTGAGGAAGGTGCCGGTAGCCACGACGATTGCCTTTACATCAAAACGTTCTTCAAGTGATGTGACAAGGCCGGTGACTTTGCCGTCCTCGACTATAATGGAATCTGCAACGGCCTGAACGATAGTCAGATTTTTCTGGCTTTCCATCACCGATTTCATTCTCAACCGGTAAAGCAGACGATCGGCCTGGGCGCGGGAAGAGCGGACTGCTGGCCCCTTGCTGGTATTAAGACGCCTGAACTGAATGGAGGTCGCATCGATGTTTTTGGCCATTTCACCGCCGAGGGCATCGATCTCACGTACCAGATGGCCTTTTGCAAGGCCGCCGATAGCGGGGTTGCATGACATTGCGCCAATGGTGTCTATATTCATTACCAGGCAAAGGGTTTTGCAACCCATTCTGGCTGCTGCGAGTGCTGCTTCACAACCGGCATGGCCGGCGCCGATGACAGCTATATCATACTGTGTTGTCATAATGTTTCTATTCTTCTTATTTGGTCCACCAGATCAATGCCCATTGCAGGGGATGTCGTCTTTCGATGGAGAGTGTGCCATCTGTATTCTGTTGTGCAATAGTCTGGAGGTAATGCTGGAGTTTGACATCTTCTTCTTCGGAGATCTCTTTTAACATCCAGCGATATGCATCAATTGCACTGTTCATGTCGGCATAGATCATTTTGGGTGGCAGCCCAATTATTTCTACATTAGGATGAATGCCGAACTGATACAAAATATTAATGGTGTAGATATAATCCGGACCGGAGTCAAATGTTCTGCCGATTGCTTCATATGCATCCGGGTCAAACGGAGTGGGTGATATGCGGTCCACCAGAAACACCCGGTGAGATGCAAATCTGTCTAGTTTTTTTATCGCCCCTGCAAGGTCGGCAACATTAAGAGAGCGTGAGGCTATAGCCGTATGGTGAATCGGTATGCCGGCTTTTTCCCAGCTGTCTTCCCAGGCGGCTTCAATAGTCGTGATGTTTGTAATGTTCTGGGCAGCGGCATGTTCTTCAAGGGCCTGAAGCATTCCCGGTGAATAATCCACGGCTGTTACGTGTTTCACTTTTGCTGCCAGCGGCAGGGAAAGCGTTCCCGGGCCTGACCCGACATCGAGAACTGTGATATCGACTGTGACAGGAATTTTTGATAAGACTAGTTCAGCATACGGGCCGTTAATATTTCTGGAGGCGAAGGAGGCTGCTTTTTTGTTCCAGTCTTTAACACCTTTACTGGACCACTCCCTTTTCTTCCTGGCTGATTGCCATAGGACCATGAAATCAATATCATTTATGGTGGTCGGTGTTGTATCTGACATTAAAGTTTACTCATGTTTCATAAAAAAAACGAAATTACCTCTATCTGTTCGTTGCCCCGCAAAAATAGCACAGCTTTGGTACAAGTGCAAGGTGATGAAGTAAACTGGCAATCGAAATTGTTTGACACCGAGTAGATTGTGTGGTTAATTTGAGTGTTTTGTAATCGAGAAATCCAGCCGCCTTAGTCGGCTTATGTCACGTTTGATGGGAAGAACAGCCGAATAACCAGTCTTGAGCGAAGATGCTGTTTTTCATATTAAGCAGAAATATTCATGGAAACATGATTTGAACAAGAGGAAGTAAAAATGAGTAAACGTACATTTCAGCCAAGCATTCTTAAAAGAAAAAGAACCCATGGGTTTCGTGCTCGTATGGCGACCCGTGCTGGCTGGACGTGCAATCATCAATGCTCGCAGAGCAATAGGAAGAAAAAGGTTATCAGCGTAAGCTCCTTGCCTGAGAGATATTTTTTCCCTAAAACTTCTATTCTTCGGAAAAGTTGGGAATTTGATCAGGTTTATCGTGGGGGAAAGCGGTTCCGAGGTAACGGCTTTTCTCTCATCGTTCTCAGCAATCAATACGGTTACAGCAGATTAGGCATATCAGTTCACAGACGCCTGAAAGGCGCTGCGAAGCGTAACCGGATCAAACGGATTATTCGAGAATCGTTTCGGTTACAGCAAAAGCATTATCCTCATGAGAGTGATATTGTTTTTGCTGTACGACCTGATTTTGCTCTTGATACACCGGCAGAAATTACTCAGGCGGTGATTTCGCTGATTGGTTCGAACTTTGGTAAGTAGATGAATGTAAAAAGCAGATTGTATCTATTACCCAAAACCGTACTACTTGGGCTTATCAGGGGATATAAGTACTTTATTTCCCCGCTCCTTCCTCCTTCCTGTCGTTTTACCCCTACCTGTTCGGTATATGCCCAGGAGGCCATTACCCGTTACGGGGCCGTTAAAGGCGGCTTTCTCGCCTTGCGCAGAATATTGCGTTGTCACCCTTTCTGTCGCGGCGGATACGACCCGGTAAAATGAAAACAGAACTTCATGTAAAATACTCAGGAGCCCTTCAGATTGTGCACCTTTCTGATCTACATTCAATTTTAGTATTGTAAACGGTAAATTAATATGGACATGCAAAGAGCCTTATTGGCAATAGTTCTCTCTTTCTTCATCCTGTTTGGATACCAGTATCTGTTCGTTGAACAGCCTCAGGAGGTTCCGGCAGAGATCCAACAGACGACTGCGGATAATGCAGTAGAAAAACCGGCCTCAGCAGAACAACAGACAGCAGCTGTGCCGGAAATCACCAATAAGACTGAACAGACGGTTGCCGCACAGGAGAAGGTTGCTGCACCAAGCCGTCCGGCACTTGATATTACCGTTGACACGGATCTTTATACCGCTGTTATTTCAGAGCAGGGCGGAGCTGTTAAAAGTTTTGTTCTGAAAAAGCACACCGAAGAAAATACTGCCGATTCACCCGGCAAACAACTCGTCAGAACCGATGATAAAACGGGCTTTCCATTAAAATTCAGTTGGGGAAGTCTTGTTCCTGCTGATTCTTTGTATGACAGCTCAACCCAGAATATTGCTCTTTCCGGTGCTAATAAGGATGGAAAGCTGGTGCTGGCAGAAAAAGGTGCAAACGGTATCGCTGTTGAGCGTACCTACACTTTCTCCGATGAAAAATATTTTATCGATATGCAGGTGAAGGTAAAGAATACCTCAGCTAATCCTTTGCAGGGTGCCCCTGAAATTCATCAGGTCAACAGCCCGTTTCAGCATGCGGTGGCTTCCAGTCGGTTTCTTTTTACAGGGCCTGCACTGTATGTTGATGATAAACTGCAGGAAGTTAAAGCCAAAGAGTTCAGTGAAGGGCCGAAAGTATTCAGCGGAAATATCTCCTGGGCAGGTTATCAGGGCACCTACTTTGCCTGCAGTGTTGCACCTGTCGGTGTAACCACCTCTACCTTCACCATGGAAGGCACCGACGAACTGGCTAAAACTGTCCTTGCCGGTCCGCTTGATACCCTTCAGCCTGGAGAAGAAAAAGTCTATAACTACAGGGTGTTCTACGGTCCGAAGAAGCTTACCGTTCTGTCCGATGCTGAAGATAACTTTTCTAAAGCAATCAACTTCGGCTGGTTTGATGTGCTTGCCAAGCCGACACTGTGGCTGCTCAATTTTTTCCACAAGTATACTCATAACTACGGTATTGCCATTATCATGGTAACAGTTCTGTTTAAGGCAATTTTCTGGCCGATCACCCAGAAAGGTCTTATGTCGATGAAGAACATGCAGAAGCTGCAACCTAAAATGGTCAAACTGAAAGAGAAGTATAAAGATGATCCGCAGGCGATGAACAGAGAGGTTATGAATCTCTATAAAACCTATAAAGTCAATCCCCTCGGCGGTTGCTTGCCGATGGTTCTGCAGATACCTGTATTCTTCGCTTTGTATAAGGTACTATTGCAGTCCATCGAGCTCAGACACGCACCATTCATGTTGTGGATTACCGACCTTTCAGCTCCTGATCGTCTGATGATTGGTTTTGATATCCCTATGGTTCATGGGATCCCCGTGTTAACCTTATTGATGGGTGCTTCCATGTTTCTGCAGCAGAAACTTTCACCTACTACTGCAGATCCTGCCCAGCAGAAAATTATGATGTTTCTGCCGGTGGTGTTTACGTTTATGTTTCTTAATTTTGCCTCAGGTCTGGTCTTGTACTGGTTTATCAATAACCTGCTTGCTATTCTGCAGCAGTATCTGATTAACCAGAAAACAAAGAAAGCAGCGGCATGATCCAGTAAAACTATTCAGAGCGGATCGAAATATTACGACAGACCTCATTGAAGGATAATTAATGGCAGATAAAAAATTTGAATTCACCGGAAAAGAAGTAGCTGATGCGATAAAGCTTGCTTGCGAAAAACTTGATGTTCCACAGGAACGTCTTGATATTGAAGTGCTTGAGACAGGTTCAAGCGGGATATTCGGTCTGATCAGAAAGAAGGCCAAAATTAGCGTAACGGTTAAGGAGGAAGAGACGGATGAAGTTCCTGTTGAACCTCAGGTCGAAGCTGAACCGAAAAAGAATTTCCGCAAGCCAGAATCCTCGAAAACCGGTACTAAAAAAGCAGGCGGCAGAGGGAGATCCCGCGGAACTGAGAAAGCCCCAGCTACAGAAAGCGTTGAAAAGAGGGACACGGTTGTCCCGGAAGAAGATATCGTTCCGGTCAGCGCTGAAAGCGTTGCACTGGTGCAGGAAGTGTTGGTTGAACTTCTTGAAAAGATGGAATTTCCTTCAACTGTTGAAGTCTTTTCCGAAGGTATTGATGTATTCTGCAAGATAACGGGAGAATACGAGGAATATCTTACCGGTCAGGATGGCAGAACAGTTGATTCAATTCAATATATCTTAAGGAAGATTATTGCCAAAAAGACCCCGGAACGCATAAAGCTTTCTGTTGATGTCGGTAACTATCGCGATGAACGTGAAGAAGAACTGAAGCAAAAAGCGGTAGAGCTTGCCGAATTAGTCAAGGATGACGGCAAGACCCAGGTGATTCCTGCTCTTAATCCTTCTGAACGAAGGGTTGTTCATATGGTGCTGCAGGATGATAAAGAGATCCGCTCAAGAAGTGTAGGCGACGGGCTATTCAAGAAAATCCTGATCTATAAACCTGGGAAGTCAAAAGCCGACGGGCGCAGAAAAGGCTTCAACAAAACCAGAAGGGGCAAAGGAAACCGGGCTGGCAACAGCCAGGGATGATTCTTAGGTTCGTCCTGTAAGCAGGTCGGAGGTGTGCCCATGCCAAAAGTTGTCGATAATACGCAAACCATTGCCGCTATTTCCACTCCGCCCGGAGCCGGCGGTATCGGCATAATACGAATCAGTGGTGACAAGGCGCTTGATATCCTTGTCACTATCTTTAAACCCCTGAAAAAAAACTGCGAATACACCTCGCATCAGCTGTATTACGGCAATATTGTCGATCCTGTTCAGAGCAGGATTGTCGATGAAGTGCTTGCTGTATATATGCGGGCACCGGCAACCTATACCCGCGAAGATGTCGTAGAAATTCACTGTCACGGCTCCTATCTTATCCTCCACTCTGTTCTTGAGCTTATCATCGGTCACGGCGCGGTTCTGGCCGAACCCGGTGAATTTACCAAACGAGCATTTCTTAACGGAAGAATAGATCTTACCAAAGCCGAAGCCGTTATCGACATCCTTTCGGCAAAGACGAAGAAAGGGGTCGATCTTGCACAGGAACAGCTGGCCGGCGCTCTCTATAACCGTATTGACAGTATCAGGAAGATGCTGGTTCATATCCGTGCCGTTTTGGAAGTATCGATTGATTTTCCCGATGAAGATGTAGATATAGTTGATCATTCCGGCCACAGCAACACGTTGGTTCAGGATGTTATTCCTCAGCTGGAAAAGCTGCTTAAGAGTGCGGATCAGGGCAAAGTGATGCGTGAAGGGGTCACAGTCGTGATTGCCGGACAACCCAACGTCGGCAAATCAAGTCTCTTGAATACCCTGCTTCAGGAAGAGCGTGCTCTGGTAACAGCGATACCAGGGACAACCCGTGATACCATTGAAGAGTATGTTGATATCAACGGGATGCCGGTGAGGCTGGTTGATACTGCCGGCATCCGTGAAAATGCAGACCTTGTTGAAGAACTTGGAATAAAACGGGCCAGAGATATTATAAATATTGCTGATCTGGTGCTGTTTCTCTTTGACGGTGCTGAAGGCGTTTCAGCCAGGGATCTTGAGCTGTTTGAAACTGTTGCGCATAAACCGCTTATTCTTGTCCAGAACAAGCTCGATGTTGCCGCAGGGAAAGCAGTTTTACCGGAAGCAATGGTGATCCTGCCGCTGGTGATGATCTCAGCCAGACATCAGCAGGGGATTGATGAGCTTAAAGATACAATCTTTTCCGGGCAATGGCAGGAAGAGGGTTGTGTGCCCAATCTGCGGCATAAAAAGGCTCTGGCCAAAGCTCTTGATGCGGCTAAACGTCTGAATGAGGGTTTTGTGTTCGGCGGAACCAGTGATCTGCTCGCTATCGACCTTCAGGAATGTCTTGATTATCTTGGCGATATTGTTGGTGAGACGACCACAGAGGATGTGCTTGACGTTATTTTTGAGCAGTTTTGTTTAGGCAAATAGGTTTTTCGCTCAGCTAAAACTGCTCTTTCATCAGAGTGCTGGCTTATTCTATAAAATCAAGAATCGCTTTAACCAGGCTTTCAGCTCCTGCTGCTATCTGATCCACCCGTGCATCCAGCATGTAGCAAGGAGTTGTAACTACTTTGTTTGCGCTGTCTACGATGATCTCACCGTGAGACGTTACTTTATGTTTTGCCCCCATGGCTTCCGCACTTTTTGCAGTACCTGAATCATCACCAAGGGTGATGGTGACGTTGGGGATAAGTTTTGCCAACAGCACAGGGGCAATGCAGAGTGCACCAATGGGTTTTCCTGCTTTATGCATTGAAGTAATTGCAGTCTTTACATCTTCATTGATGTAGGTGATATCCCCCTTTATGGCGTAGTCGCAAAGGTTTTTAGCAACCCCGAAGCCGCCAGGGATTATGAGTGCATCGTACTCTTTTGCATTGAACTGCGTAAGATTCAGAATGTCTCCGCGAGCGATTCTGGCAGACTCAATGAGGACATTTCGCGTCTCCTTCATTTCTTCATTGGTAATAAAGTTGAGAACGTGGTGCTGCTGTATATCAGGGGCAAAGCATTGATAATCAGATCCGAGTTTATGAATTGCAAGAAGCGTCAGGGTTGATTCGTGAATTTCGGCGCCGTCTTTGTTTCCGCAACCGGATAGAATAACTGCTAATTTGGCAGGTTTGTTACTCATGGTATGCTCCTTTTATCGTGTTTGCTCTGGTTGTTTTGCGGTCCTGTCATTATGGCCGACAAGTGCAAAAAATTACATCAACCCGTGAACTGTACAGGGTTTAGTGCAATTCTGATAACAAATTATTGAACTCTTTGAACAGATTAGGTATTTCTTTATCGGCGTCAAGACGTGACAGCCAGAGTTAATAGCTCTTAATCGGATTGTTTAACCATAAACTATACGAAATTTATAATGTTACAGGCAAACACTCATTTTTCAGAAAGTCTTATTGTTCATTTTAGAAGGGCAGAAGTCCTGCGGGAAGAAGCGCTTAATTATCTCTCAATTGACCTGAATTCCAGGCAGCTTTGCGATCTCGAACTGCTCCTCAACAGAGGGTACTATCCGCTGATGGGCTACTTTGGCCGTGAAGAATATGAATCCGTTCTTCATGCCATGACTCTGAAAGACGGCACTGTCTGGCCTATTCCAATCACGCTGGATATTAATAGTAAGCGTGCAGAAAAGCTGAGTGTAGGTGACAAGGTTGCCCTTAATGACCAGGAAGGTTTTCTTCTAGCCATTTTGACCATTACCGACCTCTGGCAGCCTGATAAAAGTGAAGAAGCCAGGTGTGTTTACGGTACTGATAATGCTGATCTCCATCCAGGTGTGTCCCATTTGTATAATGAAACCGGAGAGTGGTATGTCGGAGGTACCCTTGAGGGTGTCAGCTGCCCGATTCATTATGACTTCCAGCATCTTCGTTTATCACCGTCCGAGACTGTGCGCCGATTTACCATGAACGGCTGGCGCCGCGTTGTCGGGTTTCATACCGAAGAGTATCTTCATTGTGCCCACAGAGAAATGCTGCTTGTTGCGGCAAGAGAGGCAGGTGCGGCAATCTTTCTTCAGCCTGTTGTCGGTCTTAATCATCCCGGCAATATCGACCACTACACACAGGTTCGCTGTTACCAGGAGTTTGTCAAAAAGCTGCCGCCCAATATGATTCAGTTCGGGCTGACGCCCTATGCTGCAAGATACGCTGGGCCAAGAGAGGCTCTGCTGCAGGCAATCATTCGCAAAAACTTCGGCTGCTCGCATTTTGTGGTGGCAAAAGATCATGCCGATCCGTTCAAAGGATTTTGTGATGGCAAACTTTTTTATCCTCTCAGTGAGGCTCAGAAGCTTGTTGCAGAAAAGAGTGAACAGACCGGCGTATCCATGATCGAACAGAAAGAAATGGGGTACGTTGCCGAGACAGGGAAGTATGTTGTAATGGATGGACAGAGCAGTGAAAATGCTCAGGTGATTTCATCAGTTGAATTACAGCGAAAATTAATCGCAGAAGAAGAAATCCCG
Source organism: Desulfobulbaceae bacterium (assembly GCA_003249645.1). Lineage (GTDB taxonomy): Bacteria > Desulfobacterota > Desulfobulbia > Desulfobulbales > Desulfocapsaceae > SZUA-575. The sequence continues at coordinate 18,508 of QKIH01000083.1, read as the reverse complement.
GAATGGCTGACATACCCGGAGATCGTTGCAGAATTGCGGTATGCTTTCCCGCCGAAATCGAAACAGGGGTTCACCGTTTTTATGACGGGCTTATCCGGTTCCGGTAAATCGACCATTGCCAAGGTTCTTCTGGTGAAATTCCTGGAGATGCGCGATCGGCCGGTAACCCTGCTCGATGGTGATATTGTCAGACAGAATCTCAGCTCAGAGCTGACCTTTTCAAAAGAACACCGTGATCTCAATGTGACAAGGATTGGGTTTGTCGCAAGCGAAATCACAAAAAACGGCGGCATTGCCCTTTGTGCACCAATTGCTCCCTATGAGGGGCCAAGACAGATTAACCGTCAACAGATTTCACGTTACGGCGGCTATATTGAGGTTCATGTTGCAACGCCGCTTGAGGTGTGTGAGCAGCGGGACCGTAAAGGGCTTTATGCAAAAGCTCGTGCAGGTATTGTAAAGGGGGTTACCGGCGTTACCGATCCGTATATCCCTCCGTCAAACCCTGACTTAACCATTGATACGACAGATATTACGCCAATGGAGGCGGTCCAGGAGATTCTGCTCTACCTTGAGGAGCAGGGATACATTAACTAGAAAGTCGTTATTTTTGGCAGGTTTTGCAGTAAAAACTTGACCTGCCGCCGATAACCATCTTTTCTATCGTTTTTCCGCAAAGAGGGCAGGGCTTGCCCTCTTTGCCGTATATTTTGAAATTGGCCTGAAAGTAGCCGCCTTCACCACTGGCGTTGAGAAAGTCACTGATTGTTGAACCGCCACAGCTAATCGCCCAGTGAAGGGTGGTTAGAATTGCCTCATGAAGTCGTTGCCACTGGGGAGAAGTCAGGGTCCCAACCTGTTTTTTCGGATGAATACCTGCCAGAAAGAGGGTCTCGTTGGCGTAAATATTGCCGATTCCTGTTACCACCCGGTTATCCATAATAAAATTTTTAACGGCTCCCTTTTTCCCTCTGGCAAGTTTTTGCAGATATCCAGCGGTAAAAGCAGAATCAAAAGGCTCCGGACCAAGAGATGAAAAGATAGTCTTTTCGAGTTGTTCGGCAGCGGTATGGCAGAAAAGCTGTATTGACCCGAACCGTCTTGGATCGTGAAAGCGAAGCTCTATTCCGTTATCAAGTTCAAAAAAAATATGATCGTGTTTTCGTTTGGCCGCATTCCTGTCGAAAATGCCGAGGTTACCGGTCATGCCAAGGTGGCAGACGAGAATATGGCTCTCAACCTGAATTAATACATAGCGTGCTCTTCGGCTGACAGAGGTGACGGTCTTGCCTGTTAATTCAGCTTGTGCTGTCTCAACCGGGAAGGGGTGTCTTAATGGCAGGCCGCTGTATTGAACGGATCTGATCGTTCTGCTGACAAGATGTGGTATAAGGCCGCGGCAGACAACTTCAACTTCAGGTAACTCGGGCATAGTCTCTCAATTATGATATGGTCATCGCAAGAGCATATTGGTCAATGGTACTTGCTATTACCTGGATTTCAGCTCCGGTTTGCGAAAGTGAAAAAGTAAGATGCTGAATATGCTGAGAAAGAGATTGCTCACGAAGAAGAATAATGTCAAGAAAGCCGGGCATGCTGCCATGTTTACCATAGCGCTTTTTAATGGCCTCTTTCCCTGCCCATAAGACAGCGAGCTGCTTGAGGTCAATGATTTGTGCAGCGAGTACGGCTTTTTCCTGATCTGTGCAGAACCTGTCCTGAACTTTTGCCAGTGTAGTCTCCGCTGATTGTATATCAATGCCGCATGGTGAATTTGCTGCCAGACAGCAACCGTACTGCCCGCTGTGAGAGATTGAAATGTCGATCATCTCAGGCGTTTTGCCGGGAAGGGAAATGTAGGGCCTGCCGGAGGGTTCGTAGCAGATTTCAATGTCCGTAAAGCTGGTTCTATTGTATGAGCACGGCAATACATGCATTACAGCAAGTTTGGCCGATACCCTACCTGCCAGATATTCATTTCTTCTTTTTTCAAGTTTATAGGATTGATAGACGTCGTGTTCTTTGCTGCTGAGCCAGCTTTTTAAATACTCGGCGTTTTGAACGAGTCGTGAGATTTCAAGAAGGGAGACGAAAAAATCCTGTTTGAAAACAGACCGGCTAATCTGCTGAAGATCCGGAGGAAAGAGATTTTGCAGTGTTAAGTAAGAATTTGGCACCATTCTAAAGAGAAAAATCAGTTGCAATTTCAACTATTCCTGCTAACTAGTGAAAAGAAAGCAGAACATAGATCTGGATAAAAAGCCATATCAGGGGAATAAAAAATATGAACGTGAATTTTACACCGTATGACTTTGTTGTTTTGTTTCTGGTCCTTTTCTTTCTCGGTCGAGGACTCTGGCTTGGTTTTATTCGACAGATAACCGGCCTGCTTGCCTTATATCTCGGCTATTTTATCGCCAGTCAGTACAATGACAGATTATTTCCTTTTTTGAAAGATATATCAGATAATCCAAAAGTTGTCTTTCTGATCACCTATGTGGTGCTTTTTGCGGCCACCTTTCTTGTTGTTATGCTGATCGGCAGGGGCTTGAGATTTGTTGTACAGATCACCATAACCGGCTGGTTTGATCGGTTGCTCGGCGCTATTGTCGGCATGGCCAAGGCCTTTATCTGCATTGTCCTGTTGCATATGGTCCTGGGGACTATTATGGCACCTGAAAATGACATGCTGCGAAGCTGTGCAACCTGTCCGGGACTTAATGCAATGACTGATTTCTGTCGAGAACTGATTCGTGATCCTGAGCTGCGGGACTCTCTTCAGCAGCAGCTGCCGGCGATCTCCATAGAAGATGTGCAGAAGTATCTGGAGCCTGTTAGCGAAGCCGTTAAAAAACAGGCTGAATAGTAGTGGCAAAACAGAGCAGAAGAAAAATAAATCCCTTAAATTATGCTGCAAGAACGTACCGGCAGCAGATGGGAGATCAGCAATTATATAATTTTGAGGTACGGGTACAGGAAACGGATCTGTATATTACCTGTGACAGACAGCTTGAGGAGGAAGCCCTTCAACAGGTAATTCGTTTACGGAATCAGCTTGAGAATTATATCCATCACCACCCGGAATTCCAGTCCTCGCTCTTACCGCTTCCCCTTGATCCGACCGCTCCAAGGATTGTACATGAGATGCTCCAGGCAGGTCTTGCAGCCAATGTGGGACCGATGGCTGCTGTGGCAGGGGCAGTGGCAGAACATGTCGGCAGAGCACTGCTGCAAACCGGGTGCAAAGAGATAGTGGTTGAAAATGGCGGTGATGTTTTTGTCCATCGCAGTTGTGAGGTGCAGATAGGGATTTACGCTGGTGAATCACCATTAAGTAACCGGGTTGGCGTGCTGTTAAAACCTGAGCAGATGCCCATGGGCGTATGCACTTCTTCAGGCAAAATTGGGCATTCACTCAGCTTCGGGATGGCGGATTCGGTGACAGTGCTTGCAGCTTCCACTGCGATTGCCGATGCGGCGGCCACCAGGCTGGGAAATGAAGTGGGAAGAAATCAGACTGGCAAAAAAGAAATCGAACACGTTCTTCAAATTGCCAGAACTTTTCCTGAAATAAGTGGTACAATAGTTATATGTGGTGAATTGATGGGTGCAGTCGGTGATGTGAAACTGATCAGACTGGGAGAATGAGCCATGATTGACAGTATAACTTCAAGTGTTCCTGAAGATGGCGGAGCGTTGCAGAGAAGAACTGTGTATCGTCGTCATCTTGTATTTTATCTGCGGGTATTCAGTCAGGAGAACAACAAAATTTTCGGCCATGTGGTTGATCTCTCAACAAAGGGGTTGATGGTATTGACCGAAAAAAGAATGACAGAAGATACCGTGTATAAACTTCGCATGTGTCTGCCTGCTCTAAGCGGAGAACGCCAGGAACTGCTGTTTGATGCTAATTGCCGTTGGTGCAAGGAAGACGGCAACCCGGATTTTTATCTTAGCGGTTTTCAGATTGACTCGCTTCTCGATCGTGAACGCGATCGTCTGAAAGAGCTGATAAGAGACTATGGTTTCGGGGAGCCGGGCTGACTCCCCGAACACTTTCTTACTGCTGACTGATAATTTCTTTTGCTTCTTTTATCAGGGCGTCTTTGAATTGGTCGACAAAGGTGTCGACATCTGTTTTCCAATCAACAAACACAGAAATGCCAGCGTCTTTTAACACCTTGTTTTCAAGATGCGAATTGGCTGGACGATGTGCCGGTGTCGGATAATCCGCCGTGGTGCATGGTTGAAAATTATGCTTAACTCCCATGGTGTCAAGGAAATAGCAGGCAGCCTCATACCAGGTGGAATACCCTTCAGAGGTGGTATGCATGATGCCTGTCATGTTTGTTTCCAGCAGTTTCGCAATCTGCTTTGCCAATGTATACGACCAGGTGAGGGATCCATACTGATCGTTGACAATGGTGAATGCCCGCTCAGGATCAGAAAGAGCCATGCGGAGCATTGTTTTCAAGAAGTTTTTGCCATATCCGGAATAAAGCCATGCCGTTCTCAGACACAGGGTATTGCTGCAATACTCAAGTGCTGCTTTTTCGCCAGCCAGTTTTGTTATGCCGTATTGACTTAAAGGGTCGACCTCGTCATCTTCGGTATAATATTCAGGAATAGGCTTGTTGCCACTGAAAACATAGTCGGTTGAAATGTGAACAAACCGACTGCCCAGAGCTTCTGCTGTCTGTGCCAGATATTTAGGGCCGTCGCCATTGATCTTCATGGCGAGTTCTTTTTGGCTTTCACAGGCATCGACTGCGGTAAATGCGGCGCAGTTGATGATAACATCGGGCTTTATCGGGGTGATGGCTCTTTTAACACTTTCTGGATCACCGATATCAATTTGCGGCATGTCAAGACCGATAATTTCGTGGTCTTTTGAAAAAATATTAACACAATCGGTCCCAAGCTGACCGCCTACACCTACTATAGCAATTTTCATAGCGTTCACGTTAAATCAGATTTCCTTTTTTTTCCCTGACAATATCCATCAGGTATTTCCCGTACTGGTTTTTGAGCAGGTCCGCTGCAAGGCTTTCAAGTTGATCCAGATTGATGTAGCCAAGCTGATAGGCGATTTCTTCAATACAGGCAATCTTCAGTCCCTGTCTTTCCTGCACCGCCTGAACATAACTCGACGCCTGCTGCAGTGACTCGTGGGTTCCTGTATCGAGCCAGCAAAAGCCGCGGCCAAGAGGCTCAACTTTTAATGTGCCCCGTCTGAGATACTCATTGTTAACATCTGTAATCTCAAGTTCTCCGCGAGGAGACGGTTTGACATTTTCTGCAATGCTCACCACCTCATTGTCGTAGAAATAAAGGCCGGGAACTGCGTATTTTGATTTTGGCTTAAGCGGCTTTTCTTCAATGCCGACAACCACATTATTCTGGTCAAATTCCACAACACCGTATCGCTCCGGGTCTTTTACCGGATAACCGAAAATCAGGCCGCCCTGGGTGAGCTTTGCACTTTCTCTGGCAATATTTGAGAAGCCGTGACCGAAGAAAATATTGTCGCCAAGGATCAATGCAACCGGGTCATTGCCGATAAATTCTCTGCCGATGATGAAAGCTTGGGCAAGTCCATCCGGACTTGGCTGTACAGCATAGCTGATCGACAGGCCGAGTTGTGAGCCGTCCTGAAACAGCTGTTCGAAAGTGGGCAAGTCGTGCGGTGTTGATATGATAAGGATCTCTTTAATCCCCGCGATCATGAGGACAGAAAGCGGATAATAGATCATTGGTTTGTCATATACCGGGATGAGCTGCTTGCTGATGCTTTTGGTAATGGGGTAGAGCCGGGTACCGGAGCCGCCGGCAAGAATAATTCCTTTCATATGAATTGATTGGTTTTGGTTGAATATTGGGTGGCTTTGTCTTAAATAAGATGCCTGTATCCTGTTTACAGACGAGTGCTGACTATACATAGCCTTACACAAAAAGGAAATGCTAAAAATGGATTATTCTCTTCCACCGGGCTTTAAGGCCTACGACATACGCGGTCGGGTTCCCGACCAGTTAAATCCGCAGCTGGCTTACGATATCGGTAGGGCGTTTTATTCGGTTTACAAGGTGAGCAAAGTAGTGGTTGGGCATGACATGCGTCTTAGCAGTGAAAGTCTTGTCGAATCCCTGGTGAATGGTCTCACGGATATGGGTGTCGATGTCCTGCTACTTGGTCTTTGCGGAACCGAAGAAATCTATCACGCCGCATTCAGTCTTGAAGGTGAAGGCGTTGACGGGGGAATTATCGTCACTGCAAGTCATAATCCTGCCGACTATAACGGCTTTAAATTTGTCGTTAAAGGGGCAAAGCCTGTTACCGGTGAGTCCGGATTGTTTAAAATGGGTCAGCTGATTACGCAAGGTGATCTCCCGGAGGCCGTTGAAAATAAAGGCAGTAAAAAGAAGATCGATCATAGAAAAATTTATATTGATCATCTCCTATCCTATATTGATCCGGATACCCTTAAGCCGCTTAATATCGTTGCAAACATAGGAAACGGCTGTGCCGGGCTGGTGCTCGAGCAGCTTGAAAATAAACTGCCGTTTTCCTTTATCAAGATGAATCCCGAGCCTGACGGAACATTCCCAAACGGCGTACCCAATCCGCTGCTGGTCGAAAATCGTCAGGAAACGTCAGAGAAGATTAAAGAGTCGGGGGCGAATCTGGGCATTGCCTGGGATGGCGATTTTGACCGCTGTTTTTTCTGGGATGAAGACGGAACCTTTATAGAAGGCTATTATCTGGTCGGGCTGCTTGCTGAAGAGTTGCTGCAGAATCATCCCGGCAGTAAAATCATTCATGATCCGAGGTTGACCTGGAACACCATAGAAGTGGTAAAAAATGCCGGCGGAGAACCGGTTCTCTGTCAGACCGGACATGCGCTTATAAAGGAAAAGATGAGAGCCGTTGATGGGCTTTATGGCGGAGAGATGTCAGCTCATCACTACTTTCGCGATTTTGCATACTGTGATTCCGGCATGATCCCATGGCTGCTGGTCTGTTCGCTGATGTGTCGAACCGGTAAAAAACTTTCCGAACTTGTTGCAGAACGTGTCGCTTCCTACCCTGTTTCTGGGGAAATTAATAATAAAGTGAGCGATCCTGATGCGATTATTGCAACAATTCGAGAAAAGTATAAAGATGGTGAGATTGATACCATAGATGGTTTGTCTGTCTCATTTGACAACTATCGTTTCAATATCCGTAAATCCAATACGGAACCGCTGTTGAGGCTCAATGTTGAAACCAGAGGAGACAAGGCGCTTCTCGAACAGAAGACTCAGGAGCTGCTGTCCTACATACAATAATAAGAGGAAATTGATGACGAAAATAATTCCGGTAATTCTGGCAGGCGGCACGGGGTCGAGACTATGGCCTTTATCAAGGCAGCTCTATCCGAAGCAGCTGCTGCAGCTGACTGATGATACCTCTCTTTTACAGACGACCTGTCTGCGGGTCAATGGTTTGGCTGGTGTGATGGAGCCGATCATCGTTGTCGGTGAAGAACATCGATTTATCACCAAGTCGCAGATCGAAGAACTGGAAGAGGTGAAAAAGGTCACCATACTGCTTGAACCGGTCGGGAAAAACACCGCGCCAGCCATATGCGGGGCCGCCCATTACTGTGCCGGTGAAGGACATGAAGATGCAGTGATGCTGGTGCTCCCGGCAGATCATATCGTCACTAAACCCCAGGCCTTTGCTGAGGCTGTTGCTAAAGCGGTTGCACTTGCCGAGCAGGGGCAGATTGTTACATTCGGTATTCAGCCGACCTCGCCTGAGACCGGCTATGGCTATATCGAACAGGGTGACGGGAACTCAGTCAAATCATTCAAAGAAAAACCGGATCAGCAAACAGCCCTCCAGTATCTGGAAAGCGGTAATTATTTCTGGAACAGCGGCATGTTTGCATTCACGGTTCGTACATTTCTTAATGAAATGCAGGAGCATGCTCCTGAAATTGTCAGTGCTATGGGAGAGGCAGTTGCCCAAGGGGCAAGAGACGGCGTCTTCTACCGTTTCAATAAGCAGCAGATGGAAAATTGTATAAGCGATTCCATAGACTATGTGCTGATGGAAAAAACACGCTGTGCGGCTGTGGTTGCAGCAAGTCTTGGCTGGAGTGATATCGGTTCATGGCAGGCGCTCTGGGAGGTACTGGATAAGGACGAGAACGGCAACGTAACCCAGGGCGATGTTCTGCTCGAAGACACCAAGAATTGCCTGATCCGTTCAGGCAATTCGCTGGTTGCAGCAGTCGGTCTGGAAGATACGCTGGTGGTTGAAACCGACGATGCTGTTCTGGTGGCACCGCTGTCAAAGTCGCAGGAAGTCAAAAAGATTGTTACCAGGTTAAAAAAAGCAGGCCGCAGTGAATTTGCGCTACATAGAACGGTGTATCGTCCCTGGGGAAATTATACCGTGCTTGATGAACAGAAACGCTATCAAATGAAGCGGATCGAAGTTTATCCCGGTGCAAAACTGAGCCTGCAGATGCACCACCACCGTTATGAACACTGGGTTGTCGTGACCGGTACTGCAAAAGTGACCAACGGCGAAGACGTTTTTCTGTTAAATGAAAATGAATCCACCTATATCCCTGTGGGCGTGGTTCACCGCCTCGAAAATCCGGGTGTCATACCGCTTGAAATCATCGAGGTACAGATAGGAAGTTATCTGGGAGAAGATGATATTGTTCGTTACGAAGATGTTTATGGTCGTAAGGAAGAATAGTCTTTTACTCGTCAGTCCCGATGGTCTTTACGGATAATCATTTTGGGTCAGAAGTTCGTTCTTTCTGGCCTGAAAGATTTCTATGTAATGGTTCAGGATTTTTCTTCCCTCTTTATCCACTCTGATAAATTCTATCCCGGATGCGTATCTGCCTGCAATAGGGCCTGTGTGCATCAGCTGACCGGAGATATCCATGAGGTTGTCTTCGATGCCGAGTGTGATAACCAGCGATGAACCGGCTGGGATAGGATAAATCGTTTCCATCAATATCCCGTTTTCACTGATATCAAGTGTTCGTCCCATGGAATAGGTCGAGGGTTTCCCTTCACTGTCTACGACGAGATAGTCAAGCAGGTGAAGGGCATCCTGCCTTATGAATCTCCTTTTTTCCCTTTTTTTCATAAAAGCCCATTCTCCCTATGTTCGCTTTTCCGGGAACAGCTCTGCAATTGACTGCTCATTTGCAGGTGTTACCCCTCTTTCAGTTATAAGCCCGGTAACCAGGCGGGCAGGAGTCACATCAAAACTATAATTTAATGCATGGGTACCCGGAGCCGTGAGAGTGACGGTAGTCTGAGAACCATCCCGGTCAAGACCGCTGACCATTGTTATCTCCGTTCCGTCTCTTTCTTCTATCGGGATGTCAGATCCTTTGGCGGTCTGCCAATCGAAGGTGGATGACGGCAGGGCAACATAAAACGGTATGTTGTTGTCTTTTGCTGCCAGAGCTTTCAGATAGGTACCTATCTTGTTTGCAACATCTCCTGTATAGGTTGTTCGATCAGTGCCGACAATTACCATATCAACATCGCCGCGCTGCATGAGATGGCCGCCGGCATTGTCAGTGATAAGGGTGTTGGGAATGTTTTCCTGCTGCAGTTCCCAGGCTGTGAGCTTGGCTCCCTGATTCCATGGCCTGGTTTCATCGACCCAGACATGCACTGCTATTCCGGCATCTCTTGCTGCATAAATCGGGGCGGTGGCGCTGCCGTAATCGACAAAGGCGAGCCAGCCGGCATTACAGTGGGTCAGAATGTTTACCGGCGCACCGTTTTTCTTTTCACTGAGCTCTTTGATAATTGCGAGACCGTGTTGACCGAGTCTGCGACAGAACTCCGCATCTTCATCGGCAATTGCTGCAGCCTCTTCTTTTATTCTCTCAATTTTATTTTCAACGCCTGTGACCTCAGCTGATACGCTGATAATGCGATCAACGGCCCATTTGAGATTTTTTGCAGTAGGACGGCTCCGATTGAGCAGTTCTCCTGCTTCTTCCAATTCCTGGTCAAAATTTTCAGGGACAAGGTTCAGAGCGGCGAGATACATGCCGTAACCGGCGGTGGCCCCTATTAACCCGGCTCCCCGGACATGCATGTCTTTAATAGCGGTTATCGCATCATCAAGGTTGACGAGTTTTTCAATGACGAATTTATGCGGCAGCTGGCGCTGATCTATAATGCAGACTTCTTTTGGAGAGTCCTGATCAAGCCATATCGTTCGGTAGTGCTGGTTATTGATTTGCATTTGCTGGTTGAGGTGGAGGTTATTTAGTTGATAGGTATCTATAGTCTATACTTTTTTGGATGAAATTGTGAAGGAAAAAAAGAGCCTGATAGCGAAGATAAAAAAACAAACATAACTGTGAAATGGTGGACACGATGACACAAATAGGTTATAAAGATCGGCTTAATTTACAAGTATGTAATAAAAGCTGAAAGTGAAGGGCTTTTTTTTCATTCTTCTCACACAATAAGAGAAGGAAAAGATGGGCTTTCCCGGAGCTGCTCAGTTGATCGATTTAATTTACAGGCCACGGGAGATGGCTTGTGAAGGAGATCTTATTGAAATCTGCAGGTTATCGATACCTTGCAATCACGGAGGAGAAGTATGAATAAGGCGGATACAGCGTTTATCCTTGCGGCGGCAGGACTGGTTCTTCTGATGACCCCGGGGCTGGCACTGTTTTACGGTGGAATGGTTCGCAGTAAAAACGTGCTCGGTACTATTATGCAAAGTCTGTTCATGATAGCACTGATAACCATCGAGTGGGTTTATCTGGGTTATTCAATGTCATTTGGCCCTGATGTCGGCGGGTTCATCGGTGACCTTTCCTGGTTTGCACTCAATGGTGTTACAAATGCTCCGAGTCCTGATTATGCGACCACCATACCGCAGACCGTTTTCATGGTTTATCAGTGTATGTTTGCAGTTATAACCCCGGCCCTTATCACCGGTGCCTTTGCTGAAAGGGTACGGTTTGTGCCCTTTACTATTTTTTCAGTTTTATGGGCGATACTGGTCTACAACCCGGTCTGTCACTGGATTTGGGGGAAAGGCGGCTGGCTTGGGGCTATGGGGGTAATGGACTTTGCCGGTGGCCTGGTAGTTCATGCAACCTGCGGCGCTGCTGCGCTTGCCGGTGTATTGGTTATCGGTGCCAGAAGAGGCTATGGAAAAAGTTCTTTCATGCCGCATAACCTGCCGATGACAATGCTCGGAACGGGGCTGCTCTGGTTCGGCTGGTTCGGTTTTAACGGCGGATCAGCTCTTGCTGCAGATGAAGTGGCGGCCACCGCCTTTGTCGCAACCCATTTCGGCGGTATGGCAGGAATGTTCATGTGGGTTGTTATGGAGTGGAGTACCCAGGGAAAAGCGACAACTCTTGGAGCGGCATCCGGAGCTATTGCAGGGCTTGCAACAATTACCCCCACAGCGGGTTTTGTTGGTCCGAATTCTGCAATTATTATCGGGCTGCTTGGCGGTTGTATCTGCTTTATAGCGGTAAGCAGCAAAAGGAAGCTGAGGCTTGATGATTCGCTTGATGTCGTCGGAATCCACGGTGTCGGCGGTATTCTCGGCTCACTTTGTCTGGGTATTTTTGCTACAACTGGTGTTAACCCGGGTGGAGTGAATGGTATGTTCTATGGGAATTCTTCACAGCTGCTGACCCAGGCAATCGGTGTGGTGGTTGTTTCTGTCTATGCCTTTGTCGTCAGTTATATCCTGTTTAAAGTACTTCATGCAACACTCGGCCTGCGGGTGAGCGATGAAGCTGAAGTTCTGGGACTCGATTCCTCTGAACATTCGGAAACTGCCTACAATAATTAAAAGTACAAACTCGAAAAAAGATTTCACTGGTGTGCAGGAAATTGTTAATAATATATGACGGTTTTCTGTACACAGGCGAAAAAATGACCATAATTTGGGGTAACCGGCCCAATTCCGGATGACCTGTTTGCAATCTGTCAGGAGTGTGGTAAGTACTGTTTCTAACAGAAAGGTTGTTCAGAAAGCTTCCCGATTATGTATTAAATATTACAGGAGAAGATCATGAAAAAGATCGAAGCTATTATCAAGCCGTATAAGCTGGATGACGTCAAGGATGTTTTGAATGATATGGGTATAAAAGGCATGACCGTTTCCGAAGTCAAGGGATACGGCCGTCAGAAAGGGCACACTGAGATCTATCGTGGCGCTGAATATGTTGTTGATTTTATTCCTAAAGTGAAAATAGAGCTGGTCGTTGACAGCAGCATCGCGGATAAGGTGGTTGATGTCATTAGAAATACTGCCAATACTGAAAAAATCGGTGACGGCAAAATTTTTGTTTTGCCGGTTGAACGGGTTATTCGGGTTCGAACCGGTGAAGAAGGAGTAGATGCAATCTAATTTTTCATGCAGGTAACAACACAGCTACGCGCAAAAAGAGAGGCCCTGGCAGAGCTTTGGGAGAAGGGACTGCTTGGGCATGCCCTGTTGAAAGCACAGTCTGGTATTGCAGACGATTTTATTCGTACATGCTGCAGCAAACCTGAGCTTGATGCCTATAGAGATTCCGTTGCCCTGGTTGCTCTCGGGGGCTATGGACGAACGGAGCTCTATCCGTTTTCCGATATAGATATCATGATCCTGTTTCGTCCGGAACTCGGTGATGATGTCGGCAAAGTGGTTGATGCCGTTCTCTACCCGCTCTGGGATACAGGGCTTGAGGTCGGACACGGGGTGAGGACTATAGAAGAGTCGATGGCTCATGCCAAAGAAGATTTCTTTTTCAGGGTAGCCCTTATTGACGCCCGTTTCATAGCTGGTTCGGAATCGCTTTTTAACGAACTGCAGCAAGAGTATAAACGCGATTTTGTTGACGGCAAACGAGAAGAATTTGTTATGAGCATGCACGCTTTTCGTGAGGAAAGGCGCGAAAAGTACGGCAGTCACAGTTATCTTCTTGAACCGCACATCAAGGAAGGAAAGGGCGGACTTCGTGACGTCCAGGCAATGATGTGGATTGCCCGGGTGGTCTTCGGACTTGACGGCCTGGATTCCATAGCTGAAGCAGGTCTTCTGACTCAGGAAGAACGCAAGGATTTTGAACAGTCATGGAATATGCTTGTGCAGCTGCGCAATCGTCTGCATTATTTCAGCAAACGAAAAAACGACCAGCTCTATTTTGAGCTGCAGGAAGAAATGGCCGAAGCCTTCGGTTTCAGCTCGACTACCGGGGTTCTCGGTGTCGAGAATTTCATGCGTGAGGTCTATGCTCATCTGCAGAAAGTAGCGATGGTTACCGACCTGTTTTTCAATCACGTTGATGAGGTGCTTGGAACCGGTCTCTGGTCCCATGAGTGCTTTGCCGATAAGGAAATAGAGAACGGCATAGAGATCAGGAAAAATCGTCTGCATCTGATTGCAACCAGACCCGAGCTTGAGAAAAAGCCCCACATGCTGATGCGCCTTTTTCTCGCAGCAGCCAGAACGGGGGCGCCGATTCATCATCGAACCATACGTGCTATTACCTCAAATATTGATCTGGTTGACGATAAACTTCGCCGGTCTTCGCGCATGAGCAAGGCCTTTCAAGCTGTTATGCTTGAATCAGAAGATCCATTTCCGGTTCTGGAAGTAATGCTTGAAACAGGCCTGCTGCAGGCATACCTGCCTGAATTTAGCAAAATTGACACTCTGGCCCAGTACGATATCTATCATATCTATACCGTTGACCGGCATTCTCTGCAGGCGGTGGCCGAGCTTAAGAAGGTTATTAATGAAGAGGTCGTGGCCTCTTCGCAGCTCGATGACGGGTTCAATGTGCTTTATCTTGCAGCCTTGCTCCACGATATCGGCAAAGGTTCCGGCAAAGATCACTCGGAATACGGCTCTGATCTGGTAGCTGATATCGGTGAACGGATGCATTTGACAGAGCAGGAAATTGCAATGATCTCATTTCTTGTTCGTTATCACCTTTATATCCCTGAAAATGCACTTCGTCGGGATCTCGAAGATACTCTCTTCATCAGGAAGTGCGCTTTGGAAATCGGCTCGCGTGAGAAACTGGCAATGCTTTATCTTCTCTCTGTCGCAGACTCCAGGGCAACCGGTCCTTCCGCCTGGAGTGAATGGAAAGCCCACCTGATGCTGGAGCTTTTCCTCAAGGTGCAGCCATTCTATGATAAAGCCGGACTTGGACTTGAAGCGGGCCGGGGGCTTGATGCCCATGCAGAAGAGGGTGTCGGCTGGCTGCGGGATAAAGTGAAGCAGCTGCTGGGTGATGATAAGGAACTCTGTCTGCAGCTCGAAATGCTGCCTTCAGATTATCTTTTGAGTTTCTCACCTGAACTGGTGGCAGATCATATTCGCATTTATCATGAGAATCAGCAGATAGTGCAGCAGAAGGTGCTCATCCTGCCGACCGAGCAGAAAAAGAACTGGTCAATTCTGGTCATGTCTAAAGATAAGGCCGGATTGCTGGCCAAGATCTGCGGGGTGATGGCCCTGCATAATCTTAATGTGGTCAATGCACAGATTTTCACCTGGTATGATGGGATTGCCGTTGATGTTCTTGATGTGAGCCCGTTTGACGGTCTGCGGTTTATCGAAAAAGACTGGTCAAAGCTGGCCGATGACCTTGAACGAGCCATTGACGGCAGACTTGGACTCAGCCACAGGCTTTATGAAAAACTCTCTTCATCCTATCGGCGATACCAGGAACTTTCATCCGGCAAAACTGTGGAGGTTAAGATCGATAATGACTCCTCTGAAGAATATACTGTCGTTGAAGTTTACGCACAGGATCTGCCGGGGCAGCTCTATCATATAACCCAGGCTTTGGCCGATTTCGGCATCAGTATTCACAAGGCATTTATAGCCACCGAAGTTGAGCGTTTGATTGATGCCTTCTATGTACAGGACAGTCGCGGAGAGAAGATTCTGGATCGCGATTTCCAGAATGAAGTCGTTCAGGGTCTGCTATACTCTGTTAATCAGATGGTTAAACGATAATATACAGACACTTTTCGCCGTAAACGTTAAAGGCCTGCGAGTAAATGCTCGCAGGCCTTTTTTTTATTTTACAAATAACTATTGGCTGGTAAGAATAGCGTGAGGTATTTCATGTACCATGAGGTTTGATACAAGAGACAGGATGAAGAAACGCAAAGAAGCGTATACAACACCGGCATCCATATTAGACGGTATATCGGGCAGCAACGGCTGGCAAAAAAAGCTGACCCAGTATTCGATTTTTCAGCACTGGCGAAAGATCGTCGATAAAGAGATCGCCGACCACGCCGCACCGCTTAAAATCGTTCAGGATGTATTGTGGGTGGAAGTTGAAAACTCCGCCTGGATGCAGCAGTTTCAGTTTGCCAAGCTTACACTGCTTCACTCGCTGAATGAGTTTTTATATGAAACTCCGCTGGTCGATATACGGATGGTGTTGAAAGAGGAACGGCCAACAGCAAAAGCAACTGAGGCCGGAGTACGATTTGAGGCTCCTCGTCCTGATGAAATAGCCGCTTTTGAGGACCAGGCTGCAACTATTGACGACCCCGAATGTCGTGATGCTTTAGTGCGGTTCTGGTATCTCTGCCATGCCTGTAAAAGAGATTAGAAATCACTCCATCGGTAGTGAAAGGATTATAGAGAAATGTTGTACAGCAACGTATTAGAAGCCATTGGTGATACTCCGCTCATCAAAATTAACCGTATCGGCAAAAAGCTGCCGGTTGATTTTTACGGGAAACTTGAGGCAAGTAATCCGGGCGGTTCAATTAAAGAACGTATCTCGCTCTCGATGATAGAAGCGGGTGAGAAAAGCGGTGAACTGACAAAAGACAAGATCGTTCTTGAGGCAACCAGCGGAAACACAGGCATTGGTCTTGCCATGGTCTGCGCTGCCAAGGGATATCGTTGCCAACTTATTATGCCCGAGTCTGCGTCTATTGAGCGGCGAAAGATTATGAAGGCATACGGCGCCGAGATAATTCTTACCCCGGCTTCAAAGGCAACCGATGGTGCAATTGAGAAATCATACGCCTTGATCCGGGAGTTTCCTGACCGTTATTTTCTCAGTGATCAGTACAACACCGAAGCAAACTGGCAGGCCCACTACTATAAAACAGGGCCGGAAATCTGGAACCAGACCGAAGGGAAGGTAACCCATATCGTTGCGACACTCGGGACATCGGGCACGGTCATGGGTTTGAGCAAATACTTCCGTGATAACCATCCGCATGTTGAAGTGGTAGCTGTTGAGCCTTATCTGGGGCATAAAATCCAGGGACTCAAAAATATGAAAGAGTCGTACAAGCCTGAGATTTTTGATAAAAAAATTCCACATCACATTATCAATATCGAAGATAAACCGGCGTTTGATACGGCAAGACAACTGGCAAGAGAAGAGGGCCTGCTGGTGGGGATGAGCAGCGGTGCCGCAATGGCAGCAGCGCTTCGATTTGCTGAAAAACTCGATAGTGGTCTGGTCGTGGTGATTTTCCCCGATGGCGGCGAGAGGTATCTCAGTACCGAGCTCTTTTCGCAGCCCGTTGAAACCGGAGAAAAGAAATCGCAGCTGCGGCTGTATAACACCATGACCAAGAAGAAGGAGGTCTTCAAGCCTCGAAAAGCAAAAGAGGTGACCTTCTATTCCTGCGGGCCGACCGCTTATGAGCCAGCGAATCTCTCCCAGTGCAGGCGATTTGTCGTCTCCGATATTATTACCAGATATCTTGAGGCGAAGGGGTATGCAGTCCGTTCCTACATGAATTTTACCGACCTTGATGACAACACCATTCAGGGGGCGGAGAAGGCCGGCAAGCCGCTGAAAGATTTCACTGCAGAATTCATCGATGGTTTCAAACATGATATGAAAATGCTCGGGGTAAAAGAGGCAACAGGTTACCCGAAAGCTTCAGAAAATGTTGAAAACATGATTGAGATTGCCCATAAGCTCCTGCACAAGGGTTATGCCTATGAAAAGCACGGCTCGATCTATTTTGATATCTCAAAATTCAAAAATTACGGCAAACTGTCAGGAATTGACCTAAGCAAGATCCAGCTTGGCAAGACCGTTGATCTTGATAATTATGAAAAGGATAATCCGCGGGATTTCACCCTGCTCAAGCGTTCAACCTTGTCGGAGTTGAAAAAAGGAATATTCTTCCAGACCGACTGGGGTAACGTGCGTCCTAGCTGGCATGTTGAGTGTTCTGCCATGGCGACCAACCTTCTCGGGGAAACCATGGACATTCATACCGCCAGCAGAAATCTTCTCTTTCCGCATCATGAAAACGAGATTGCCATCGCTGAAAGTCTTACCGGTAAAACTCTGGCCAACTATTGGCTGCACTCGGAATTACTGATGGTAGACGGTAAAATGATGTCTACCGAAAACAGCAATGTTATAACCCTGCAGGATGTTATCGATCGCGGATACACAGCAAGAGAACTGCGGTTTCTGCTTCTTTCCATCCACTACAGAAAACCGATCAATTTCACTTTCAAGCGGCTTGAGAGCATCAGAACTGCGTTGCGGCGCATAGATGATTTCACTTGTAAGCTTCTTTGTCTTCCTCCCGGTAGACCGCATCCGGAAGTTGCAGCCTATGTTACCGACATGGAAGAAAAGTTTTTCGAGGCGATGGACGATGATTTGAACGTCTCTAAAGGCTTGAGTTCGTTGATGACCTTTCTCAGGCACATGCATCCTGTCCTTCAGGTAAACAACCTTGATGGCGAGCAGAAAGAATATGTTCTCTCCAGTCTTTCCAAGCTCAACCATGTCCTGCAGGTTATGCGACTCAAAGGTTGTCCGCTTGGTGCCGAGGCCAACCGTCTCATCCAGTTACGTGAAAAAGCACGGATTGAGAAGGATTGGAAATCAGCTGATGAGGCAAGAGACGAGCTTGGCAGACGCGGAATTACAGTAATCGATACCGAAAACGGTCCGGTCTGGAAACGCATTGGTGAAGAACGTTGCGGAGAACAGGACAAAGATTAAATCCTCTCCCCGAGGATGAAATTTTGTCTGTAACTGTGAGATGGGGCAAATCTGCAATTTTTCACGGCGGTTTAAAGAGATTCGACATCTTTTGCTAATCATGGTAAATTGAGGTTGATTTTTCAATTTTGTTGGGTATAGTGTCGTTCTCGATATTTCACCGCAAAATAAGCGGTTTCACAATATGCGCTCGTAGCTCAGCTGGATAGAGCATCGGCCTTCTAAGCCGAGGGTCACAGGTTCGAATCCTGTCGGGCGCGCCAGTTAAATTAAGCACTTATCCACTCTTGTTGGTAGGTGCTTTTTTTGTTTTAGAGTCCGTGTACACACTATTCTCTGGGTCTGCTTCAAAGAAGGGGGATGGTCTATTTCCCAATCACAAATCGATCAAATTGCTGTTTTCATATCTAGCCGCATAAAACTCTTACGCGCAATCGATAATTCTCAAAATTTTTAAATCCATATGCTCTTCGTTGAATAAG
>QKIH01000113.1 GCA_003249645.1 Desulfobulbaceae bacterium | reverse complement strand
TATTTATCCGAGTTCTGTTATCGTTTTAATAGACGATTTTATTTAAAAAATATGCTTGATGCTTTGTTAAAAGCTGCTGTTAATTCAAAACCAATTCCACAACATATGCTTCAATTAGCTGAGGATTGGTGGTAACCAGAAAAACATAAGTTCATCACCAGTTATAACCAAGCAACCGTCAGGAGAGAAACCGCTATATTGAAATCGGTGTTGTCCTGCGCCCCCCGATAAGATGGGCATAGGCAAGTCAGTTGAGTTTATCTCATCTGTGCGCTTGTCTGGCTGCTCATTATCGTGTAATACAGACAGGTATCATCGTAGGATAGCTGATCCCATTACCTGTAACCTTTATTTTTCCCGGTTTTTCATCATGCTCCAGCACACTTTCTGCCATATTGACGGTATCGGCAGAAAAACCGAACAGCACCTTTGGGCTTCAGGCATCCACACCTGGCAGCAATGGCAGGATCCACCGCCTGTTCCGCTTAAACATACCGGAAGGCTGGAAACCATCAGGCTGCTTGAGCAATCTCTTGATGCACTCACAACCAACCCGCATTTTTTTACTGAGAAACTGGCATCCTGTGAACATTGGCGCATATTTCCCCACTATCGTGAGCAAACAGCCTTTCTAGACATTGAAACCACAGGACTTGGCTCCTCTGCTGAAATTACCACTATCGCGCTCTATGACGGGAAGAACATTACAACCTACGTCAACGGACAGAATCTGCAGTATTTTGAGGAAGATATCTTCAATTACAAGGTGTTAGTCACCTACAACGGCAAAAGCTTTGATGTCCCCTTTATTGAAAACTATTTCAGAATCAGGCTCGATCATGCCCATATAGACCTGCGCCATGTTCTTTCAAAACTCGGCTTCAAAGGCGGTCTTAAAGGTTGTGAGAAAGCAATAGGAATCAAACGTCACGAACTCGACGGAGTTGACGGCTACTTCGCCGTGCTGCTATGGCATGAATATGAGCATTACGCTGATAAGAAGGCGCTGGAAACCCTACTGGCTTACAATATTGCGGACACCGTCAACCTGGAAACGCTGCTGATCTATGCCTATAACAGACAAATCGGCTCAACACCTTTTAAAGAAGAGCTGCTAATTGAGAACCCGGAGCAACCGACATGTCCATATCAGGCAGATGTTTCAACCGTATTACGTATTCAGCAAAAGTACATGAACAATCGCAATAAACGGTGATTAGAGAGCTTAGAGTTCTATCTCCATTCTGTCTCTGGCAAAAAACACCTCGATATCACCATATTTGTCCGGCACACAATATTCCAGGGCGAGATCATCTATCTGGTCATCGGTCCTGTCCGGATCATGATGAAATAAGGCCAGTCGTTTTACACCTACTTCTACAGCAGCTTCAATAGCATGCTCAAAGTAGGAATGTCCCCAGCCTATTTTGGTGGCATACTCTTTCCGGGTATACTGCGTATCATGGACGAGCAGATCTGCTCCCTTGAAAAACTCTTTGATTGCGACATTCTGTTCATTTGCAACCTCTTCTCCTTCATAGGCCATTGCCTCATCATAATCGGGATGATCAGGATCGGTTATGAACAGATTCCTATACGGTTCATGATCGTAACAGGTGCAGAAAACCTTGCCGTTATATTCAAAACGATAGCCGAGAGCAGTAATCGGATGGTTGAGAAATTTGGTGGTCATGATCAACCCCCCGCCAAGATCAACATTACTCTCTTCCTTGAGTCGATGATAGGTGATATCAGAGGCAAGCTCACCGACATTAACAGGAAAATACCGGTATTTCATCTGCCCTCCGACGACATCTTCTAGCGGCTCATCCTCAAATGTTACCGGCCCGTTCACTTCCAGATGCGTTCCAGGCACATAGATCGGCACAAAATAAGGGAAACCCATAATATGATCCCAATGGGTATGAGAAAGAAAGAGCTTCGCATTGATCGGCCCTTTAGGAAGATCGTTTGCCATAATGTGGTTGCCAAGTTCTCTTATGCCCGAACCGGCATCAATAATTATAAGCCTGTTTTCTTCACCAATCCGGAGCTCTATACATGCTCCGTTACCGCCATATTTTGCAGTACGAGGGCCTGGACAAGGTATTGAACCGCGAACTCCCCAAAAACGTATCTTCATTTTTCCCCCTGATCAGACCTTGAGAAATATCTGTGCTTTTTCGATTTCTTCTTCAACGTCTCTAGCTATAGAACTGAACTGATCCCAGCTTAATCCGGTAAGTTGCAGCAGAGGTTCAATCTTGCTCTCCTCCGGATACGGGTCACCGGCATAACCAAAGTCAAAAATATTTGAATAGATATTGCCAAGAGCAACCAGTGCAACTTTTAAACGGTATTCTTCAGGGACTGCGGAGGGATCATGATGATTGACAATACATGCTGTGATAAATTCATTCAGTTTCCATTTCTCTGCGATCAGCCGCCCTATCTCCTGATGATCGACACCGAGAAGCTCTTTTTCAACTTCAAACAACGGCCTCTGCTCACTCTTTGTCCGTTCAAGGACTTCTGTATATTCATCACCAAAGGGAACTTTCCCGAGATCATGCAACAGCCCGGCAACAAAGAGTTCTTCCCGCTCCATAACCGGCATATCCAGCTCCTTGGCAAGAAGTTTGGAACTCACACCGACACCGATCGAATGAGCCCAGAATTTTGTCGTCGGCAAAGCCTTCGATTTTTTTACTCCGGAAACACTTTTAATAATGGCCGTACTCAAGGCCATGTTTTTAACAGTGTTCAACCCAAGCATCGTGATAGCCCGGGTCAGAGAAGTAACCTTATTTATCAATGAATAATAGGCAGAGTTGATAAGTTTGAGAACCTGACCAGTGAGAACCGGGTCAAGTGAAATAACTTTATTAAGCTCATTTGGAGAGGCATCTGTTCGACTGCAGATCTCCATAACCTTCCCGACGGTGGTAGAAAGGCTTGGCATCTTGTTTATGAACTTATCAATCTGTTTTTGTCGATCTTCGTGGGATATTTCCATTAACTTTCAGTACATGCAAAAAATTGGTCTGTATGGGTAAATTCAGGATTATTGTATCGAAACTGGAAGATCAGGTCAAGCACAGGCTGCAAAAGTTATTTTTTATCACACTTTTTTGCATTCTTTACAACATACTGAAAATATTCATCCTTTATAGCTATTATTAAATGCCACAGCATCTTCATAGCGTATGCTTTTGCCGCCGAATATATCCAGGGCACTGCCGATTGTAGCATCCATCTGACCTGCCCCATACTGATTTATCAGCTGCAAATCTTCTATGTTTCGCACTCCACCGGCATAAGTCGTTGAAATTGGGCTGTACCGACCTAGCAACTCAACAAGGTCAAGTTCAATGCCCTGACATTTCCCCTCAACGTCGGCAGCATGAATAAGAAATTCATCACAGTACGAGGAAAACCAAGCAAGATTTTCCTCAGTTATCGTGACGTCAGTAAATTTCTGCCACCTGTCGGTGACAATAAAATATTGACCGTCTTTTTTTCTGCAGCTGAGATCAAGAACAAGGCGTTTTTTGCCAACCTTGCCGACAAGTTCTTTTAACCTTCTCTCATCAACTTGGCCTTTACTGAAAACATAAGAGGTAACGATAACATGAGAGGCTCCGGCATCCAGCCAAAATTTTGCATTTTCACTGTTTACACCACCGCCAAGCTGCATTCCGCCGGGCCAGGCACGCAAAGCGTCAAGCGCTGCATCATCATTTCCTCCGCCAAGCTTTATGATATGTCCGCCGGTAAGGTTATCTTTTCTGTATAATTCTGCAAACCACGAAGAAGGTTTTTCAGCAGCAAAATTAGTCTGAAGGCTGCCGGGAGAAGATTCGTCCAGCGATGAACCGACAATCTGTTTCACTATGCCGTCGTGAAGATCTATACAGGGTCTGAATTGCATTTTTTATCTTCCGTTAATTAAAAAAAAATGCGGACAGCCCCCAACAAGGAACTGTCCGCATTCTAACTACAAGAGACATAAGTCTTAAACTCTTGCCCTCACACCTTCTGAATAAGCATGGTGGAAGGATCAAGCTTCAACTGGGTACCTGGAGAGATACCGCATGAATCGCACTTGATAATATCAAGGGTGATCGAATCTTCGGTAGGCTTAATCAACAGCACATTCTCAAACAGGTCATCAACCTCATGACATGGAGCAGGCACACCTTCAGCTGATTTTCTGGTATCTTCACGATGAGATACAGCTGAAAACCAGACCATCTTGAGGCCCTTTGACTTCATGAATTTTTTAAACTCTGCGAGTGCAGCGTAATCATTTTCCTCGAAATCATATCCGTCAATGATCAGGCAGTCAGGAACGTAGATATCCTGTGCGACGAGATCATTGAGTCTTTCTTCAAACATTGCATTGCTGAAAGAGCTTTCTTTGAAGGTCATGATCATCCTGTTTTTCATGATCGCAGGAATATCCTTGAGCTTCTCTCCTTCGGTCAGACAGCTAAGCAGATCGTCGTACCAGCTTCTGGTCTTATCAACAGACTCTCCAATAGATACATGGAGAACCTTATTGCCAAGAAGCATACAGTCCAGAGCAAACTGAACAAGAATGGCAGTTTTGCCAAGTCCTGCTCTGGCCATGACTAAACCCATACTGCGACGTTCATCGGTGCCATCGCTTTCCAGCCCTAAGGCCCGCAATGGATTCTTTGCACTCAACGCTTCATTTCCCATAGCTTTGCACCTCTTTTATATTCCTTTTTGGCTACTGTAAACTGCCAACAAACAACACAAGGAAACTATAACATAATCCCTTGTGCTGTTTCAATTTTCTTTGGATTAATTTGATTTATCTTTCTCTTGCTGATATTTCTTGATCAGCTCTTCACCAACCCCTTTAGGCACAGGCTTAAAGGTTGCAAATTCCATGGTGAACTCAGCTTTACCCTGAGTAAGAGAACGAAGTACAGTTGAATATCCAAACATCTCAGAGAGAGGCACTTCAGCTTCAACGACGGTGTAGGTACCCTCTTCCATGGTACCGATAATCATACCGCGACGCTGATTCAGACTGCCCATAACAGCGCCCTGGAACTCACTTGGACCTTCAACCGCAACTTTCATGATCGGCTCCATGATGACAGGGCCCGCTTTCATGTAGCCCTGCTTGAAACCGCCGATAGATGCAAGCTGGAAAGCAACGTCAGAGGAGTCAACCGCGTGGAAGGCACCATCGTTGATAACAACTCGGACTCCGGTAATAGCAGAACCGCACAGGCTGCCTTTCTCAACGCTCTTCTGGAAACCCTTGTCACAAGAAGAGATGAATTCGCGAGGAATAGCACCACCGACAATATTATCGACAAACTCGTACTCACCTTCTTCAAGCGGCTCCAAGTAACCGGCAACACGACCGAACTGACCGGAACCACCA
Source organism: Desulfobulbaceae bacterium (assembly GCA_003249645.1). GTDB lineage: Bacteria > Desulfobacterota > Desulfobulbia > Desulfobulbales > Desulfocapsaceae > SZUA-575. The sequence goes on along the minus strand of QKIH01000113.1, from coordinate 20,722 downwards.
GTCTGTTTTTTGTGGGTATAATCAAAATCAGCACGCTGAGTAATGGTCTCACGGTAAGCAACCTGAGGAGCACCAACGGTTACTTCAGCCTTGTACTCACGCTTCATACGCTCGATATATACTTCGAGGTGAAGCTCACCCATACCGGAAATGATAGTCTCACCAGTCTCGTGGTCAACAAAGGTCTTGAAGGTTGGATCTTCCTTGGTAAAACGGTTGAGCGCTTTGGACATATTAATCTGCGCCTTGTTATCAACAGGAATAACAGCAAGTGAGATAACCGGCTCAGGAATGTGCATGGAGTCCATGGAGCAGGAGATTCTGTCATCGGTAAAGGTATCACCGGAGGCACAATCTACACCGAAGAGTGCAACGATATCACCGGATCCGCAATATTCGATCTCTTCCATCTCGTCAGAGTGCATACGGCAGAGACGACCGATTTTTACCTTCTTACCGGTACGGCTGTTGAAAACGGTATCACCCTTGTTCAGTTCACCCTGATAGGTACGGATGTAGGTAAGCTGGCCGTAACGGCCATCCTCAAGTTTGAACGCAAGCATGATCAGAGGATCTGCAGGATTATTGGTAACCTGGAATTCCTCTTCGTTATTTTTCAGATCAAGAGCGGTGTTTTTTACATCAGTAGGACATGGCAGATACTTCTCGACAGCATCGAGAAGTGACTGAACACCTTTGTTCTTGTAGGCAGAACCCATGAATACTGGGGTGAATTCAAGAGCGAGAGTTCCTTTTCTGATTGCGTCATAGATAAGCTGGGTGTCAATCTCACCCTCTTCAAGAAGGGCTTCCATGAGATCATCGGAGAACATGGAAACTTCCTCAAGAAGCGCAGCACGTTTCTCTTCAGCCTCATCAACCATATCGGCAGGGATATCGGTAATGCGGATTTTCTCTCCGTTGTCACCCTCATAGTAAACGGCCTTCATTTCAACGAGGTCAACCATACCAACTAGGTCATTTTCAAGACCGATCGGCATCTGCAGCATGTGAGCATTGAGATCAAGCTTATCACGGAGCTGCTGGGTAACTTTCATCGGATTGGCACCGGTTCTGTCACATTTATTGACAAAAGCGATACGCGGAACGTTGTATCTGGTCATCTGACGGTTAACAGTGATGGACTGGGACTGAACACCACCAACAGAACAGAGAACAAGAACAGCGCCGTCGAGTACACGAAGGGCACGCTCAACTTCAACGGTGAAGTCAACGTGGCCGGGGGTATCGATGATGTTGATGTCGATATCTTTCCAGGTACAGTAAGTTGCAGCCGACTGGATGGTAATACCACGCTCTTTCTCAAGCTCCATGGAGTCCATTTTGGCGCCGACGCCGTCTTTACCGCGTACCTCATGGATAGCGTGAATTCTGTTTGTGTAAAATAAGATACGTTCTGTCAGAGTTGTTTTACCCGAATCGATATGGGCACTGATACCAATATTCCGTACTTTCGATAAATCTCTACTCATGGCTTTCTTCCTCTACCATTGTGCAATACTCTTTTCCCGAAAAGTTGCTCGGGTAAATAAAAAAAGTAAGGGCCGCTCCTGGCAACACCTTACTTAACTCTTCACATGCCGGGGGTAACAATGTTCAAAAGATCTTTTAGAACAAGGTCTTAATCTATTTTTTTATCCACCTGCCGGAAACAAAGAAATGCTGCCGACGGCCTTGCGACATAAAAATAAACACCTGAACACCAAAACATACCAGAAACTAAACTTCAGGTAAAGCGTTTTTTTTCATAATTATGTCACGCACAATCAAATGGTGCTTTCAGCTATCTAACTGTATACGGGAATTTTTTACGCCTCAGGAACAACTATCAGGCATCAGAAGAGTTATCCATATACCCTGATTACCGAGATTACCTACAGCAAGGGTTCCACCAAAAACCTTGGCCATTTTATCGGCCAATGGCGGGCATAAACCAAGCTCAGCCATATGGGATGACGCCCTTTCATACGAAAAAGGCTCAAAAATTGTTTCGATAAGTTCATTGCTGAACTGATGACCTTCAACTTCGAGTGTGATCCCTTTCAGGGTTGCTTCCTGAACGGGTTTGATCAGCAGCAGGCTTTTTTCTTTAGCCATCAGGATGATCATTCGCACCAATGTCACAGAAATCTGTTTCATTATCTGGGCATTTCCCAGTATCATGTAATCACTGTGCAATTCCGATCTGACATGCAGGTGCTTTTCGTTCAAGTGTGCAGCCATTTTTTCGAGTTCGCCGTCTATAATGATTGAAAGATCAATATCCTCGACTTCCATTTCTTCATCGGATGTCTGCAGTTTAGCAAGAAGCAATGCATTGTCTATGGTTTCGAGCAGGCGTTTGCTGCCCAGCTCAAAGAGTTTGGTGAGTTCTCCTTTCATGAACTCATCTTCGATATAATCCAGGGCAATCTGGGCTACCCCGAGCACACCATTTGCCGGGGTACGCAGCTCATGAGAAATCGCTCCGAGAAAATCATTTTTAGTCGCATCAATCAGCCGCAGTTTCTCATGGGCTTCTTTGAGTCGTTGGGTCCGCTCCCGAACCACTTCTTCTAATTGGTCTTTATATTTCTTCAGTTCGATCTGATTGTGAACTCGGGCTTTCACCAGATGAGGATTGAATGGTTTGTAAATATAATCGACAGCTCCAAGCAACAGCCCTTTTGACTCCGCGCCTTCTTCTGTCAGAGCAGTAAGAAACATAACCGGTATTTTGCTTGTAGCAGGATCAGATTTCAGATGCGTACAAACCTCGTAACCGTCCATCACGGGCATCTGAATATCGAGAAGTATAAGATCAGGCTGGCGCTGTTTCACCTGTTCAAGAGCCGCTTGACCATTAAAAGCCACTGAAATATCAAATTCGTCTTCCAGACTGGCGGAAAGAACATCGATATTTTCTTCAAGATCCTCAACGATCAGAATATGCGCTTTAAGGCTCATTTATCTCCGCTTTGGGTTTAAGAATGCTTGACGATGAGAATCAATGTATGACCAACCTTTGATTTTTCTCCTTTTTTAACATCTCTGTCAATGGAATTCCAGCAACTTGTCTGATATATTTTTCGAGCAGATAATTAGTCAGGCGCAACCAGAAACGCATTGACCAACCACAAAAACAATATATCAAACAAAACCAGGAAATTATAAAACAATGTCCAACTGTGAATTCTATTTGACCGAGGTGCTGGAAAACCATTCCGACATTTAACAAGAAAGTATAACGCCGAACACAACCTGCCGAATCTTGCTGGTTATTTTATGGCAACGAAGAGCAGGAACGAAAATGCCTGGAATAGCATCAGAAAATTTCAAATAATGGAAACTACAGCGTAGCAACAGCAAACAGCATCGACCTGATTTAATTTTGTTTTTTTTACCTTATTCTTATCAAAGGGTGCCGAACAGCCTTTGTTCTACTAGTTTTCCTTTAATCCGGCTCTTTACTACACCAATATATTTATCATTTCTGCTCATCGTTGATGAGCGAGACTATTTTCGTCAGCTGAAATGATATGATCCTTTTTTCTATGCTGTCCATGGAATCAAGATTCAAGGTCTGCTGCCTGATTACAATCGAATCATTCTGCTGATCATACAAGGACGATGCCTGCATAGCTTCCAGCCCTTTTGCATATGATTCAGCCAGCGCACTTTCCTCCACATTGACTTTTTTTATCCGCCACCCTCCGGGAGAGCGAACCAGAGAAACAAAACCAGGCAGATACTCTCCCCCTTCAAGATCTAGATACTTTTTGATTATCGAGCCTGATTCCTCAAGACTCTGCACGCGAACAGAGAGCTGAATCGTATCCTTTCCGAAAAAGGGGATCCAAAGGCTGTCACGTTTTGCTTTAATCGTATATTCCTGCTCTGAATGAATACCAAAATGATTGATAAGAGCTGTTTCCAGGGCAAATTGTCTGTTTATTTCATCACTGAACGCCTTTGTTTGAGCATCAGCATCAGCCACACACAGCTCACTGGCAGCCCTGAATTGTTTTTTTGAGATAGCATCAAAATACGCCTGCACAACTGTTACCGAGCGGTCATTTTCTCCAAGCAATGACACGACCGGAAGCATGATCAGAAATGCGGATATAACCAGAATTCCAAATATTTTTATCTTATGTGCTTTCATAAAAACTAAATCACCTTACAGAGTTGAGGAAAAAATCAACCACACCATACACACCCTCTTCATATTTTTCATCTCGAAAAAAAACCACCTACCATTCATTTTTGTACATTTTCATACATTTTTGAATTGTACTAAATAAAGTGTTACAACGGCAACGAACATCAAATACAAATAATTATGTATTTACATTTAGTTAACTGCATTTCAAAAAATCTGGCACACAAATAGCTATAAGGAGAGACATAAAACAAAAAATGTTTGTAACAGACAAAAAATCAGTATGGGAGAAATACCATGGCAAAAGAAAGTGTAGAGCAATTCTTGATTGACGGCGGAGAGAACGAAAAGATGAGAAACAGCTATGATTCCATTAGAGAAATGGATGAATTTGTAGCAAGAGCCAACAACGAGGGATACAGCTTCACCAAGGCTGAGCTCGAAGCTGTATTGCAGGAATCTGGCGACTCATTTGATCTGATCGGTAATCCAACCAAGCGGATGATTTGGTGGTTCTAGTTCCGGCAGGACATATATAAAAAAGGGAGGGACTGAAAAGTCCCTCCCTTTTTTTATCAGCAGGTAAGAAAGAAATCATACCCTACTCCCGACTTGTCAAAATGGCGCAGTACTTTCTGCAACGCATAAAGATCAGGAACTGCAAATTCAATCTCCCAGGTTGGTCTCGGAGTTGAGTAATTCGTGATCATTTTAATATCATGAACATCAAAATTATCCGGTGCCTTGCTTATAATTAGAAGAATATCCTTCCTTGTCATCCTATAAATTTTCAGCACCTGTTTCTTTCTTATTTTTGTCGTCCTCTGGTTCCAGTAAACATCGACGGCATCTTCCCTTATAAACTTTACTTCTTCAAGACGCTTGCATTTACGGTTGTGTACAGACAGTCCTTTCTCTGTTAACAGCGCGCAGTTGTCTTTTGCAGCAGGATTCGGTTTGCAGCACGATGAAAGTTTTACAGACACCGGATCGAGGGTATCAAGAAGCACCTTGTTAAAAGCACCGGTCGGAGTAAAAAGAGGAGACTTTCCGTCAAAGAAGTAGGCTTTGATAAATTCAATCACTTTCAGAAGCCGGATACGGCCTTCACCAAGCCTTACATAGAACTCTTCATATGTTTCGACGCCGAACCGTTCAAGTACGATCTTACTTTCTTCGCTTCCTTCACTGACAAGATCAAAGGGGAAACCATATCGAAGCATTTCCTGCTTTAAGATCGATTGGCCGACGTTTGACGAAACCTTGCTCCTGCGCAGCCTGAAACTTCTCGACAATTCAGCCCTAGGCTTTGGTGTTTTACAGCGAGTGAGCATTTCCTGCTCAAATCGAACCGGTTTTTCATCTCGAATGATACGCACCATGTCACTGTCATGCAGGATGTAATCGACCGGAACACGTTTATTTCTGATAACAGCCCCCTTGCAATGCCGTCCGATCTCAGTATGTACACGAAAAGCGAAATCGAGAACGTTCGAATCAATCGGCAGGCAGATAAGATCGCCCTGGGGGGTATAGGTGTAAATTTCTTTTTTGCCGCTGGCGGCAATCACATCACGGTATGAAACAGCTTCATCTGAGGCCAGCACATCAAACATTTCTTTGATTTCATTAACGAACCTGATCTGATTTTTGCTTCGCACATCCCAGTTTCGTAAAATACCGCGCTGCGCCCGCCTGGCCATTTCTTCGGTACGGATTTTAAACAGCATCCGTTCAGCTTTAATGATTGCGCGAGAATGCAGGCCCTGATACCCGGTTGGTTTTGGATTGGCAATAAAATCGCGAATAGAGCGAGGAATAGGATTGAAGGTTCTGTTGACCAGACCAAGAGCCCTGTAGCAGGCCTGGACATCACGAACAAGTATAATGATTTCAAGCGGAGTATCGATGCGTTTGAGCAAAATTCGGTTGGCAGCATCATAATAGGCCCAGAGATCTTTCGTTCTGATTTCTACAGTGCATTGCAAGCCTTCGAGCAAGGCTCTGGTTCTGAGCTTTTGTGCAACATCGTGTGCAACAGGTGATTCTGAAATGTGACGAATATGAGCGGCGAGCTTTGCCCCCTGGCGGGGATATTTAAACATTAGAGCCAGGTTATACATTTCACGTTTGAGTTCAAACAGCCCGAACACAGTGGCAAGAGGGGCATAAATATCAATGGTTTCCTGGGCGATGCGTTGTCGCTTCTGATTGGGCATTGCATAAAGCGTACGCAGATTGTGCAGCCGGTCTGCAAGCTTAACCAGCATAACCTCGGGCCTTAATGCCGCACCTGAAAATATTTTGCGATGAACCAGTTTTACACGATTCTGCTTATCACCCGAGACATGAGTAACCTTCGTACACCCGTCAACAATCGCCTGCACATAGGGGCCGAACAGCTCACCAACCAGTGCAACGGTAACATAGTCAACGTCTTCCACCGTGTCATGCAGGAGCGCAGCAGCCAGAATGTCGGGCTGACCTATATCGAGTTCCTCTATGAGAATTCTGGCAACAGAGCAGGGATGCAGGATATATGCGTCTCCCGACCTCCTCCACTGGTCATCATGGGCTTCGACGGCAAAATCCAGGGCCTTCCAGAAAACCGCCTGGTCAGGAATATCCCCTAAAAGCCTCACCATATCTTTTTTATACTGGTCTACATCAAAGGGGATTTTAGGTGGCATAAACTCGACAACATTAAAGAACGATTAAAATTCCAGTTTGATATTTCTTTTTCGCTGTTTTGGCACTATGATACATAAACAGTAGAAGAAATAGTGAAAAGATTCCATCATATTTCATTACATATAACTCTTTCGAGTTTTTTTTCACCTTCAGAATCCCATAAATGGTAAAAAAAAGAAAAAGTAGCAAAAAACGTTTCAGCCCGGCTCCAACCAACCACGGACGAAAACCGGTAAAGACCAAAAAGAAATTTTCCGGCGCTGCACCCCGGCTTCGCAACACTATCCTGGCTCATCTTTACATGCAGCAGAAATCACTTTCACTGGACGACCTGACAAAAGAGTTCGCCTTTAACAAAAGTGACCGAAAACGTGTTGTTGATGAGCTCTATGAACTTGCCCGCGGCGGATGGCTGCAGTTGAAAGGGAAAAAGCATTTTTCACTGAATTCCAAAGCAAAATTCCTCTCAGGAAAGCTTGAAATCAACCCGAAAGGTTTTGGTTTTGTTACTGTCGACAGCCAGCCGAATGACACCGCAAAAGAGAAAGATGTCTTCATCTCAAAATACAATCTTTCCGGAGCATCTCATAATGATCGCGTCCTTGTTCTGCTCGACGCTAACAGCAAACCGGATCGCCCGGACGGGACAATCATAACAGTTCTTGAATCTGCACCGGATACCATCGCCGGTTTTTATCGCCGTATAAACGACAAAGCCGTGGTTATACCTGAAGATCCGAGATATCCGTATCAGGTGTCAATCAGCGGCAGACTTCCAGAAAATTTACAGATTGACGATGCGGTAATGGTAAAAATTGACAAGCCGCAGCCTGGTTCTGCCTTTACTCCGGGAACAATCATTGAAGTTCTGGGGCCGCCCTCTTCCGTAGATGTGCAGATGCGGCTGGTGATCGAAAAATTTCATCTCCCATATCAGTTCAGCGAGGAAGCTCTTCATGATGCGGAAGTGTGCAGCGCAGAATCATCAGATCCTGACAGGGCTGATTTACGAGACCTGCTGCACGTCACCATCGATGGCGAAACGGCAAAAGATTTTGATGATGCAATCTGTGTCATAAAAAACCGCAAGGGCTACAGACTCTATGTATCCATTGCCGATGTCAGCCATTTTGTTGAACCCGGCTCGCAACTCGACAAGGAAGCATATCTGCGGGGAACTTCGATTTACTTCCCGGGACGCGTCATCCCGATGCTGCCTGAGAATCTCTCCAACAACCTGTGCAGTTTGATCCCCGATGAGGATCGCCTGGCTTTTACTGCCATCCTTGATTTTGACCGGACGGGAAAACTGCAGAAAAAAGATTTCACAAAATCAATCATAAAAAGCCATAAACGTTTTACCTACACTATCGTTCAGCAGATCATCGTCGACAAAGATCAGGATGCACGCAAAGAGTACAAGCCCTTCCTGACCATGCTGAAATGGGCACAGGAACTCGCAGAGCAGCTTCTTGAAAAACGCATGAACCGCGGCTCCATCGGTTTCAACCTGCCGGAGCCCGCCGTCGGGCTCTTTGAAGATGGCAAAATCGCCAGCATTGAAAAAACAACAAGACTTTTTTCACACCAGCTCATCGAAGAATTCATGCTGGCAGCCAATGAAGCTGTCGCATCATATTTTACCGAAACCTCGACGCCGTCACTTTACCGCATCCATGAACTCCCCTCTCCTGAAAAGGTCAAAGAGTTCATCACTTTTGCAAAAATGATGGGCATTAATCTACCGGAAGAAGAGATCAGCCCGGCGTGGTTCGCCAAAATACTTACCGACATAAAGGGTTCTCCCAAAGAGTATGTCTTTAACAACCTGCTTCTTCGAACCATGCAGCAGGCCCGTTATGCTCCTGGCAATGCCGGCCATTTCGGTCTGGCGGCAACTGATTATACACATTTCACATCTCCAATCCGGCGATATCCCGACCTTCACGTTCACCGTACCCTTGCAAGACTCTTAAAAGAGAAGAAAAAAGGCATTCGCTTCAGACCTGTTTCTAGAGAAAAACTGCAGGAAAGCGGCACTTTTCTCTCATCGCGGGAAAGAACGGCAATAGATGCTGAACGTGACATCCATAACCGGCTCAAAGTATATTATATGGAGCAGTTTATCGGAGATTCATTTGAAGGTATCATCTCCGGGGTGACCGGCTCCGCACTTTTCGTTGAAATCTTCAGTCCTTTTATCAGCGGCTCGGTGGATTTGGAAGAACTGCAGGACGATATTTATCTGTATGACAGCAGAAGACACCAGCTTATCGGTGATGTTGGACTGAAGACCTATCAGATAGGAGATCTGATTACAGTAAAACTGATCGGAGTTGATAAAGTTCGATATAGAATTAATTTTACGGTTACATAAAAAAACTGCCCTGAAAGCAGAGAATTGTCTATTTTTTCCTTTGATTCAGACCGGTACTGCATTTTTTTGATGCTTGACTTGCTTGAATAATTCGCATAAAGGAGGAGAATGACAATAACAATTTATAGTTTGTTCTGTAAGGGAAGAACGATTTTATTCTGGAGGAAAAAAGAATGGAAGAAACAAGCTGGTTGATGAATATCATCTCAAACCCTTTTGCAAGGGGCCTGACCATAGGCATCGTTTTCTGTGTTATCATTTATATTCGTGGCTTCATGAGACGACGAGAACTGAGCAAGGAAGTTGAACGCCTCAGAACACATCTCCATACGAAACTGGAAATCGATTCTTCTGATAATGAGAGAAGAAAGCAGGAACTGGAACGCCTCAAACAGGAACGAGACAATCTTCGCATTACCGTACAGTCATTAAACCAGAAACCCGGCCGTAAAGAAATCCGTCAATACTTCCTCTATCAGACTGCTCTTGATATCATGTTTGAAAAGGCCCCTGGATTTGCTCCAGCCTGGCAGGTAACTTTGAAAGAAGCTGAATCATTATTCGAAAAATCAGAAAAAGGCGTTGTACCGCTGCTTAAGCGTCTGATGCCGACGAATATTGATAAACAAGCTGAAGAATACGAAAAAATCAGCAAAATCTCGTTCGAAGATTCCCATAAGTAGTCACCCGCCCCTCTGACAATCCGCTGCATCATTTCATTGTTGCAGCGGATTATTTTTTGCTGTAAACCTTTGTTATACTTTCATTAAATTTACTGTTATGACAGAAAACAAATCGATGCTGGACAATGTCGCCATTGTTCTTGTGCATCCAAAATACCCGGAAAACATTGGTGCTACTGCCCGTATTGCATACAACATGGGCATCTCAAACCTCATCGTTATTCGAGACAGCATACCGGAACATGCTCCCATGGCAAAAATGGCAACCCATAACGCGAAACATGTACTCGACAACATCCGCTACTTCGACAATCTTCCCGAGGCGATAGCTGACTGTTCAATTATCATCGGTACAACGGCCCGCAGCGGCAGGCAGCGTTCAACCGAAAAATCTCCCCGGGATATTATCAAACGGGTTATGCCGGATCTTGCCCACAACAAACTCGCAATCATTTTCGGCCGTGAAGATTCCGGTCTGACCAATGATGAATTAAAATATTGCAATTACAACAGCTGTATTCCGACAGCAGATTTTTCTTCACTCAACCTGGCACAGGCCGTGGCTGTCCACTGCTATGAACTGTACTATTCGGTCATTCACGAACCGAAAAGAATCACCAATGAACCGCGGCTTGCATCGAGTTTTGAGCTTGAAGGCATGTATGAGCACGTTGAAGATGCTCTGGTTGCAATAAATTTTCTTCAGGACAAGAATCACGAATACTGGATGACCAGTATTCGTAAATTTTTCAGCCGCGTCCGTCTTACCAGCAAAGATTCTCAGATCATCCGGGGAATCTGCAGACAATTTATCGGTTACCAGAAGGCAGAGCGAAAAAAAGACACCTGATTAAGGAGTTCCATTGGATTTACTGAGACTTGCAGCACCTTCAAACAAATTTTCCAGGCCGCAGCTTGATCCGAAACAACTGCTTCCAAGGAAAGAACTGATCACCGAGAAGCTGCCTCAAGATCTCACCCGGAAGAAATTCATCATTTTAGACGCCCAGGCGGGCCAGGGAAAGACCGTGCTCGCCTATCAAATCTCAGAACTTTGCAAAAATAGAAGTTTGTGGTACCAGGTAGACGAGAGCGACAACGACCCGCTCTTCTTTCTTGCTGCAATCTATCAGTGTTTTGCACGAACTTTTACTGATTTTCAGTCTCCTCAGTTTGAGGACATTCTTAATCGCGGTTCTTTAAGCCCTCTTGATGCCAGACGATGCTGCAACCTGCTGCTCAATGATATCAACCGTCAGCTGAAAGATGATACTTACCTGATTCTCGATGATTTTCATAAAATCGACCATGAAGGGTTGACCACTCCGATTATAGCCTATTTTTTCGACAGTTCTCCACCAAAGCTCCATTTTCTTATAACGACCAGGACACCTATCACCATCTGGTGCAAAGCACTGCTTGAACAATCTTCCGTTCTCACTCTTCACACCCGGGATCTGGCTCTTAATGAACATGACACAAGTTCTCTGCTTCTTTCAATTCTAGGAGAAGACCTCGATCCGGTATCTATTCATCAGCTGCACAACAGCACAGGCGGATGGATCATGGGTATCATCCTGGCAGCCAACCCATTTCAGCAGCATTACAGTACTGAGGGGAGATTTTCCCGACTTCCAGCGACCATAACTTCCCACGGACAGCTGCTCAATTATTTCCAGGAAGAGATCTTCACTCATATTCCTGAACAGCTGACAACAATCTTTCTTAAGCTTTCTCTTCTTGATGAAATTCCGGCACAACTGGCAAGCACCATCACTGGTGACGCAACCCTAGAGGAACAACTGATTAACCTGGTTGCATCAAATTGTTTCATCACTCGTCACCATGACGGCACTGAAGCAATTTACCGCTTCCATCATCTCTTTCAGGAATTTCTTCAGATCGTTGCCAACAAGACGCTGCCACAAGATATAATAAAAGAAATCTACAAATTAGAGGCAGACTATTTCCTCAGTCAGAACAGACCGGCTCAAGCGATTTCATCCCATATCAAGGCTGGCGAATATGAAAAGATAAATCTTTTTCTTAAGCGTGAGGGTCTCAATCTGCTATCGACCAACAGCACCTCTTCGATCTACCCAATCGTGCAGAAAATCCCAATGGAAACAATGCTTCAACATGAGTGGATCACCCTTCTCACCGGGATAATACAAGGAGACTTTACTCCTGGAAAAAGCCTGCCTCTGCTTGAATCGGCAAGACGGCATTTCATTGCAAAAGAAGATCCTGTGGGTGAACTGATCGCACTCGCCCAGACTATTTACTACCATTTTGTCGTTTCCGGTCGCTACATTACCGGTTCAGAACTGTTACCGAGGTCTGAAAAACTCTACAAGCAACATCAGGACAACCTGCGTATCGAAGTTAAGATCATGGTTCTGAGAAATCTTGCATCCGGCTACTGGTTTTTCATTGCCGATTACGACAAAGCCAAGGATTACGCACTGACGGCGAAAAATTTAGCAGAACAGCATCAAATGAAAAACTTCATGGCCTCAACCAGATTCATCATCGGCTACATTGAACTTCTAGCAGGCAATTTTTCACAATTTTCACATCATGCAGAAGCGTGTTACGAACTGCTCAACGACCCACTGGTGGGAACATCCAACAAGCTGACCATCAGAATCATGCATCTCTGCTACCATTCGATGACTGGTGACACAGATAATTTTGTTATCGAGAAAAAAGCACTCATCAAATCTATTGACATCGAAGTAACCAGACAGACCGTTGCCTCACCATACCTTCCATTATGGGAAGCCCTACTGGCAATGAACTCCGGCGATATGGAAGCTGCCAGAGCGCTTCTCCAAATAAGCCACCAGAAAGCATCAGCCACTTGCTCTGATCATATGACCAGTCAGAGTTTGCAATGGATGGCACTGCTTGAATCTGCGGAAAAAGGCATTGCACCGGACATTTGGGAACAACTTAAACTGTCAAGGACTCTACGCACGAACTCCGGAGGTCCTTTTTACAGCTGTCTCAATTTCATTGTTATTGCAGTTGCTGATATTTTTATGAATCAATTTTCCAAGGCGGAAGAAATTCTTCTCGATGTTCTTGAACAGACTGAAAAATACCATCTTCACTATCTTCAAACATGCTCACAGCTGCACCTCATTCATATTTATCTAAAGACAGGGAGGATAAAGCAAGCTGACAATTTACTGGTTCAATCGCTTGAGACCATGGAACAGATGGGCTACAGGCAGTTCTGGACCATTCTTCCATCAACCTGGATCACAATTTATAATTATTGTACGACAAATAAAATTCTCAACAAACATGTTGAGTCATTAAAAGAGCTTTTACCGGCAACAAACAGCAAAACCGACAATTCTTCTGCCCCGTTATTAAAAATCAACATATTACGAGGATTTTCCTGTGAAACCTCAGGGCAAAAACCCATTGATGCCAATTCTTTCACTCCGCAACAACGTCAATTACTTGCGATTTTGATAAACTCACCAAAACGCCAGGTACCAATCGAGACGGTGCAGCTTATTTTCTGGCCTGACAGTCCAACAGATAAAGCCAGACGCAATTTCGACGCTCTTCTGGAACGGATGAGGAAAATTCTCGCCGATGAGCTCTCGCTTCTTCCGAAAAATCACCTCGTTTTATCAAAGCGCATTCTTCAATTAAAAGATTATCAAATTGACTACGATGCTTTCGTAAAATGGACTGCCAGAGGGCTCATGGCTGCCAGCCGAAACAAATGGTGGCAGACGGCAGGCTTTTTCAACCGTGCATTATTGCTCTGGAACGGATCACTTCCGAGCCATGGTCTCAATGGCGATGCCGCTTTTGAGCTTGATGAAGAGTTAATTCATACCATTAAAAAAATTGCCAGAATCTGGGGAACCTATCTCCAATCGAAGGGCTTATTTGAGGAAGCTGCCAGAATTTATGAAAAAGCATGGGAAGCCGATACCCTTGATGATGAATTTGCCGGATACCTCTACCGGGCATACCAGAACAACAATGCCAGAAAGCAATGCTGGAAAATGCTTGATCGCTACAGAAAATCACTCACAATTCTTGAATATGAACCCGAAGAAATAGATACCATGTGTAATGAACTTATTACACTTAGCCGGGAATAGCACTTCCAGATTTGTAATACCAAAGAGAAATTACATTTCAGCCCGCCTGCCGAAAATCAAAAAATTCCTGTCTTTTGTTCAAACATATTTTCTATATAATCATGATGTTATGTTTTTTTTTAACAAAACCATTGCCTCTAGGATCAGTTATTGCTTAAATTTCCAATGGCACATTAGTTTTCAAACAAGACGCTTGGGAGATAAGCTCATGATATCAGCAACAAGTTCAGCATTATCAGCACTTTCTGCATTCAGCACAAAACTGAATTCAAATGCAAATAATATTGCCAACCTCCAATCGGAAGGTTTCAAAAAAACACGTGTTACCAATGAGTCAACAGCGGATCAGGGAGTAAAAGCTGTTGTCGATACAGTAAACACACAAGGAATGATGCGCCTGGAGGAAACCTCAAACGGGACAGAAATGGTAGAACTTTCAAACGTGGATATGGCTCAGGAATTGGCCGATTCAACCCTCAATACCAGATTCTATGAAGCCAATCTCAAAACCATTAAAGCAGAAGACGAGATGACACAATCCGTGCTTGACCTGCGGGCATAATTCATTCCACCAGCTATACATCCAACACACAGGGCCGGATCTTTTATGATCCGGCCTTTTTTATTTCACAGCCCCTCAAGCGGGCACGTTGAACAAAGCGGTTTGCTTTTCTTGCAATAATCTTTTGCCACCTGGACTATTAGCGCGTGATACTCATTAAACAGGTTTGTATCATGTTCTAAATTATCCATAAAGGTGTCCTGAATCGCATGATAATCGGTTTCCTCCTCTACCATATTATGTCGTGAGAAAACCCTGTAGGTATAACTGTCTACAACAAAAACCGGTCTTTCACAAACATACAGCAATATGGCATCAGCGGTCTCCGGCCCAATCCCTTTCACAGAAAGCAGATTTTCCCTGACACTTCTCCAGTCATCCTCCAGCATCAGATCCAGGCTGCCCTCGTAAATTACATTGATCATTTCGAGCAGATTCTTCAGCCTTTTGGCCTTAAGATTATAATAACCGGATGGTCTGATATATTCAGCTAAAACAACCTCGTTCATTGACACCATCTGCTCAAAATCAAGCACATTTGCATCTTTGAGATTGATGATTGCCTTCTCCACATTTGACCAACTTGTATTCTGTGTCAGCACAGCTCCAACAAGGATTTCAAATTTCGTTTCCGCAGGCCACCATTGCTGATCTCCGTAATGTTCGTGGAGCAACTCAAAAGCTTCCTTATACCGATTTGCCATGTTTAGCTCAACACACCGGTTTCCTGAAGGATATCTGTCTCATCGCTGTTATCGCCAAGACAGATACCAATATCCCGGGCAGTAGAAACTTTATCACTGTTCAAATCAACCTTCTTTCTGTTTTTGATAGCATCGACGATAGGAATAGCCTGCATTTGCGAATCAACCAGGGCAACCATTTTGTCAAAACTGCCTTCCTCAACCAACCGAACTGCCGCAGCTCCGAAACGCATGGCGAGCAACCTGTCAAATGTGGTCGGAGATCCACCCCGCTGCAGGTGACCAAGAGTGAGCGACCGGGTATCTTTTTCTGTCCGTTTGCGAATTTCGTCAGCCACCCAATCACCTACACCGCCCAGCACGACCTCTTCACGGCCTAGTTCTCCTCTGCCTTTGTTAAACACTTTTCCATCTTTTGGAGCTGCTCCTTCAGCCACAACAACGATTGAATAGTGTTTATCGTGCAGTTCATTATCGGCGATCTTGTCACAGACATTTTCCATATCAAAAGGAATCTCAGGCAGCAAGATAACATCCGCTCCACCAGAAATACCTGAATATAAAGCTATCCAGCCGGAATCACGTCCCATCACCTCGACTACCATAACCCTGTTATGTGATTTTGCCGTGGAATGCAGCTTGTCGAGCGCTTCAGTGGCTGTTGCAACTGCAGTATCAAAACCGAATGTCCTGGCAGTAACCTCAAGATCATTATCAATGGTTTTCGGTACACCAATGACTGGCATGCCTTTTAGGGCAAATCGATGAGCAATCTCGAGACTGCCGTCACCACCGATTGCTATATGACAGTCAAATTTCATTCGTTTAAAATTTCTGAGAATTTTATCTGAAATATCGACAACCTGAATTTCACCGGCAAGATTTTCCACTGGACAGCTGAAAGGATTCCCTTTATTGGTCGAACCGAGAATAGTTCCGCCGATTGCGTAGATTCCTTCAACATCACGCGGATAGAGGCGAACCATTTCATCAATATCGAGAAATCCACCATAGCCGCATCGGCTTCCATACACTTCCCATCCACGCTTCGAACAAGCATGAACTACTGCATATATAACCGCATTTAACCCTGGAGCATCGCCACCACCTGTCGAAATCACAATCTTTTTCATGATCTTGCCTCTACTAATATTAAATTTGAACCTTCAGTAGCCACTCTCAAGTGCCGTAAAGAACGAGTTTTTTGATGAATTACAAAACATTTATGTAATTTTTCTTCTTCCTGCAGTTTATCACTCTATTTTTTTCATTCCAACAAAAAGTCAGTTATCGCCATATTTTCATTGGGTTTGCGACGAGATAGGGTTTGCCTATCAATCATATTGTTAAGAAAATCCTAAATTAGTCGATTGACTTCTTTTGCCGACAAGCTTATTTTGTTAGTCAAGCAGAAAATCTAACTTGGTATTTTATATATAGAGTTAGTGGTGAAGCAACTAAATAACTAAGGAGAATTGAGATGTCTGATTTAATTGTAACAGACTTAGCGGTTACAAAACTGAAAGAGTATATGGAGCAGAACAATATCGATTCTGCACTCCGCGTTGCTCTTATGCAGGGCGGCTGAGCTGGCCCTTCACTGGGACTGGCTCTGGATGAGCCAAAAGATAATGATAAAGTTTTCGATAACGATACCCTGAAGTTTCTTGTTGAAGAAAGCCTTCTTGAAACATGCGGTGTCATTAACGTTGAATATGTAGACGCAGGTCCACGTTCCGGTTTCGGAATCACCTCCTCCAACCCTATCGGCGGTGGTGGCTGCAGTTCTGGAAGTTGCAGTTCCGGAAGTTGCGGTTGATCAATAAGTCTATCAGGCTGAGCTTGTACTAAAACAGGTTCAGCCTTTTACATAGATTGCATGATAAAAAGCGGTGTCAAATAATTGACACCGCTTTTTTTATTCTTATCTTGTCGGTAGCTGATAGCAAACACTTTTTGAAGAGGGGTGATTGCATGCTTAAAGGAGAGAGAAATGCAATTTGACAAGTTTACAGTAAAATCACAGGAGGCTATTCAGAAAGCCCAGCAGCTGGCCCAGGACAATGGTAATCCAGAAATCCAGATAGCACATCTATTCAAGGCAATTATGGAACAGCCGGAAGGCATTGTTGTTCCCGCCCTGCAAAAGCTTGGAGTCACCCCTGCCGTTCTATTAAGCCAGATCAACCAACTGATTGAGCAGCTGCCGAAAGTTTCAGGCAGCGGTGCAGGCCAGATCTATGCTTCAAATGAGCTGAAGAAAGTGCTCGACACAGCTTTTAGTGCAGCCAAACAGATGCAGGATGACTTTGTCAGCCAGGAGCATCTTTTTATCGCCATCATCAGGTACCCTGGCAATAATATCGCAAAAACCCTAAAAGAGCATGGCATTGACGAAAAGGGATTTCTGCAGGCATTAACAACCATTCGAGGCAACCAGAGGGTAACAGACCAATACCCTGAAGAAAAATTCCAGGCCCTTGAAAAATATGGCCGAAATCTCACCGATGTTGCCAAACAGGGTAAAATTGACCCGGTTATCGGCAGGGATGAAGAAATCAGACGAATTATTCAGGTGCTCTCACGTCGTACCAAAAACAACCCTGTTCTTATTGGCGAACCTGGTGTTGGCAAGACTGCAATAGTTGAAGGTCTTGCCCAGCGAATTGTTAATGGCGACGTACCATCCACCCTTGAAAATAAGCTGGTTATTTCACTGGATCTTGGAGCGCTCATTGCAGGAGCGAAATATCGAGGCGAATTTGAAGATCGTTTAAAAGCGGTTATCAAAGAAGTAGAAAAAAGGGCCGGAGAAATAATTCTCTTCATTGACGAGATTCACACTCTTGTAGGAGCCGGCGCTTCAGAAGGCGCGATGGATGCATCCAACATGCTGAAACCAGCTCTTGCACGCGGTGAGCTGCATTGTATCGGCGCAACAACCCTTGATGAATATCGCAAGCATATCGAAAAAGATACCGCACTTGAAAGGCGTTTCCAGCCTGTATTAGTACAGGAACCTTCAGAGGAAGATACCATTGCGATCCTCCGCGGTATAAAAGAAAAGTACGAAGTTCACCATGGCGTCAGAATTCAGGATGCAGCAACAGTTGCGGCCGTAACTCTGTCAAACAGATACATAACTGACCGCTTCCTGCCGGACAAGGCTATCGATCTCATCGATGAGGCCGCTTCAAGGCTCAGAATTGAAATTGATTCGATGCCCACAGATATAGATACTCTTGAGCGTCAGAGGATCAAGCTCGAAATTGAGCAGGAGGCTCTCAAGAAAGAAAAAGACAGTGCTTCCAAAGAGCGACTCGGTGAAATCAAAAAGAAGCTTGCCGAGCTTGGTGACAAACTCGACGGCATGAAGGGACAATGGACACTCGAACGCGATATCATTCAGCAGATACGTAATATTAAAGGTGCCATTGACGAAGCCAACATAAGCTCACAACAGGCAGAACGTGCAGGCGATTTTTCCAAAGTTGCAGAGATTCGCTATGGAAAAATTGTTCAGCTGGAAAAAGATCTCGAATCGGCCAACGCTAAACTGCACGAAATTCAGTCCGACAATCAGATGCTGAAAGAAGAAGTCTCAGCAGAAGATATTGCATCAATTGTTGCCAAATGGACAGGAATCCCGACTGACAAGCTGATGGAAGGCGAAAAAGATAAACTCGTCAACACTGAGAAACAGCTCGGCAAACGGATTATCGGTCAGGAACAGGCAATCAGAGCGGTTGCCAATGCCGTTCGACGTGCAAGAGCAGGCCTGCAGGATCCTGATCGTCCGCTTGGCTCGTTCCTCTTCCTCGGGCCAACCGGCGTCGGCAAAACTGAGCTCGCCAGGTCGCTTGCAGATTTTCTCTTTGACAGCGAACAGGCAATGATCAGAATTGACATGAGCGAATTCATGGAGAAGCATTCGGTTGCAAGACTAATCGGAGCGCCTCCTGGCTATGTCGGTTACGATGAAGGCGGCTATCTCACAGAAGCGATTCGAAGAAGGCCGTATGCTGTTGTTCTCCTAGATGAGATTGAGAAGGCACACCCGGATGTTTTCAACGTCCTGCTCCAGGTCCTCGATGATGGTCGAATGACCGATGGAAAAGGGAGAACTGTGGACTTTAAAAACACGATCTTCATCATGACATCAAATCTTGGCAGCGATCTGATTATGCAGGCATCAATCGATAATCTGCCTTTGGACTCAATCAAAAACAATATCGATGAACTGCTGCATCGCCAGTTTAAACCGGAATTTCTGAACCGTGTCGATGAAGTAATAACCTTTCACAGTCTTAATATTGATAATCTGTTGGCAATAGTCAATATCCAGCTTGATCGTCTTAATAAAAGATTGAGCGAGAAAAAAATCAAACTTCATATCAGGCAGGATGCAAAACAGTTTCTTGCTAAAGTGGGCTTTAATCCGGCTTTTGGAGCAAGACCTCTCAAGCGGGCCATCCAGTCCCATCTTGAAGACCCTCTGGCTCTTGAATTACTTGAAGGAAAATTCAAAGAAGGCGATCACATACTGGTAGAAGCGGCCAACGGCAGGCTTTTTTTCACGCTGCAACCCAAGTAGCATTTTCACTCACCTGTCAGAGTAAAGAGGACACTTTTGTAAGGTTTCCTCTTTACCTTTTAGGCTATATGTGTTTGCATAACGTGCTTTACGACTGAACAAACCAGCCTGATTGTTCAACGACCGCCTTTAAAATAACTCAAGCAGATATGGAACCGTCATGACTACAGAAGTAGAAGATCTCACCATACAATATGAAGAAGATGGAATTGTTCTTTTGAAAGAACTGGACAAGGTTATTTTGTCCAAAGGTGCCTGGACCACAATTCTCTATCGTTATCAGAATTGGGACAAAGCAAAAGAGGAATACAGCAAAGATATGTATACCATCAGACGCTATCAGAAACGCTCTGGTGAGTATATTCCAAAATCAAAATTCAACATATCAAGTGCTGAACAGGCAAAAAAGATAGTCTCAACCCTGAGTGAGTGGATTAAAGATTAACTCTTTGACCTATTGAAACTGAAATTATTCGAATATAAAATGACGATAATTTGTTGAGTTACTTTTTTCTTTGAAAAAAAGAAATAAAACAGCGAAAATCCTTATTGACACAGCAGAGGCAATCAGGTATTTTGCCGCCTCCTCGAGGCAAGGCTGTCTCAGCCGGCACGACGTCGCGGTCTGAACAGCAACTATTTTGAGGAAGAAAAAAAAGCAGCACCGCAGTAAAAAAACAGGTTGACGAAAACTTGGTGATCAAGTAGAGTCGACCGGCCTTCAGGGCAGCATGCGACAGACTTCGCGTCTACAACAAAATGCACTGAAGATAAAATAAGCTGTTGACATAATCTGAAGGATTGATTAGATTAAAC
>QKIH01000123.1 GCA_003249645.1 Desulfobulbaceae bacterium | reverse complement strand
CTTTATCACTCTGCAGTGTAACGCCATTATATCACAATTCACTCGTTTCCACATTTTCGTAAAGTCACCTATTCGGGAGTAGCATTTTAAGGAACTTATCTGTCGTGAACTGTCGGTATTAGTTAGTTTCCATCCCGAAAGTCTAACATGCTGAAAAATCGAGGTAATCAGCATATGTTTACAGTAGTTTTTAGGCTCACATGGTAGTATTATTGCATTAAAGATCAGTAATAACAGTACGATAAAAGATATCACGGTGAGCTTGATGCGGCAAAAACGGAATCGACAGCGAAGCATTTTTGAGGTTCTCGGGAAGCACATTGGCCCTAAAGAGTTGGAGCAGATGTCCGCCGTTCTCGATGCCAATCCTGAGATAGATGATCTCGTCTTAGCCGATATTACTCGAGGGAGGCGTACCAATACCGGCAGAAAAGGAATGACAGCAGAGCAGGTTTTGCGCTGTGCTATTCTCAAACAAGTTCGAGAAATGACTTACGATGACCTGGAATATTGGCTGGCAGACTCAAACTCTTTGAGAGTCTTTGCCCGGCTATCTCAAGGACAGTATCCTGGTACCTCAACTTTGCAGGCGAACATCAAGTCGCTCACAGAAGAAACCTGGCTGGCGATTCATCAGTTCATTATTTCCTATGCCGACGAGGAGAAACTGGAAAAGGGCCGGAAGATCCGTCTTGATAGCACTGTTGTTGAATCCAACATTCATTCACCAAGCGATTCGACTCTGCTGTGGGATGGCGTTCGTGTCATTACCCGCTATCTGTTTGACGGTATGCAATTCATTCCTCAACCTGCCTACAGTTTTTCCGATCACCGGCGGGTCGTGAAAAAGCGACTCCTGGTCATCCAGAACACGAAGAGCAAAAAAATTCGTGAAGCTGCTTATCAAGACATGCTCAGGTATGCCTACAAGGTCTGTGTTTATGGCGAGGCTGCAGTTGCAGCCCTGTATGATTACAGAGGTGGTACCGACGTTCTTGATGTTGTCAAAGCACGCCACCTGGCGGAGCGGATCGCTGCGGCGATCAACCTCCTGCGGAAAGTTATGGACCAGACAGAGCGTCGTGTTTTCAAGGATGAATCGGTTCCAGCTTCAGAAAAAGTCGTCTCGCTGTTTGAAGGACATACAGATATCATTGTCAAGGGAAACCGGAAGACGGAATATGGTCATAAACTTTTTCTTACCGGTGGTGCCTCTAACCTGATAATCGACTGCATGATCAAGCGGGGCAATCCTGCCGACTCGGAGTGCTTCAAAGAACTTCTTGATCGGCAGGCAGGCTATTATGGAAGATCGCCTCGCCAAACGACTGCAGATGGTGGCTTTGCGTCAATAAGTAATCTGACGTATGCCAAGCAGCATGGCGTCAAAGACGCGGTGTTCTCCAAGAAGAGAGGTCTGTCGGTTCTCGAAATGGCCAAGAGCACATGGGTTTTTAAGAGGCTGAAGAATTTTCGCGCAGGGATAGAGGCCAACATCTCAACGCTGAAAAGAGCCTATGGACTAAGTCGCTGCAATTGGACTGGCTGGGAGGGCTTCAAGCGATACATCTGGAGCACTATTGTCTCGTACAACTTGCTGACGATCGCCAGGCTGCAATTGGCCCAAGAGAGAGACTAAAAGGTATCAGTTTAACAGCGGGTAAAATCTACAGGACACCTATGTCTTGAGTTCTGAAAATCTCCCCGGATAAGAGGTAAATATCAGATAGGGTGTGCAATCGACAGCTCCATCGTATCTCCGTTCGGGGAAATTCGTCATCAATTCGTCCAGAATCAAGGGTTTTCGGATGGAAACTAGTTAGGAAAATGCCATAGCCTTTCGTGTTCAGTTCTCCTAGTTCGCTGTAGCAACTATCAAACGTTCCATAAAGGTGCTTTGGGTAAAAGTCATTGGTTGGTGT
>QKIH01000095.1 GCA_003249645.1 Desulfobulbaceae bacterium | reverse complement strand
GGAATTCCACGGCTTTATTAATGTTGTAAAACCCGAAAAATATGATGGCTCAAAAAATACCGACTGGCTCAATCTCGGCGTAGACTTCGCCGTCATCACTGACTACGAAGTCAAGAACGATAATATAATCTTTGACTTCAGGTTAATTGATGTTGACAAAGGCAGTATGCTTATCGGCAAACGTTATAAGGGAGCTTTAGGCATACGAGATAAAATGATACTGAGATTTTGTGATGAGGTCATCTATCACCTTACCGGAAAGCGCGGTATAAGCATGTCCTACATCGCTTTCACATCACAGATAGGGAATCACAAAGAAATATTCGTTGCTGATGTACTTGGCAGAAACATCAAACAGATAACCAGACATAATAACCTTGCCGTTTCACCTAAATTTTCACCGGACGGCAAGCTGCTTGCCTATACTTCCTACCATCCGGGCAATCCAAATCTCTACATCACCAACTGGCAGGAAGCCAAATTCACCACTGCCATTTCCAGGCGCCCCGGCCTTAATCTTGCTCCTGCCTGGTCTCCTGATGGAAAAACTATGGTTGTAACCTTAAGCATGGAAGGTAATCCTGATCTTTATCTCATCAATACCAAGGGAACAATTATTTCCAGACTCACCCAGAATACCGGGATCAATGTCTCACCGACCTGGTCACCGGATGGCAGACATATTGCCTTTGTTTCCGATCGTAGCGGTACCCCGCAAATTTATGTAATGAATATAAAGACAAAAGCTGTCAGACGTATTACCTTTCAGGGTAACGACAATACAGAACCAAGCTGGTCGCCCGATGGAGAATGGATCACTTATTCAGGCCTGTATGAAAGCCGCTACCAGATTTTCATTATTAAACCTGAGGGGGGCAAACCGCTGCAGTTGACCTGGTACCGCGATGACCATGAATCTCCATCATGGTCTCCGGATGGACGGCAAATAGTGTTCAGCCGCAGCCATGACAATGATAAAGATATCTGTACGGTTTTCAAGAACGGTACAGGTTTTCGCACCCTGTTCAGGATCCAGGGACATCAGTCTTCCCCTGTATGGTCACCCAGAATGCAATAAGACACAATACACTTTTGATGAGGACATCCATGAAACGATTCTTTTTATACTCTTTATTACTTTTGGTTTTAGCTTCCGTACTGGTTCAATGTGTTGCAACACAGAAAGACATGGAATATACGAATGTTCAAGTTCGTAAAGTGGACTCCAAAGTTCAGGATATTGACAAAGAAGTCTCTGAGCTGAAAAAGCAGACCGTTAAAGAGGTGCGGGAACGCCAGGCTGAAACCGGTGACCGTCTCGATTACCATCAGTCTGAGATCCTGAGATTGCAGGGGGAAATAGAAGAGAATAACTTTTTTATCCGGCAGGTACAGGAAGAGAACCGGGAGCTTAAAAAACTTCTCCTTGACCGGATAAAAGAGTCTGAAAATAACAGCTCAAAGGAAATCAGCACCCTTGAGGAACGTCTTGCAGTAACTGAAGAACAATTACTCAAAGCCAATGACCGGCTGGCCTTTGCCGAAAATGAGATTCAGGCCATCAAGGATGCCAGGAGTCGTGAAGCAGCCCAACGGGCAATGGAGGCGGCAGAAAGAGCAAGAGAGGCTGAAAGAAAAGCAAGACTGGCAGCTGAAAAAGAGGCTGCAGAAAGGAGAAAAAGCACCGGAGGCCCGATAGAAATCATGCCGGATCCTTACAAGGTTCCTGTGAGCAGCCAGGATGTGATAGAGGAGACGATAGAAGAAGATACCGAAGAAGCTGTAGCCAAACCAGCCGAGAAAGTTGAAACCAGGCCGGTTGAAAAAATTGTACCTGAGCAGGTCGAAGAAATTGTTAAGCCTGAGGAAAAAGTTGAAACCAAGCCGGTGGCAAAAGCTGTATCCAAACCGGTACCGGCTGCTGCCT
>QKIH01000015.1 GCA_003249645.1 Desulfobulbaceae bacterium | reverse complement strand
AATATCGCCAGGGTCGCATCCCTTCGTCTGGGCTGCTCTCATCGTATCCCCGCCTGGACAGTGCAACGCAATTGCGGCTCAGGCATGCAGGCTATAGACACCGCCATGCAACGAATACGGGGAGGCTATTCGCAAATTGTTCTTGCCGGCGGGGTCGAGGCAATGAGCCGAGCCCCTCTTCAACTGAAGGATGAATTCGTCCATTGGTTGGCTGATTTGAATCGAGCAAAATCCCTTTCCGCCAAATTCAGAATTCTTTTAAAACTCAAACCCTCTATGCTTAAACCGGAAATCAGTCTCTTGCGAGGCCTGAATGATCCAAAGGTGAACTTAAGTATGGGGCAAACTGCAGAAATACTAGCCAAGCAGTTCGCAATCGATAGAGAAACCATGGACAGCTATGCCCTACAGAGTCACCTGCGGCTGGCCAGAGCAGTAGATAACGGCCTGCTCCATGAGATCGAGCCGCTGTTTGATACGGCGGGAAATGTTTATACAGCTGATAATGGTCTGCACCGGGACTCAACCATGGCAAAGCTCTCCAGCCTCAGGCCGGTTTTTGACAGGCACTTTGGCAACATCACTGCCGGCAACAGTGCGCAGGTCACCGATGGGGCGGCATTGCTCATCCTCTGTGACGAAGAGACTGTCAAAAAATATGATCTTAGTCCTCTTGCTTGTTGAAGACTGCATCTGGACGGGAGTTCCTCCTGAACTAATGGGGCTTGGGCCCGTCCACTCCATTGCAGGTTTGCTTGATAAGCATGATCTCACCATCGATGACATCGACAGGTGGGAAATAAATGAGGCCTTCGCCGCCCAGGTCCTTGCATGCCTGGCCGCCCTTGCAAGTGAGGAGTACTGTAAGGTTCATTTTCAAAAGGAGAAACCGTACGGGATAATAGGCCAAAACACTCTCAACGTCGATGGCGGAGCCATTTCACTGGGGCATCCTGTTGGTTCAAGCGGTGCAAGAATAGTGCTCCATCTTCTCCACGTTCTCAGGGAAAGCGGAAAAGATACCGGAATCGCGTCGCTCTGTATTGGCGGCGGCCAAGGCGGGGCAATGTTGCTGAAAGCCTTTCACAACCATGAGTCATAAACACTTCATGGGAGGATATTATGCTAAAAAACACAAGCTTTCTTCACTGGAACTATACAACTGATGAAGACAAACTGGTCTGGCTTTCCATTGATATGCATGAAAAGAACACCAATGTTCTCAGTGAAGATGTATTGAGTGAATTTGACCAACTACTTGATGAAATAGTCTCTCAAAAGCCAGCCGGCCTGATTATTCGGTCGGCAAAAAAGAACGGCTTTATTGCAGGTGCTGATATTTCATCTTTTGCCAAAATATCATCCAGAGAAGAAGCTGTTCAACTCACCTCAAAGGCACATCGTATATTCAACAAGCTCGAAACACTTGCTTGCCCCACTCTCTGCATTATTCATGGCTTCTGCCTGGGAGGAGGACTGGAACTCGCACTTGCCTGTTCCAGGAGAATTGCATCCGATGACCCGAGCACGAAGATAGGTCTGCCGGAAGTCAAACTTGGGATTCATCCCGGCTTTGGCGGGACAGTGAGACTCACGAAACTGATCGGTGCCCTCAAGGCGCTTCCTCTAATGGTGGCAGGAAAGGTTCTTGATGCAAAACGGGCAAAACGGGCAGGTATCATTGACCTGGCTGTTCCCGACCGTCTTCTCCAGCAGGCTGCAAGAACGCTTATACTGCAAGGAAGAAGAAAAAGAAAAACAGGCTTCGTAAACACACTTGTCGAGTCTCCGCTTCTACGCCCTGTTCTTGCAAAAATATTTACCAGCAAACTCAGGGAAAAGGTCGATGAGAATCACTATCCGGCACCATTTGCCATTATCAATCTCTGGAAAAACCAATCGTTAGACATTGCCCAGCAATATAAAGATGAAGCTGAAAGTCTTGCCGATCTCATTGTCCATCCAACAGCAAGAAACCTGACCAGAATTTTCTTTCTGCAGGAGAAATTAAAGAACCTGCCGGGTGACAATACCTTTGTTCCCGCAAGGGTCCACATCATCGGTGGAGGTGTGATGGGAGGAGATATCGCCGCATGGTGTGCTCTTCAGAATCTCGAAGTCACCATCCAGGATCAGAACCACCAGGCCATTGCGGGTGCTCTCACAAGAGCGAAGAAGCTCTTTTTGTACAAGCTTGTACAACCCCATTTAGTTCGTTCTGCTCTGGACAGGCTGCAACCCGATCCAGTCGGCAACGGGATTGCAAAAGCCGATGTCATCATCGAGGCTATATTTGAAAACGCAGAGGCCAAGCAGAACCTGTTTACAATGCTTGAACAACAGGCTAAGCCCGAGGCGCTTCTCGCCACCAATACATCGTCTATCCCTATTAAAACAATTGGGGAGAACCTAAGAGATCCGGGTCGGCTTCTGGGTCTGCATTTTTTTAATCCAGTTTCGAAAATGCAATTGGTGGAAATTATCCATGACGAACAAACGGGCATGCCGTGGATTAATAAAGGGATCCAATTCACCGAAACCATTAAAAAACTGCCGATTCCAGTGAAGAGCTGTCCGGGTTTTCTGGTAAACCGCGTGCTGATGCCCTATTTGCATGAGGCTGCAATAATGGTGGAAGAAGGCATTCCCATTACAGTTATAGATGAGGCTGCCAAAGATTTTGGCATGCCCGTAGGCCCTGTGGAACTCATGGATATGGTTGGCATCGACATCTGTTTGTCCGTGTCAGATTTTCTTCGAACAGAAAATCTTACCATGCCGCATATTGTCGAAAAATTGGTAACAGATGGCCATAAAGGAAAAAAAACAGGCAAAGGGTTCTACACGTATAAACAGGGCAAAGCCCTTATTCCGAAGAAAAACAGCAAATATTCTCCACCCCCCGATATTCAGGACAGGCTGATGCTGAGGCTACTGAATGAATGTGTGGCCTGTTTGAGAGAAAACATTGTCGATGACAGTGAGTTGTTGGACGGAGGCTTGATATTTGGGACAGGTTTTGCCCCATTTACCGGCGGCCCTATACAATTCCTGCAAAACGAGGAAAACACAGAACTGTTTAACACCCTGCAATCACTGGAGTTAAAACATGGTAGTCGATTCAGTCCCGATTCAGGATGGGCCAGCATAAAGTCCATGTAAATGGCATGCAGGTCCAGACCTCCGAAAGGTACGATGAGGAGGATTATTTATGCGAGATTACACAACTGATATTATCATCCCTGAACCTGACAGCACACTGCACTCGTTATTTCTCGAACGTGTAAGGCATTCTCCTAAGGCCACGGCCTACAGCTATTGGGACAAACCGGCAGACAAATGGCAGCACCTTTCCTGGTGGGATATGGCCGTCAAGGTTGCTCAATGGCGGGAAGCCATGCTCAGTGAAAAGTTAGAGGTCAATTCACGGGTCGCGCTCATGCTCCCAAACGGTCCTGACTGGATCTGCTTTGAACAGGCAGCCCTTTCAATGGGGTTGGTTGTCGTTCCTCTCTATGCAAATGACCGGGCAGAAAACATCGCCTATATTCTCGAACAGACCGAGACTAAAATTCTGTTATGTCCGGGACTTGAATACTGGGAGCACCTTGCTCCTGTGATCGACAGGCTTAAACACATTCAGCGTATTGTAACCATTGATGCATGCGTCAGTGTGCATAAAGATGAAAGGATACTCTGTATCACCGACTGGCTGCCCGATCATTTTGAGCAAGACTATCACTATCAGCTCTCCACCAATGAACTTGCGACAATAGTATACACCTCCGGTACAACGGGTCCTCCAAAAGGAGTGATGCTGACCCATAAAAACATTCTCAGCAACTGTTATGCAGGTCTGCATGCTATTCCTATATATCCCACAGACAACTTTCTTTCCTTCCTCCCCGTTTCACATATGCTGGAAAGAACGGTGGGATATTATGTACCGATGATGGCAGGGGCCTCTGTCACTTTTGCAAGATCAATTCCGCAACTAGCCGAAGACCTCGAGCTGATAAAACCAACCGTGCTGGTTGCTGTGCCCCGCATCTTTGAAAGAATCCATGCAGCAATAAGTGAAAAGGTTGAGAAGAAATCACTTTTCTCCAGAAAACTGTTTCAGGCGGCAATCGATTTTGGCTGGTTGTCGTCTCTTTGCAGGCAATCTCGAACTGCTTATACCCCACGCCTTCTTCTGGCACCTTTTCTGGATATTCTTGTCGCCTATAAGATCAGGCAGAAATTCGGCGGCAGACTACGTGTCATCATTTCTGGTGGCGCGCCTCTTTCCACCAAGATTGCCCGTTTTTTCATCGGTCTTGGTTTTCCTCTATTGCAGGGGTACGGTCTCACAGAAACCAGCCCCGTAATAAGTGTTAACAGAATCGGCAACAACAGGCCCGATGGTGTCGGTCAGCCTCTGCCGGGAATAGAAGTGAAAATCGGAAAACATCAGGAACTGATGGTAAAAGGGGACTGTATTATGAAGGGATACTGGAACAATAAACAGGCTACTCTTGAGATGGTGGACGGGGACGGATGGCTTAAAACAGGTGATAAAGCGGAGATAATTGACGGACACATTAAAATCACCGGCAGAATCAAGGATGTAATTGTCCTAAGCAACAGTGAAAAGGTCTCGCCCGCCGACATGGAAATGGCCATAGCAATGGACCCTCTTTTCGAAACTGCTATGGTTGTCGGTGAAAACCGGCCGTACCTTACTTTGCTCGCAGTGGTAAACAAGGAGAATATGAAGTCAATCTTCAATACACTCAACTTGAAAGAAGATAATAAAAACCTCCATAACCAGCAGGTTCTCCAGGCAGTTCTACTGCGAATAGAAAAACAACTAACGAAATTCCCGGGCTTTGCCTGGATCAAGAAGGTCAATCTAAGTTATGAGCCCTGGTCTGTGGAAAATGGATTGTTAACGCCGACCCTCAAGGTAAAAAGAAAACTTATTCTGGAGAAAATGAAAAAAGAGATAGATGCAATGTATGCTGTATAAACATGGTCTGCAGCCCGGCTATCTGCATACAACTGTATGAGATCGTAAAAATTTTACTATCTTTTTGCCAAGCATCTTTGTTGCCTGAGCAGTCAGTGGAATATGCTGATCCAGCGGTAAGATTGTCAGCGTCTTTTCTTTGCTTCCTATGTTTTTATAAATTTTTTGAGCAGCGTTTCCTGTTACCACCGGATCATTTTCTGCATGCAGGATCAGAACGGGCTGTTTTACGTCTGCAAGCCTGCCGGACAAACTCTCCAGAAGCCTGCCGATTTCATGTGCTCCGGAGATCGGATTCTTTGAGTAATTAATATGGGGATTGTCAGAACAGAACTCCATATACTGTTTGGACCGGTCTTCTTTTCGCATTATTGACAGCAGTTTATGCCAGCGATCCGGCTGAGGGATGAATTTTTCAGAATAGTCTTTTAAACTGTACGGGGAGGCAATGGTAAACACAGCGTTGACCGATGGTATCCTTATGGCCAGATCCATTGCCAGTGCCCCCCCAACGGAAAATCCTCCGACAACAACTCTTTTGCAAATGGCCGAAAGCATTGCATAGCCTTCTGCGACATCAATCTGCCAATCTCTATAGGTCCTTGTTCCCAGATCTGCCGAACTTGTACCATGCCCCCTCAATCTCGGCAGGTATACCCAGTATCCTGATTTTCTCAACAGTTTCGCCAATTCAAGGACCTCTTCGGGTATGGACAGGTAGCTGTGTACCAGAACCACCCCGGTATGGAATCGGTAAGAAGGCAGCAGCGTTGGTTTCTGCAGGCTGTTGCTCTTTCTCTCGTCGGCAAATTTTTCGTGATCAGCGCGATAGCGATCGAGCGCATCACCAAATATCTGTTTCACAGTCAGCATCCGCACCAGAACATCCGGCTGCCATGCCCATTTTTTTATTTTTGCATAAAAATCTTTTAACGGCTCAACTTCATTTGCCATAACCTCCACCGGGTTATCTATCCTCCCGCGGTGCAGACTCAGGGGCGCAGAAAGTTTGGCTCTGTCTCTCACGAAATAACCATCTTTCTCTTCAAGCACCCCTGTTTCAAGGGCAAGCTTAATAAAATTATTCACCTTGCCAAATGAGTCATCAGCAATCAGGTGCAGCTGGCTGGAAACAAGGGACTTATGAAGATTAAAGCCGTGAGTATGGCTTGAATAAATATCATTCGCTGCCAGATAAACACGCCTGCAAAGGTCATCCTTTTTCAGCTTATTATAGGGATACAGCCGTAGAAAGGTGGCAAAGAGATGATCATGATTGACTGTTGTGAGTTTGTAAATCCCGTGCATATATTTCTGCATGATCAACTCGGAATATTCAAACATTTCCTCCTTCAGTAATGCAAACAACTGAGCCATTCCTGCGTGTTTCTCTTCAAGAACTGATTGGACACGGGAATTGTCAAAAAAATCATCGATCTCAATGGGCTCGCCAAAACGTATATCAATATCCCCTCCTTTAAACAGCATGGTCCCTTCGATCAGCAGTTCTTCCATAACCCGCTGCGGGATGTCCTTTATCATCCTGCTGGCAATATTGGCGGCGATATTATCCATGGCCCGTATGGGATAGTAGGTGAGATTCACCGGAACAATCAGGGTTTGACCTTTACTGATTTCATGGCCGTTGACTCCCAACTCATCCCATATACGCTGTGTTTTATCGCTCTTTTTCTCGTTGCTTAACAGGTACTTTCGCAACAGCTCAGATTTTAAGGCAAGATAAGCAGCACCGGTGTGAGGCTTTCTCATCCCTTCCGGTGTGCTTACCATAAACTGTCCACCGGTGATGATCTTTTTGTTTTTCACCATCTGCCCTTCAGGAAAAATGATCCAGTTTGCCTCACCGGTAAGCAGAGAACGCAAAATCAGGTTGTCCCGCTGTGGGTCTTTGGTTGAAACAACGCCAACCATGTCCCAATATTTTGAAAGGACTCCGCGAAAAATTTCAGAATGGCCCAGCGACCATACAGGAACGCCGGTAATGGAATGGATATAATATGGCAGGATAAAGGTTTCTACTCTGGTGAAGTGATTGATAACGAAGATTATCGGCCTGTCTGGAATATTTTCTTTTCCATATACACCGATCTTGGCTTTTGACAGCTTTTCAGCAGTCTTTATCGCATAAGCGGTCGTAAGATAAGCAGATCGATTCATAGGCGCACCCAGATTAAGATGAAACCAACAGAACCCATTGACTATATTGAGAATATAAGAATTCTGACACTACTGGTCAAGTTCAGCAGTCAATCGCGATGCCCTCCCTACGAAGCAGGTTATCAATGCCTGTTACGTGATAATATTGCTTTTAAAAATTACTCTGATACTTTCTCTATCTTGCCGTTTTCCACGGTTACTTTTAGGAACTGCGAATCTTTAGAAGTGGCCCTAGAAAATTGAACAAGCCGTTAAGTGATAAACCTGCTACCATTTACGACCAGAAGGTCACAGTAAAAACAGGAGCAGGAAATGGGAAAGAGATCGAGAAGAAAGTATTCAGCATCGTTTAAAGCAAAAGTTGCAATGGCCGCTTTAGCAGGTGACAGGACACTGGCAGAATTATCTGAACAGTATGAAGTCCATCCAAACCAGATAACCCAATGGAAAAAGCAGCTCACCGAGAGTGCAGCTGATATTTTCATTTCAGGGGCAAAGAAAGAGCCATCAGTCGATATAAAATCACTGCACGCAAAGATCGGTCAGCTAACGCTTGAAAATGATTTTTTAGAAAGTGCGCTCATCAAAAGAGGCGTGTTGAGTACAAAGAAATGATTGATCGCAATCATCCTCTTTCTATCAACAAACAGGCAAAACTGGTTAATATCAGCAGAGGTACTGTTTACTACCAGCCAAAAACTGTTGCTTCAGAAGACCTCAAGCTGATGCGTAAGTTGGATGAGATGCATCTTGAACATCCTCTTATGGGTGCAAGAATGCTCAGAGATCAGCTTGACAGGCAAGGTGAAAAGGTTTGCCGTAAGAAAGTAAGTCGTCTGATGAAGCGGATGGGAATTGAAGCAGTGTATCGGAAGCCGAGAACCAGCAGAAAGCATCCTGAACATGAAGTTTATCCCTATTTGCTGCACGGCGAAAGGAT
>QKIH01000031.1 GCA_003249645.1 Desulfobulbaceae bacterium | reverse complement strand
AGCTGCCATCGAAGTCGGGTATGAATCCGGCGATTATTTTATCGTTCGGCGATTAACCCGGCCTGATCAGCTTAAGACGTTTAATGCTCCTCCGTCGACGAAATTTGTGGTCGATTACATTGATCATGACATTAACAGTGGATCAATCCAGCAACGCCGCTGGTATGATGGCAAACTGCAAAGGCTGAACCAGGCGGTTTTTACCAAGACTGATTATGATCCTCGCGTCAGGCCATGGTATACTCTGGCGGCAACGCCCGGTGAGATGGTGAGCACGGACCCGTATTTTTTTCTTTTCTTTAAAACCACCGGAATTACGATCAGCAGACGGGGGCCTGAAGGGACCGGGGTGATGGGCGGTGATGTCATCCTCAACAGCTTCTCAGAAATTTTGAGCCACCATCCGAGCAGCAGCATGGGAGAGCTTGCACTGCTTGAAAAGAGCGGTGATAATTTTTATGTGGTGGCCCATTCTGATCCTGAAAAACTGCGCGGTAAGTATGATCAGGGAGGACGGTATACAGTCGACCATTTTCCCAGTCCGGTCCTGCGTCAGGCTGTAAAATCTCCGGATGTCTTTTCAGAAGTGTGGCATTTTAGTTTTGAGAATGAAACATGGATAGGGTCGACCAGAACCATGACCTTTGGCGGTAAAAAGGAATATTATCTCCTAACCATCGCAAAGGAGAAAGTGCTTCTCAAAGAGGCTTTATTGCTGCAGAAGCGTGCTATGCACTTCACCCTTGCTATGCTGCTAGTCACTGTATTGCTTACCTGGCTGTTTGCAAGGCGTGTTTCGCAGCCGATTCTCCAGTTGGCGGGTGAGGCTGATAAAATCAGAATGTTCCAGTTTGGCTCTTCCAAAAAGCTCGACTCTTTTATCAAAGAGGTCAATGATCTTGAAAACTCGATGAACATGATGAAGGGAACCATCAGCAAGTTCATCGGTCTTATCAATTCGCTTTCAAGCGAAAAAGATTATGGGCGCTTACTAAAAGAAATCACAAAAGAAACACTCTCCATATCTGATGCGGATGTTGCCTGTACCTTCTTGCTTCGCGAGTCTTTCAATATTCTCGAACTTGGCAGTATCACAACAAGAGAAGGGCTCGATCTTGAAATAAGTCAGCTTGCCGATATTTCTCTGGACGGCCCATCGAAAATGGTCGAAATCTTCAACCGGGGTGAACGGGTGGTTTTACCGTTAAAGGATGTGGTTCAGCTGCCTGAGTTCAAGGATGCCATGGTACGGCTTGGTCTAGAGGACGCTCAGATAGTTATAGTGCCGCTGAAAAACAGGCAGGAAGAGGTAATTGGGCTGCTCTGTTTTGTTTACGCCAAAGATCGTTTTGAGCAGGAGTTTGATGAAAATAGCGGGCGGATGGCCTTTATCGAAGCCTTATCCGGATTTTCAGCCGTTACCCTGGAAGGTCGGAAGATGCTGCAGATGCAGAAAAACCTGCTGGAGTCATTCATCAAGCTCATCGCCGGGGCAATTGACTCCAAGTCACCGTATACAGGTGGACACTGTCAGCGTGTACCGGTCTTGACCAAGCTGCTTGCACAGAAAGCATGCGGTGCGCATGAAGGCGTATTTAAAGATTTCAAATTGAGTGAAGATCAATGGGAGGAACTGCATATAGCCTCATGGCTTCATGACTGTGGCAAGGTAACGACACCTGAGTATGTTGTTGATAAGGCCACCAAGCTCGAAACCATCTATGACCGGATTCATGAAATCAGAACCCGGTTTGAGGTATTAAAACGTGATGCGCATATCCAGTACTTTGAAAAGCTGGTTGATGGAGGAGATCAGAAAGCACTCAAAGGCCAGCTTGAGGAGCAATGGAAGCTCCTTGATGAAGAATTTACCTTTGTTGCTCACTGTAATCTCGGCGGTGAATTCATGGAACTTGAAGATGTGGAGCGATTAAAT
>QKIH01000027.1 GCA_003249645.1 Desulfobulbaceae bacterium | reverse complement strand
CAGCATCGATTGCCTGTGAGGCAAGACGATAGCAACAGCGGGTTTATGTATAATCCTGCCTGACTATTGATTATTATAAAAACATTTCTTTGAAACAGTTACTTGAATGTTCGCCATTTAATGTTTATCATCCTGATCGTATTGCAAATTTTTCAATCCCACCACTAGACTGAGTACACATGATAGGAAAAATACTGACAAAAGTTTTCGGCAGTGAAAACGACAGAGTTCTGAAGAAGATAAAGCCAATTGTTAATCGAATAAATGAGCTTGAGTCGACGGTTTCTTCCCTCGATGATGCTGCGCTTGCCGCCAGAACGGTAGAGTTTAGAGAGCGCATTGCAAAGGGAGAGGAGCTTGATGCCGTATTGCCTGAATCTTTTGCAGTAATGAGAGAGGCTGCCAAACGCGTGCTTGGCGAGCGCCATTACGACGTGCAGCTGATCGGTGGTGTGATTCTGCATGA
The DNA here is from genome assembly GCA_003249645.1 of Desulfobulbaceae bacterium. Taxonomy (GTDB): domain Bacteria; phylum Desulfobacterota; class Desulfobulbia; order Desulfobulbales; family Desulfocapsaceae; genus SZUA-575. The sequence goes on along the minus strand of QKIH01000027.1, from coordinate 7,020 downwards.
CGGCAAGATTGCCGAGATGAAAACCGGTGAAGGTAAAACATTGACCTCTACACTGCCGGTTTATCTTAACAGCCTCTCCGGTAAAGGCGTCCATGTTGTCACGGTGAACGACTATCTTGCAGCCCGTGATGCAGAGTGGATGGGCAAAGTTTACAATTTCCTTGGTGTAAGCGTTGGAAAAATAGTTCACGGCCTCGATGACAATGAGCGTCGTGCTGCCTATGCTGCCGATGTCACCTACGGTACCAATAACGAATTTGGTTTCGATTATCTGCGTGATAACATGAAGTTTGATATGAAAGACTTCTGCCAGCGCGGATTCAACTTTGCAATCGTTGACGAGGTTGACTCCATTCTGATCGATGAAGCGAGAACCCCTCTCATCATCTCAGGTCCTGCCGATATCAGTACCGACCAGTATATACGGGTTGACCGGATAATGCCGAAGTTTGAAAAGGATGAGCATTATACGGTGGATGAAAAAGCGCGTCAGGTTTCATTAACAGATGAAGGTGTTGCTCTTGCCGAAGAGCTTCTCGAAGTGCCCAATCTGTATGATCCGACTGCAATTGAGCAGCTTCACCATCTTAATCAGGCACTGAAGGCCTATGTGCTGTTTAAGAAGGATGTCGATTATATTGTTAAAAGCGGTCAGGTGGTGATAGTCGATGAATTTACCGGCCGTACCATGGAGGGCCGCCGGTATTCGGATGGCCTGCACCAGGCACTTGAAGCAAAAGAGAAGGTAACCATTGAGAAAGAAAATCAGACCCTTGCATCCATTACCTTTCAGAACTACTTCCGCATGTATGACAAGCTGTCCGGTATGACCGGAACGGCAGATACAGAAGCGGCAGAATTCAGTAAAATTTATGGGCTAAAGGTCGTCATTATGCCGACCAATCAGCCTATGGTAAGGGTTGATTATGCTGATGTCATCTATAAAAATGAAGCAGCAAAATACAGGGCGATTGTTAACGAGATAAAAGAAAAACATGCCAAGGGGCAGCCGCTTCTCGTCGGTACCATTTCAATTGATGTGTCTGAGAAGATTGCTCAGATGCTCAAGAAAGAAAAAGTTGCCCATGAGGTGCTGAATGCCAAACACCATGAGCGTGAGGCTGAAATTATCGCAGGAGCCGGGCAGCTTGGTAAGGTGACCATTGCAACCAATATGGCAGGTCGTGGTACAGATATTAAACTCGGAGAAGGGGTGAAAGAAGTCGGTGGTCTTCATATAGTCGGTACTTCGCGGCATGAATCCCGCCGTATTGATAACCAGCTTCGTGGTCGATCCGGCCGTCAGGGTGACCCGGGTTCTTCCCGTTTTTATCTTTCTCTCGAAGATGATCTGCTGCGTATTTTCGGTTCAGGTCGTATTTCAGGCATCATGGATAAACTCGGCATGGAAGAGGATGAACCTATTGAACATGGTATGATCAGTCGTGCTATTGAAAATGCACAGCGCAAAGTTGAAGGCCATAACTTCGATATCAGAAAGCATCTGCTTGAGTATGATGATGTTATGAACAAACAGCGTGAGGTCATCTACGAACAGCGTCGCGAACTGCTTCGCGGTGATGATATATCTGATGTCCTCGAAGATATGAAGGACGATATCGTTCAGGAGATCGTTTCTGAGATTGCACATGATAAGCGTGAATCCTACGAGTGGGACTGGGACAGCTACTTCGATCGTGTCACAGAAATAACCAATGTGAAAGCAGAGATTCCTGAAGAAGAAAGAAAGGGGCTGAACTATGAGTCGCTCCTTGAAAAAACCAAGAGTTTCTTTGATGAGGCATACAACGCCCAGATAGAGAGACACGGCGCAGACACCCAGAAGCAGCTTGAACGCTATATCCTCCTTCAGCTTGTTGATAATCACTGGAAAGATCATCTCCTGTCCATGGATCACCTCAAAGAAGGAATAGGACTTCGCGGTTATGGTCAGAAAAATCCGCTTGATGAATATAAGAAAGAGGGCTTTTCACTCTTTGAAAACATGATCCATACGGTGAAGATGCAGACTATCACCAACCTGATGCGTGTACGTATAGTTCAGGAAGAAGATCATGAACGCCTGGAAGAGCAGCGTCGCCAGCAGCAGGAACGCCAGGAAAGGGCGATGCAGATGAATAAAGGTGCTGCAGGTGAAGAAGAGCAGACTCAGCAGCAGGCCGAAAGCGATAAAATCGGCAGAAATGCCCCTTGTCCCTGTGGTTCTGGGAAAAAATATAAGAAATGCTGCGGTACACTGTAATAGCTGAAGTTTTTCTGTATTCAAGTTAGACTCGGTCAGGGAGGAAGACAGGTGAACCAGCTTTTAGTCCTTGCCAAAAAGCGACTAAAGGAATCTGCCAAAGATCTCCTTCCAATAGTTTTTGTTATTGGTTTCTTTCAGCTGTTGGTTATTCGACAGCCGATCCCTGACTTTTTCGAGGTGGTACTCGGCACCCTGATGGTTGTCGTCGGCCTCAGCTTATTTATTCAGGGCCTTGAAATGGCTCTTTTCCCCATAGGCGAATCATTGGCCCAGGCTCTTGCCATGAAAGGCAGCCTGTTCTGGCTGCTCATCTTTGCATTTGCCTTAGGATTTTCAACCACCGTTGCCGAACCGGCCCTGATCGCCATCGCCAATGAGGCTGCTGATATTGCATCAAGCAGCGGCTTTATCGGTTCAGATCAGGCTGCAATAAAATCGTATGCCAACGGATTAAGGTTCTCTGTCGCGCTTGCTGTTGGTGTCTCTATTCTTGTTGGTGTGCTCCGTATTCTACGGGGCTGGCCGCTTCACTATCTCATCATCGGCGGCTATATAATCATTATGGTCCTGACAGTTTTTGCGCCGGAAGAAATAGTCGGTATAGCTTATGATGCTGGTGGGGTGACCACTTCGACAGTGACTGTGCCGCTGGTGACTGCTCTAGGGGTAGGACTTGCCACGATTATCAGGGGACGTAACCCGATGCTTGATGGATTCGGGCTTATTGCTCTGGCATCATTGTTTCCCATGGCTTTTGTTATGGGCTACGGTATCCTCGTTTATAGCTGAGAAGGAACCGGCATGCAATATCTTACCGATTTTCTTTCCATCTCACTCTTTACAGTTCGCGATGTTCTGCCGGTAATTCTGCTTATTGTTTTTTTTCAGACAGTGGTGTTGAGAAAATCGATACCTCATCTTAAAAGTGTGGTGACCGGGATGATTTTCGTTATACTCGGTCTTGCCCTTTTCCTGCAGGGGCTTGATCTTGCACTTTTTCCCATCGGCAGACTCATGGCTGATCAGCTGACACATCCTGATTTCGTAGACAAGGGATTCAACTTTCTCAGTCATGTAACCTGGGACAATTATTACTGGGTATATTGTTTTGCCTTTGCAATCGGATTTTCAACCACAATCGCTGAGCCTTCATTATTGGCCGTTGCAATTAAAGCCAGGGAAGTTTCAGCAGGGACAATTAATAAAAACGCTCTGCGAATTTCTGTGGCACTCGGAGTCGCCGTAGGAATATCTCTCGGTACTTTCAGAATTGTTCACGGTAGCCCGCTTTATCTCTATATATTGGTTGGGTATGTGATTGTTGTGATTCAAACATTTTTTGCACCAAAGATGATCATTCCGCTTGCTTATGATTCCGGCGGGGTAACGACATCCACCGTTACTGTTCCCATTGTTGCTGCTCTAGGGTTGGGCCTGGCGGAAACAATTCCCGGTCGCAATCCGGCTCTGGATGGTTTCGGTCTCATTGCTTTTGCAAGCCTTTTCCCGATAATATCGGTAATGGGCTATGCACAACACGCCGAATGGATGACCAGAAGACGTCAACGAAAAATGGTAAAAAAGGAGATTATCCATGAAGTTTAAAGTAATTCTGGCCAGTGTTAAACCTCAATATACAGATAAGGTAGTCGATGCCGGGAAAGGTGCCGGAGCCACCGGGGCAACCATAATCAGCGGTAGAGGGACAGGTATTCGTGAGGCAAACTCCTTTTTTGGGCTAACCCTGGAAGCGCAGACTGATATAATCATGTTTCTTATTGAGGAGCATATAGTTGACGGCGTGCTCAAAGCAATAGCTGAGGCCGGGGAGTTTAAAAAGCCTGGAACCGGTATAGCATTTGTTCTGCCGGTAGATCAGGTCGTAGGGCTTGAATCCCAGATAGAGCGTTTCAAAGAGGAAGTAAGAGAAAAATACATCTAAATCTTCAAAAAAATACACTGAGGATAGTATGGATAAGCCTATTATACGTGCAAAAGATATTATGCGTAAAAAACTGGTTTTTATCGATGGTATGGCTACCATCGAAGAGGCCGTCAGCACTATGGAAAGAGAGAACGTTTCCGCCTTGTTGGTCGAAAAACGCACTCCGGAAGATGCATGGGCTATCATATCGACTAAGGATGTCGTTAGGGGACCGATCGCTAAAAATCGTGCCTATAACATAGTTAATGTCTATGAAATCATGACCAAACCGGTTCTTGCAGTACCAGCGGAAATGGATATAAGGTATGTGGCAAGGCTGCTTGATAAACTTGGTGTCAATCGAGCACCGGTCGAACTCAACAATGAGCTTGTCGGTATGGTAACCCTGACAGATATCGTTTACGCTATGAACAGGAAGGAGTGATAAAACGCTTTCTGAAAACTCTATAATCCGAGTGAATCCAGCGGTGAAATAACACCTGAAGCACCAAGCTTGCTTACGTGGGTATAAATCATTGTTGTCGACACGTCGGCATGACCAAGCAACTCCTGTATCGTTCTGATGTCCTGTCCACTTTCCAGAAGATGTGTCGCGAAACTATGGCGCAGACAATGACAGTTCACTTTCTTTGGAATATTCACAGAACGTGAAGCATTTTTCACGGCCTTCTGCAGACTGCTTTCATGGACATGGTGTCGCCTGGCGATATTCGTTCTTGGATCGATCGAAATGCGATTGCTGGAAAAGATATACTGCCATGCCCATTCCTTTGCTGCATTGGGGTATTTCACGGCCAGTGCATCCGGTAAAAAGACCTCACCCAGACCTTCCGCCAGGTCCTGGTCGTGACACCTCTTTGTGCTTTTTAGCTGCTCCTCCATCGCCTCCTTCAGCGTAGAAGGAAATGGAACGGTTCGATCTTTTTGGCCTTTGCCATCACGAATCACTATCATATTGCGGTCAAAATCAACATCTTGCACACGCATACGCACGCATTCCATAAGTCGCAGACCGCTTCCATACAATAAAGAAGCCATAAGCTTATGCACCCCGGTGAGTTCTTCAAGCAGGAGAGCAACTTCCCGCTTACTTAAAACAACAGGAAGCTTTCGAGGCCTTTTAGCACGGACAAATTCACCGATTTCTCCAATCTCAACATGCAATACATTCGTGTAAAAAAAGATTAGCGCGTTCAATGCGAGATTTTGTGTGCTCGGAGCAACGTTTCTCTTTATCGCAAGATTTTGAAGGAACAGTCGGATTGCAGGTGCATCATGGGCATCGAGTTGAAGATTTTTTGAACTCGAGAGATAACGCTGCACCCAGGTCAAATAACTCTGTTCGGTACGAATTGAATAATTTTTCTGTCTGATCGAGTTAACCATATCTTCCAAAACTTTATTGATCGTTTTGGAATTGGTTGGATGATTGTCTGTTTTTGATGTGTTCCGAAGTTGTTGTTTCGGAATTGATACTTGTTCGCGAGCAAGAGTTGGGTGGTCTTCATTTATATTTTCAGTGAGTTGAATCCAATAACTCCAATCAAAACATTTTGAAAATTCAATATTCTCACTTTCAAACAAAATCCGTATAGCATTAACAATCTGCTCAAATTGCCACGCCTGAATATTTCGAGCCTTACTCATTAGCCGAAGGTAATCGTTAACATCTTCAGCAGTATGTTCAACAAAAGGTTTTTTGCTGTAATGCTTCAGGTAGTTTTCAACGTGCTTCACGTGCCACTGCAAAGCAGAGCCGTTAATATTTTGTTTCTTTAAAGAATTTATGTAGAGATCCCAATCCCTTCCTTGATAGGAATTATGTATTGCGCCAGAATCATTCATTTGTTATACCTGATTTTGTTTAAAATATCTTCAAGACGAACAAAGAAAAGAGAGTTGATTAAAATAACTCAAAACTAATTGTACTATAAAGAATCCGTATAGTAAATACTATATAGATTCCGTAATTCACCCTAAAATACGGATTCCGTATAATCCACTGTTATGTTTAAAAAGAAAAAGAAAAACGGCCTTAAGCCCATTTTTCTTTTAAAGACAATAAAAAACAAATTTCGCTAAATCTTTCTTTGTGCTTTTATAATAAAATAAAATCCTTAGCTAATGCCTAATTAAAATGAAACGAGAATCTACCTTTAAATCTATGCCCAAGGGAGAGAGGCAACATCCATATGTAAAATATGAAAAAACAAAGGCATGGGAAAGCATAAAACAATCAATAAAAGATCTAGAAGAAAACCAAGATTTGTCATTAACTGAATGGCATGAATATATCGTTGGCTATATTTGCCAGCAGCTTGAAAAAGATAGCGTAATTGAAAGACAATAAACAACAAAAACAAATAATAACAACAACATAACCAAGCGTTTAAAACGTTCGCCTGAAGGCTCACTCGGACCGCGTGATCGCGGCCGTTTAACTTACCGTTATATGTAAATAAAATTAAGAAAAACGACCTGATGCTCATTTTTCTTAAAAATGAAAAACAAAAGAAAAGATTGAAATTGTTTCTCAGTAATTGCAATTATCGATATATTCTGAAAAACCCGTTAACTCCGTAAATACGTTAGGTGAATTAACTGCATTTGATTCCTGGGAATCCGCAAGTTACCGTGTATTTTAAATTAAGGCAGGTCACTAAAAATCTGCTAGAGAAGTAAAAAGCATCAAAAGCAACTGCATAAGAAACTAAAAACAAAAGAAAAAAACGCATATAACCAAGCGTTTAAGACGCAGCCTGATGGCTGCTGGGACGCGCGTGATCGCGCGCCCCTTAACTTACCGTTA
>QKIH01000121.1 GCA_003249645.1 Desulfobulbaceae bacterium | reverse complement strand
GGACTCAGTTCCGTTTACCCTTAACGGATCATTGAATCCCTTTCACCCGGCCCGGCGTGGAAATATTAAATTTGTGATCAATGATTTCCCTCTTACCTCTTTCACTGACCAGTTGAAAAAACAGGTCGATATCAATACTACTCACGGTGACATCTCCGTAGTCGACAACCTCACATGGGGCAATGGAATAGCCAACCGCAACAGCGACGTCGTCTTCACCGATGTGGAACCGCTGCCAAATAAAACTGATGCCGCGATGACCATGGCTTTGTTGACCAGGGAAAATGGTCAATTCCCTTTTAAGGTAGCTACCCAACTGTCTCTTAAATCCATGCCGACTTCGCTTGTTACCGATGCCTCAAACGCCTTCAAAAAACTTACTCTAAAAGCTGCTGTTTCTCCTCTCCTTCTAACAAACGAAGATTTTGCTGGTCTTATCGGCCAGGAATATGCCGAATTTGAACCGGGTACAATACTTCTTACAGGTAAAGGGCAGGAATCCCTTGCCCGTTTCAGTAAACTCCTCCAGGCTTATCAAGCTATTGGCATTACTATAACCGGCAGCGTTGACAGTACAATTGATGCCGAAGCTATGAAAAAGCATCTCGAGGATGTTGAGTTTCAACGAGTCGAGGCAGAAAATTCCCGAAGAAAAGATGCTCTTCAAAAAGCCACTGAAGAGTACCTTGCCCAAACTGCTGAAAAACAAAAGTCATCAGGCAAGGGGGCAAACGGAGCCGAACCAAAAATCCCGAAGGAAATCTCTCGGCGTTACGCACTTATTAAGCCGGAAAAAGTCGTAATTGACAAAACCATGCTTCAAGACCTGGCTAAAGAACGGGCTCGGGTAGCAGAAGAACTTTTCACCCAAAGCCTGGCCCTGGCTCCAGAGCGTATCGGGCTAGACAAAAAGATAGTTATCAACAGTGACCAAGAAGCCCCAGGTAATCGTGTACTTTTTACTCTTGGCACTGTAGAAAAAACACATGAGAAGTAAGCATGCATACCATGAAAGAGAGCGAGGATGCCCTTGCTGTCAAACCAGAAGCAGAAAAATTTAAGCAACTCGTCGAAAAGACCAGATCATATCGCCGATTCGTTCAATCTGCGATGATTTCAGACGAAACACTTCGGCAACTGATTGATACTGCCCGGTTATCTGGCTCGGCACGCAATGGCCAACCGTGGCAATACATGACGATCAATTCCCCTCAATTGTGCGAGCGTATCTTCCCGCATCTTGGCTGGGCAGGATACCTTCAAGACTGGAAAGGTCCGGAACCAGGGGAACGTCCGGCTGCGTATATCTTCTGTTTATTGCATCGCAAGAGGTCAATTGTCTCAGAAAAGGATGCGTTTCTTGATCTCGGCATTGCCACTCAAAATCTACTTCTTGCAGCGGCCACACGACTAATTATGGGCTGCAGAATTGGCGCCTTCTCACCTGATGTCAAAAAACTCTTCGACATTCCCGAATATTTGAGTCTTGAACTGATCATCGCACTTGGTCATCCGGCTGAACAGATTGCACTGGATGAGATGCACAATACCGAAGACATACAATACTGGCGAGATGCACAACAGGTTCATCATGTGCCCAAACGATCACTTGAGGATATTCTCATGACACTCAAAACCCGATAATCTCAAGCATAACTAAAGTGTCTTGATGATTATTTCATTTTTACGCCAATACAGCTATATTCTCGAATATCTGGCGCTATGCTCTGCCCTTACCTTTTTCATATCGCTAGTCAGCATTCCGTTGCTTGTTGCGCGTCTGCCACGTAATTACTTTCAGCAACACCGGTTGTTACAACCAAAAACTTTCACCACAATCTCCCTTGGTGCCATTCTGCTGCTCCTCTTGCGTAATATCTTTGGCCTCGCACTTTTTCTTGCCGGTGTGGCAATGCTCTTTCTGCCAGGTCAGGGTCTTATAACA
>QKIH01000080.1 GCA_003249645.1 Desulfobulbaceae bacterium | reverse complement strand
CAGTGCCGTTGACTTTCACGTTTCCGTCACTAATGGCAGTTTTTGCCCGTCCCCTGGACTTGAAATGTCCCATCTCTACAAGGTATGCATCCAGTCTCATGGGGCATTGTATCGGCAGAGCCTGTATATATAGGTAGCAACTGGGAAGTCAGAGATAACAATCAGATGTTTGAGAAATTTCGAGTACCTGATAGGTTAACGGAATTAGATTTAACTTTTGTCAATTACTGAGTATGGAGTTAACAGGTGTCGATTAGCGAGATTAGAGTTAAACGGTGTCAATTAGCGGGATTATAGTTAACCTGTGTCAATTAACAGGATTACAGTTAATCGTTATCAGATAATTGAATGACTATTAACTGGTGAAGTTGAAGTGAACAAAACTTCTATTTTTCAGCTCTGCCAAACAATAGACCTTCTCTTTCGTTGTTACTATTTCTAAATTAATTACAGCTTTATTATTTATCGGGAATAAATAGACATATATTTAAATGACAATCTCAGTTTATTTAATGACTCAGCTGTCAATTTGATGAGATGGTGTTCTAAAAAATGCTTAAAAAGTTCACGTCATTATTTCCCCTCTGGGCAGTACTCTTGTCTGCGGTAGCATATCTACATCCGGAGTATTTTGTCCCTCATCAGGGGCTTATCGTACCTTTTTTAAGCCTTATCATGCTCGGGATGGGCGTCACACTCTCAGTGGACAGTTTCCTCGCAGTCTTGAAGCGGCCTTATGTGGTTCTTCTGGGCACTCTTATGCAGTATACCCTTATGCCTCTGGCAGCGTGGATAGTCTGCCTGGCTTTAAAGCTCCCTACCGACATTGCCGCTGGTGTGATCCTGCTTGGCTGCTGTCCAGGCGGTACGGCTTCAAATGTGATCTGCTACCTTGCAAAAGGGGATGTTGCACTTTCAATAGTGCTCACATCTGTCTCTACCATGGTTGCCTTTCTCGCAACTCCCTTCCTTACGTGGCTCTTTATAGGGCAGACAGTGAACGTTGACGTTACAGGCATGCTTGTAAGTGTTGTAAAGATAGTAATTGTGCCTGTGGTGCTCGGGCTTACGATCAATTATTTCTTTGAATCACGGATACGGGCGGTCAGGGACGTCTTTCCGGCAATTTCAGCCGCGGCTATTGTGATAATAATTGCTATAATCATAGGCACGAACAGCGAAAACCTTGAACAAAGCGGACTCCTGGTTCTGCTTGCGGTTGTCCTGCACAACGGGCTTGGACTAGCAGGCGGCTACGGGGTTGCAAAAGCTTTGAAGCTCAGCGAAATAGAAGCAAGAACTATTGCAATCGAGGTCGGGATGCAGAACTCGGGCCTCAGTGTTGCTCTTGCGATAAAACATTTCACTGCTGCGGCAGCGCTCCCGGGTGCTATCTTCAGCATCTGGCATAACCTGTCCGGAGCTTTCCTTGCAGGGCACTGGTCAAAAGAAGCAGTCCCTGATGACGATAAACATGAGAGGCCCCAAACAAGCGGGCATCTCCACTAAGAGGTTGGGGTAAAACCTGGAAGGGTTTTACACAAAGTTAGAACAAACAGAGGTTGGGAATCAAGGAGAAGTTCAGAGGAGCAATAAACACCTCTCTGGACTTTTCCTTAATCACTCTCATTCATTTCAATACTGCTTTCCTGTCATATTTTCGATTTCTTTTCTGCCAATCTTCAATTATTCTGCCAAGAGCAGCTTTGGAAATTTCTGAGAAATAAAGACCCTCTTATTCTCACAAATTCGCTTTTGATTATATTCTTCAAATGTTTTTTAATCAGTATTTTTGGGCATTAGAGATTTTTTAAATGCCAATAGACATTGAGTGTTTTCTTTTGTTTTTGGTGAAGATTCATCAAGGAAAACTATCACATATTTCTAATGTGAGCAAACTTACCTTGGAATTTTCTCACTTCGTTTTTTTGAAACCTTTTCTGCATCTACAGGTCT
>QKIH01000117.1 GCA_003249645.1 Desulfobulbaceae bacterium | reverse complement strand
TGAAAAATCAAAGCAACTACCTCGGCAGGGTCTGGTATTTTCTCGACATTTCCGAACTTCACGACACCAAAGAGCGACTCGCTTTTATGGCCCATCATGACCCTCTTACCGGGTTGCCAAACAGAAGACTCTTCCACGACCTGCTTCGGCAAAATATGGCCAGCGCTCAAAGAAACCAGAAACAGGTAGCAATACTCTTTCTCGATCTCGATAACTTCAAATCGATTAATGATTATTTCGGGCATCAAGAGGGCGACGACTTTCTTAAACAGATCGGCAAGCTATTATCCGGAGCTCTACGGGAATCTGATATTATCTGCCGTTGGGGTGGTGATGAATTTGTCATTGCCCTGATAGACACAAGAGGAATGGAAAGTGCGGAAATCGTTGCCAATAAAATTCGTGAAAATGTTGAAAACTTCACCGACCAGTATTATCCCGGCTTTGATCTTGGAACATCAATCGGCATTTCTCTCTTCCCCGATGACAGTGACAAACCTGACCGGCTTATCCGAAATGCCGATACGGCAATGTATATGGCCAAACGCAGCGGCAAAAACAGGTTTTACTTCTTCGTCGATGAAGAAGTTCGCGCAATCTTTACTCCCCGCCGATAGAAGAAAGCTTTAGAGCCTTTAACAGAGGACAACCCTGCACCGGTTCCTCTCCTCTGCGATATCCCGCAAGCAAATCGAGAGACTTCTCGGCAAACATTTTTCTCACAATCCTTCGCTGGCCTTTCACCCGGGCAATACTCATTCGATCATATGGAGTGGTTTGGTGTCTCAACCAGGCAACGACGGCAGATGAAGCTCTGCGATTAACCGGAATACAGCTGGTTCTTCCGACTGTGCCGCTGCCAACCGGTGTTGCATGGTTTGTCACCGCCTCTGCAAGCTTTTCTGCAACATCTCGAAATTTTACGTCAAAGTTCAAAAATGACAGCACTGCTCCCTTGAATTCTTCAACATACTCTTCCTGTTGTCTGCTCCTTCTATTCTGCTGGGCTACAAGCCGTTTCTTATAATGGTCAGAATTTCGCTCTTCATCAAGCTTGCTTTTCTCCAGTTCAATTACAGCAGCAGGAGCAAATATCCCCTGTGAAAAGGTTCGACGCCCTTTTTTCTCCTGGAGAAGCCAAAACCGGCCATGTTTTTTGACCCTTCTGGTAAGTCCTGCATCACCCGGTGCAAGCAGGGTCCAGCCTTCAGGCGGGGAAATAATATTACCTTCTGCATCAACGGGTTTACCGCCGACAAGTTTCAGACTCAAATTTAATTCACTCATGTCGTAGCTCGCTGCTATTTCACAACTCCGTGACAGGTAACCTTGACCCCATCGTAGATTTTTCTCTCCGGATACTGTTGTCGGCAAACATCCATAACCTCAGGGCATCTCGGATGAAAAGTACAACCGGATGGCGGATCAATCGGTGAAGGCAGCTCACCTTTCAAAATAATTCTTTCTTTTTGTCTGAATGGATCAGCAACCGGTGTAGCAGAGAGAAGCACCCGTGTATACGGATGGCGAGGATTGCTAAAAATAGCGTCTGCCGTTCCTTTTTCTATCGGCACACCAAGATACATAACCATAATCTCATCGGCAATGTGACGAACAACTGAAAGATCATGACTGATGAACAGATAGGCAAGATCAAGCTGTTCCTGCAATTCCACAAGAAGATTTAATATCTGTGCCTGAATGGAGACATCCAGGGCTGAAACCGGTTCATCAAGTACCAAAATACTAGGGTCAAGCATCAATGCCCTGGCAATTGCAATACGCTGCCGTTGTCCTCCTGAAAACATGTGGGGATAACGCTCATACTGCTCTGGTCTTAAACCGACCAGATCCATCATCTTTCTTGCTTTCTTTTCTCGTTCGGCTCGGCTTAGCGTTGTGTTTACCAGAAGAGGCTCTTCAAGAGCCTTGCCTATCTTCTGCCGCGGATTTAGACTGCC
>QKIH01000072.1 GCA_003249645.1 Desulfobulbaceae bacterium | reverse complement strand
ATATTTATCCGAGTTCTGTTATCGTTTTAATAGACGATTTTATTTAAAAAATATGCTTGATGCTTTGTTAAAAGCTGCTGTTAATTCAAAACCAATTCCACAACATATGCTTCAATTAGCTGAGGATTGGTGGTAACCAGATATTTATTAGAAGTTCAAAAGTCAGTCCGGAACTTGTTATTCCATTCCGCTTGATGATCGGCATTTTAAAACCCAGGAAGGAAATTATTGGACAAGTTTTCTCTGGAGTTATCGAAGAAATTGGCGAAAAAACGAATAACTTCCGTGTTGGTGACAAAGTATATGGTCTTAGCGGTTTTTCGTTGGGGGCCTATGCTGAATACAAGAAAATTAGAGAGATCAACTCTAAACAAGGTTGTGTAGCATTAATGCCTGATAATATTTCTTTTGAAGAAGCCACATCTGTTGCTTATGGCGGCTTATTAGCTCAGCAGTTTCTTGAAAAGAAAACAATAAACGCAGGGGACAGGGTTCTGATATATGGATCTTCAAGCATCTCTGGTGTTTTTGCCACTCAATATCTGAAAAATCTTGGTGCAGAGATAACCTGTGTTTGTAGAGAAAATAAGTTTGAGTTCATGAGGACTCTTGGTGCTCATAAATTACTTGATTATACCGATAAAAAATCGATAAACAAACTTGAGCAATATGATCTTGTTTTTGATTGCGTTGGAAAAGCCAGGAACTCAGAACTAAAAATGGCATGTAAAAATCATCTCCATGATAAGACCAATTTTATTTCAATTGATGATGAAGCTCTGCTGCTGGATTCAAGTCGATTATTGAGGATAAACGAATTAGTTCAGAAAAATATTATTAAACCGGTTAATGATAGAATATATAGCTTTGAACAAATGATAGAAGCGCATAAGTATGTAGAAACCGGCCATAAAAGAGGAAATGTGGCAGTTACTGTAAACAAAACAGAAGTACTCGGATTTTCCCCTGTAAAAGATCAGGAATAAACCGCCGTAACTGCCGGTCAAAACTCAGGATATTTTCAATACGTTTCAGCTTAAGACTGAGAAGTTGTTATCAGAGGCTATAAGACAGGAAGAGTCCTGAAGTAAAGCCTTTGGTGTCATAAAAATCGATATTTGAATTTCCCACCTTGTAACCCAGCAGCATATTTATTGCCCATTTTCTGTAACCTAATGGCGCAAAGTGACTGATCAGGAAATGGGCCCCATAACCATTTTCCCGGCGGGTTTCGTTAAAGATCGGATCTTCTGCCTTGTATTCACTATAGCTGCATGAAAGTATAGGCATGAACATGGTTCTGCCAAGACGGTATCTGCCTTCAAGCTGCCCCTTGTATTTAATGAAACTATTTGCGTCGCCATCATAGTCACCGTAGCGCAGTCCTATTGTCGGACGAATCTGCAGCGTTTGTAACGGGGAAAAACTGTAATGGGTGTCAATGGCGTAAATTGCACCATCGCGTCGGAGGTCAGGCTCAAGCATTCCGATAATATCGTCGTCGACATCGTCGTTGAGATAGATCATGTCGAGGCCGAATTTTGAATTGAACATGTCCTTGAGTCGTAAGACGGCGCCATATCGTGAGGTTGATGTTTCCTGGCGGGCTTCGTTTACCAGATAAGGGTTTTCCCAGACTTCCACAAAGGGTGTGAAAAAGATGGTGAGTTCTGTCTCTGCAAGATTTTCAATAGACTTGGATACTCCCAGACCAAGAGCGAAACTTCCTGCTTCATCAATGGGAGGGCGGCTGCTGAAAAACAGTTTCGTGTTATCGTATTGTTCGAACGTGTAGGAAAACGCCGGGACAGCCATCGGCATGAATGTAGTCTGACTTTTGGCTGACTGATCGAGTGAGGATATATATCTGCTTGAAGCCTCGGGATTGAGATTGTTGGCACTGTTGAGATACATTAACCCGATATCGATTCTTGCCTCGAAATTTTTCTGCTGAGGTTGTTCTGTCTCTGCAATGGCTGTATGACAGATAAGGGTGACGGAAAAAAGCGTTGCAGAGAGAATGGCGACAGTTTTCATTATTTGGACCGGATTTGTTGGATAATTAATGGTATTTCAGATTCAGCAAAAACTTGAAGGACCCTTCAGGGGCACCGAGCTGTTGTTCAACAAGTGACGGTATTGCGTTGATCCGCCTTGTCAGCTCTTCTTCACTCCAGTTATAGATTCCGAAATCTGTGAGAAAGGAAATGGCGGACAACAGAAACTCTGCGCATTCCCTGGGATATTTTGTTGTAAAAAGCCCCTCTTTGCAGCCTTGTTCGATCACTTCACCGTAGAGCCTTGCCTGGTTGGTAATCATTCTGGCCAGAAGTTGCGTATGCATCCCGGCATTGACAGGTTTATGAAGTTCTGCCAGTAAATTCTCTTCATGGACAGCATTCTGGTTTGCAGTAGACAGGACGAAAAGTCTTTCAAGCCCGTTTCCTGGTGATTGATCAAGAATCGTTCTGAGTTCGTTATATTTTCTTTCGGCAATAGACTCGATCACTGCGTCGAGCAGTTCTTCCTTGGAGCGAAAATAGTGATAGATTGTACCTTTTGCTATCTGCAACTCTCCCATGACGTGCTGCATGGTCGTCTTTTCATAACCTTTTTTCAAAAAAAGCTGGCAGGCACAATGAATAATCTCCTCCCTTCTTTCTTCAGGGGCTTTTACGATTCTGACCATATTACCTCAAGTATTTCATCAAGTGAATCGAAGCAGAGCAGCAGTTCTATATCGCTGATGCCTATGTGGCCTGTAATGTCCTGGCAGGTAGTCTGGTCAAATCCTTTTGTATCAAAGAAATATTTGGCAGCTTGAAGTATGTCATAATAATGCTCTGATTCTCTGTTTGCTCTTGATGCCATTGTCACACCTTTTGAGTGGTATAAAATTCGTTATTCATTTGGTGCAGGTCGATCATAAAACTTATCTTCTATACAATATGACCGACCGTCGGTCAACTGCAAAGATGCGCATAATCAAATTTTAATAAAAAGCTTATAGAGTTGACATCTCAATGGCTTTGACGTAGAGAAAAAGTACAGTCAAACCAGATAATCATAACAGGATAGAGGTGGCGTCATCGAAATTATACATAGTGTAGAAGATATGCAGGCGTGGTCTGACAAAAGACGGGCCGAAGGGAAAAAAATAGCATTTGTTCCAACCATGGGCTATTTGCACGCAGGGCATCTCTCCTTGTTGGAGATTGGCCGGAAAGAGGGTGACAGCCTTATACTTTCTATCTTTGTCAACCCGACCCAATTCGGTCCGACCGAGGATCTTGATTCTTATCCGCGTGATCTGGATGCTGATCTTGCAAAGGCAAAGGAAGCAGGCGTCGATGCCGTTTTTGTGCCGCAGGATTCAACACTCTATCAGGATAATTACCAGACCTTTGTGAAGCTTGAAAAGTTGCCCAATCATCTCTGCGGGCTTTCCCGTCCTGTCTTTTTCAGGGGGGTGGCAACGGTGGTAACGCAGCTTTTTAATATCACCAGGCCCCATGTCGCAGTTTTCGGGCAAAAAGATTTTCAGCAGCTTGCTGTTATCAGGCAGATGGTCGCTGACCTCAAATTCGGTATAAAAATTATCGGTGCACCAATCGTTCGTGAAGCGGATGGGCTCGCCATGAGTTCACGTAATGCCTACTTGAAGCCTGAGCAGCGTGCAGCGGCTCTTGCCCTTTCAAAAACTCTTGCAGCGGCTAAAACATTGGTTGCTCAGGGTGAGAGGCAGACAAACGTGATTCAGCAAAAGGCGAGAGAGATTTTTGCACAGTATCCTGAGATCGAGATCGACTACATCGAACTGTGTGATCCGGTCACCATCGATTCTGTCGAGACGGTCAAAGGAGAAACACTAATGGCTCTGGCCGTTAACCTTCAGGGCATACGATTGATTGATAATACCGTTTTAATTCCCTGAGTTAGCCTCGAGAAGCCGGGCTTCGGCGAGCAGGTCATCGAAGAAGCGTTGCACTTCCTGCTCATCGATAGTCTGGTTGCAGATAAGAAGACGCATGGTCAGTTTTTCCTTGATAAAGGCAAGACCGACCAGCGTTCTGCCTTTGGTATAAAGCCTGGTTCTGAGCTGCTGATTAAAGGTGTTGATATCTCCGTGTTTCGGCAGATAGCGAAAACAGAGATTAAAAGAGACCCGAGGCGAGACAAACTCCAGTTCTTCTGTTTCAGCTACAATTTTTTCTGCGGTCTCAATGAGTTCAAGATACCGTTCAATGCGTTTGCCAAAACCTTCTTTCCCGTAATATTTCCAGTCGAGAAACCATTTCAGGGCATCAACCCTCCTGCCGCACTGCAATGATCTTGTTCCAAGATCGATGACATCATCTTCCTCGCAGTTACGGAAGAGATAACTTCCGTCACCGCCTGCCAGCACATTTTGCAGGGTATTTTTCGACCGGTTGATAAGCAGGAAGTTACACATCAGCGATGAGCCGAGCATTTTATGAAAATCGCAGGTGAAAGAATTGCTTTCATCCAGACCTTTTAAATATTTTTGACGGAGCCGGTCACTCATGATAGCAGCGCCTCCCCAGGCTCCATCGACATGGAGCCAGAAACCGTATTTCTTTTTCAGAGCAATTAGCGGTTCGATCGGGTCATAGGCCCCGCGGACGGTCGTGCCGGCGGTGGCTGCTACAAAAAAGGGAACAGCTGAGTCATCAAGACATTGGTCAAGTTTTTCAACAAGGTCCTCGATGAGCATTTCTCCGCGCTCATTATAATCAACCTTGATCAGGTTTTCGGTGCCAATGCCTAAAATATTGGCAGCCTTATCCATTGAATAATGGGCATTGCCGTTAACAAAGGCTACCAAACGAGGGCAGCGTGCCAGCCCTTGAGTCTTGATATGGTCATTACATCGGTTTCTGGCCACCATCATGGCAATCATATTGGCGTTGCTTGATCCGGTAGTCATTTGCCCCTCACCGGATTTATAGCCGACCAGCTGGAGCATCTGGCCAAGCATGTAGTTTTCCATCAAAGTGGAAACCGGTGCTGATTCATAGGTGCAGGCAGAAGTGTTGGAGACGGCAGTAACCAGTTCTCCGATCATGGAAGGGAGGTTTGCCCCGGCCCACATACGGTTGACAAAGCCCGGATGGTTGGATCGGATGCCGAAATTGAGGTATTGCTCAACCCAACCAATAAGACGGCTGAAATCACCTTCGGTGTTCTCCCTGTCGAGCTGCAGAATGTCGGTAAGCTCTTTGGGCGATTTATATTCAAGAAAGGGTTTTTTAGTATCCTGTTGAATGTACTCTGAGAGGAGAGAAAATATCTTTTGCAGTAGTTCGTTCTGATCCATGTCCGTGTTCTTGTTATGTCCCTTATTTTGTAAAAGGCAAGCTACGAACTACAAGCCGGTTTGACAAGTAAAAATTTTATTTCACAAAGAAAAACGAAAACTGTTACAGGCCAAGATTAGTTGCATATGTGCATATATCTGGTATGCTCTTAATAACAGGGTACTATTTTCAAACTTCTTCTTTCAGGAAATCTATGCCAGGAGTCGGCTTCTTACAAAGATGGTATACCCGTATTCTTGCCCCTGATCTGCATCAACGGCAGACATATGACTCTTTCAGAAAATTACTCCAGTACGACAGTCAGTGCCATGAACTGATCGCCGACCTGCAGGATCTTTATTACAAAGATAGACCGGTTGAGTGGCTCCATGTTATCGCATGCTATGAGCAGCTTTATGATGCGGCATTCGGCATGGTGACTTGCCTCAATGCAGTGTCTCACCGTGGCAATCAGGAGCTCTTTGTTTTTTTGAAGAAAATAGACAATTATATCCGTTTTCTGCTGGCATCAGATACACGAACAGGCAACGGCAGGATGGTCAGATGGCTTGATGACAAGACGGATCCTGGCAGTATGGGGAATAAAGCCGCTAATCTCAGCCTGATAAAAAAACGTTATCCTGCTTTGGTTCCGTCAGGTTTTATTGTAACCACCGTCGGCTGGATCGAGGTTATCCGGCAAAATGAGCTGCGATCGGAGATTGACCAGCGCCTGAAAAATCTTGATCTGGAAGATATCTCCTGTATTCAGGAAGTATCCGGGGAACTCCGGAAAATGATCAAGGAGGCTGTGATCCCCACAAAACTCAGAGAAGAAGTCGGAGCTGCCCTTGAAAAACTGAGCGAACTCAGTCTCAACGGAAGAACTGCACATCTTGCGGTCCGCTCAAGTGCGGTGTGTGAAGATGGTCCGAACTCGTATGCCGGCCAATATAAGTCGATGCTCAATGTCACTGTTGATAGTTTCTGGGACAGTTATCTGGAGGTACTGGCCTCAAAATACAGCCCTGAGGCAATCTTATATAGGATCACCAGCGGCATAAAAGATCAGGAAGCGCCTATGGCGGTACTTGTTCTTGAAATGGTGCCGTCCGAGTTTTCCGGGGTTGTCTATACCGATGACCCGACCGGTGATAATGAGAATACAACGGTGATCCACTGTGTGGAAGGAATAGGCGAAAAGCTTGTCTCAGGCTGTGCTCTGGCGTCAAGGCATCTGATTCATAAAGAGAGCGGGGTGATTGAAGATAAAATGATTACTCCGCAGGCTGCAAATCCTGAGTTAATCAAGAAGCTTGCTTCCATAGGTTCTGATCTGGAAGATTTCTTTGAAGCCCCTCAGGACATTGAATGGGCTGTTGCTGATGACAATCTTTACATCCTTCAGAGCAGGCCGCTGAAGATTACCGATCTGTTCAGCAGCCATATTATCAATGAGCATGATGGTTCTTTCAGTCGGGTTATTGATCAGTATAAGCCGGATTTGCCGGTCATCCTGAAAGAAGGCTTGACCGGAGCAAAAGGGAAAGCCGCAGGAGCTATTCATATTTTGGAAAATGAAACCGGCTGTCCTGCTGATTTGTCCGGTGTCATATTACTCGTTGAAAATATTCCACCCTCGCTGATTTTGATGCTGCCGAGCTGCAGCGGCGTTATTGCCTCCGGCGGAAGCAGCGGCAGTCATTTCGCAACGATCTGCAGAGAATTCGGTATCCCGCTGATAGTTGCCGCTGAAAATGCCAAAAGCAGACTGCAGCAGGGGCAGAAGGTTACCATGGATTCTGTTGCATGTGTGGTTTACGATGGTATAGATGAGGCTTTGAAACGGGCCGTTGATAAAAATGTCGTGACCCGTATTCAGCTTCCTTATTACAGGCGTTTGCAATCTGTTCTTGAGTTTGTCGCCCCTCTCACTGTACTTGATCCGGAGAGCAAGGCTTTTGTTCCAGGTGCCTGCAGATCGATTCACGATATCGTCCGTTACAGCCACGAGAAAGGGGTGCAGGCGATGTTTAATATCGGCAAATCAGGCAGCCGTCACGGCTATAAGAAAAAGCTGATTACAGATCTGCCGTTTGAGCTTTATGCCATCAATGTGGATAAAAGCAGAAAAGAAGAGAGCAAAGCGGGCGATGAAACAGTTGACGTCTCTTCAATTAACTGCATACCCTTTAAGGCACTCTGGAAAGGACTTAGTCATCGGAGTATCGTCTGGGGGAATCGTCAGTATTATAACTGGAAAGAGTATGACAACGCAGCGATGACAGACGGCTTTGCCTTTAAGAACGATGCCGACTCGGCCAGCTATGCAATCTGCGGGGAAGAGTATATGAACTTAAACATCAAGTTCGGCTATCATTTTACTCTGGTAGATTGTTTATGTGGTGAAAATCCTGCTCAGAATTATTGCTCTCTTCGTTTTGCCGGTGGCGGAGGGACTATTGAAGGACGTTGGCTGCGGCTCAAATTTATTGAAGAAATCCTGCGAAAAATCGGTTTTCTGGTGCAGACAAAAACTGATCTTTTGGATGCCAGAATGGAAAATCTTCCGCGGGAAGAAATGGAAAAAAGGCTTTTCACTCTGGGGCGGATGCTTGGCACAACAAAACTCATGGATATGGTCTTGAAGGATGAATCGTCTATTGCAGAGCAATTAAACGAATTCTTCCGCTGGGAAGAGGGGAACTGACGGGCAAGATGGCGTACGAAATCAACTGGATTACATCTTTTCTAGGCGTTGGCAGAGCACCGATGTCCTTCGAAGAGTTTAATGATATCAAAGCTGCCGGAGTAAAGGGTATCGTCAACCTCTGTCATGAGTTCAGTGATCTGCATACCCTTGAAGAAGAGGCAGGATTTGAGGTCTACTACCTGCCGACCTACGATGAGTATGCGCCCGATATCGATGAGCTTGATAAAGCTTTATTCTGGCTTGACGAGATGCTCTATCTCAAAAAAAAGGTTCTGGTTCACTGCAGGTTCGGTCAGGGAAGAACCGGCACCTTTACCTCGGCCTATCTGTTGAGGAGGGGCCTTGATTTAAAGAAAACCCAAAAAGAGCTTGCCCATTCCATGGCGCAGCCGGCCAGTTATCGTCAGTGGAAGACTTTGAAAAAATTCAAAAAACTGCAGGGGGAATTTTCAATCAGGCCGCCAACAGTCGAGCACATCCGCTATGATGATATGACCGGTTTCTATCAGGAGTACACCGTGCTGGCTAACTTGGTTGATGAGGAGATGAAGCGGGTGGGTGTAAAGGAATATTGCGGAAAACGTTCGGAATGCTGTTGTCATACCACATTTTATATTCCGCTTATCGAGGCTCTTGCCATCAATGAGAGCGTCAATGCTGAACTGACTTCAAAACAGCGCAGTGAGGCTATAGAGAGGGCCCTTGCATGTCGCGAGCAGTTAAAAGAGTCGCTGCAATGTCTTGATCTTTCCTATCCGGTAGGTATGCGTGAAATTCATATCCGTGCAAAACTGACCTGTCCGCTTTCTGTGAACGGATCATGTATTCTATTTGAAAAAAGACCTATACGATGCAGATCAAATGGCGGGGTTCCGCTGTCTAAAGATTTTATGGATGATATGCTCGGGCGGCTGGCCAGATTGTCCAATGAAGCTTTTCTTGCTCTGGCCGGTCAGTTCCCTGAGGAACCTGGCATTTATTCTTCCCTGATTGATACGGTGTCTGGTAAGTTTATTCAGACATATTTTCATCTTATGGCTGCTGTCAAACGATAAAACTATCATAACGTTTATGGATATCGATAAAAGCACAGACCGACGGGTACTTATAGTCGATGATGACCTGGCTTTCCTTACCATGCTGCAGAAGGTTGTGTTGAAAAAATGCGCCTGCCTGGTCGAGTTGGCTGATTCGGCCGAGGCAGCACTGGAGAAAATTCAGCACTGGCAGCCTTCTGTCGTGGTCAGCGACATTATGATGGAAGATATGGATGGTCTTGAGCTATTAGCACGGATCAGAGACATGGATGCCACGATCACCCCGATTATCATGACCGGTTATGGTACCATCGAAATGGCGGTTAAAGCGTTGAAAGACGGGGCCTATGATTTTCATGAAAAACCGTTTGATAACGAGAAAATCATTGGGTCGATTCAGCGGGCTCTTGAACGGACTAAACTGATCAGAGAGAACAGGAAACTGCAGCAGCAGTTGTCAGCACCCGTTCAGAATACCGGTTTCATAGGTCGCTCTCCAAAAATGCGAGAAACCATTGAGCTTATCACTCGCGTTGCCGCAACTAATGCAACGGTGCTTATTCGTGGCGAGTCCGGGACCGGCAAAGAGGTCGCTGCCCGGACTATCCACCAGTTGAGCGATCGTGGAGATAAAAGAATGATCACCATCAACTGTCCGGCCGTACCGGAGCATATCCTTGAATCTGAACTTTTTGGTTATGTGAAAGGGGCTTTCACCGGAGCTGACAGTGATAAGGACGGTCTTTTTCTCAAAGCGGACGGCTCGACGATTCTGCTTGATGAAATTGCAGATATTCCTGTCTCGGTTCAGACAAAGCTTCTGCGGGTTCTGCAGGAGAAAGAAATCCAGCCGCTTGGTCAGACAGCTACCATAAAGGTTGATGTTCGGGTGCTTGCATCAACAAACCAGAATCTAGAAGAAAAAATGGCAAAAGGTGAGTTCAGGGAGGATCTGTTTTACCGCCTGAATGTAATGCCTATACACCTGCCGGGCTTAAACGAGCTTGGTGATGATATTCTTGTTCTCGCGCATCATTTTCTCCAGGAGTTCAAGAACGAATATGGTCGTGAGAATCTGGAATTTTCTACTGAATCACTGCAGCATCTATTGGCCTGTACCTGGAAAGGCAATGTGAGGCAGTTGAAAAACACCATCAACCGGGCAACATTTTTATGTGACACTGAGCGGATTGAGCCGAAAGATCTCGATCTCGAGAAAAAGCGTGTTGACTACACCGCTCCTGCAACGGCCAAAATCGACTATTTCTTTGCCGATGATTATAAAACAGCGAAAGAAAAAACCCTGCAGCGGTTTACCCGGGCCTACCTTTTGGACGCCCTTGAAAAAAAACAGGGCAACATCTCTGCGGCTGCCCGTGATAGCGGCATTGACAGGCAGGGCTTTCAGCGTCTCATGAGAAAGTATAAGGTTGGTGCTGAAGGCTTCAGAGAACAATAGTTTGTCATCAACTCTTCAGGTGCATTAAAAATAATGCACTGCATCTTTTTTGTTGCACCTTTCTTCTGCCATTATTCCCCCGTCTTTTCCTGATTATCTCATTATCTATCCGTAATTGTTTTGAATGTTTTTGTTATGTGCTTTTGTGTGCTTTGGCACGGCATATGCACATTACAATGTTGTAATGCAGCACAGGTTGTTGCGGATTTGGTCTTCATAGCTAATAAAGAAACGGAATTACAGGAGGTTATCCAATGTTATTGGAAATTCCCTCCTGCATGAAAAAAAATGCACCACTATGTGGTGTTCATATGAAGAGACTCGGACAGAGAACATACATATTTCCAATAGCTCTGATTGGCCTGATCCTTCTGGTTCCCGGGAATGCATTTGCTTTGCAGACCCACAGCGAACCAGAGGGTTTGTGTGTTCATCAGTTGGCCCATATTTTTTACATTTTTGCCCTGGGGTACCTCTATTGGGACACAAAACGATCCGGCTTTAAAAGCAAAGGGTGGCGATATCTCCGTATTTTCTGCGTGATGACAATCTTCTGGAATCTGCTGACATTCATCGGTCACGCTGCGGAACAGCAGCTTAGTCCGGATGATATCATTACTGTCGATGATTACCTGATGAGAAAAATGATGCTGCCGATGACCACCGTAAAAATGGTCTATTATGTTGCCAAGTTTGAACATCTGCTGATGGTGCCGGCCTTGTTTTTTCTCTATATGAGTCTTCGTTCATTTTATGAAGACTCCTTGCGGGGTGAAAAATGAACGCCTTACCTCTGCTTCCCTCCGTTATAATCGATATTGTCGGCTCACAGCTTATCATTATCTTTTCATTCCTCTGTTTCAGACTCACCTATCTCCTGACCAGGCGGGAACCGAAGAACTTTCTTTGGGGATTCCTCCATTACTTCTGTTTTGCCCTGGTGGTTTTCTCAATTTCCCGTGCAACGGGGCACATGGTGAAACAGGCTCTGCTCATCAGTGATCAGGCGGCAGTATGGAGCTTTCTCTCACCGTATTCCGGCGGCATCAACACCTTGCTGATGATTTCTCTGTCAGCGGTTACAATTTTCTACCATAAGGGAATTGAAGGATATCGGGCGATTGAAGAGAAAGCGGCGAGTCTGAAAAGCGCTAATGCAAATCTTGAAGAGGCGGGCAATGTTCTTAAACAGATGAATCTGCATCTTGAAGAGATCGTCGATGAACGCACTCAGGATCTGGCCCAGTCAGAGAAAAAATTCAGAAATTTTTTCCATAACTCAAAAGATATGGTGTTCTTCTGCGATCAGCAGGGGACTATTGTCGATATCAACGATGCCGGCCTGTCGATGCTTGATTATACCGAGTTTAACGCAGGCAAATTGAGTTTAAATATGCTCTTTGAAGATGCCGAAGTCCTGAAGGACTTTTATGAAAAGCTCAGGAAGCAACGATATGTTGAAGATTTTGAGGCAGAATTCATTAAGCAGGATGGCTCAATTGTTTATGTGCTGTTGTCTGCCTCAGCAATATTTGACAAAGATCAGACTTATGCTGGCTGCGAAGGAATTGCCAAAGACCTGACCCGCTTAAAGGCGATGACGGCACAGATGATCAGCGCTGAGAAAATGGCGTCGGTCGGTAATATGGCAGCCGGCATTGCCCACGAGATCAACACGCCGCTTGGCATTATTCTTGGCTACTCACAACTGATGAAAGAAGATTTTTCACCGGACAGTGAAGAGTATGAAAACCTTGAAGTTATGGAAAGGCAGAGCAAGACCTGTCGGAAAATCGTTGCTGATCTGCTCAAATATTCCAGACAAACCGGAACGCCTCACGGTGAAATAGATTTGCATGCTCTTCTCGGCGAGGTGCTTTCCATCACCATGCACAGTCTCCACCTCGATCACATCACAGTCAGGAAAGAGTTTGAAGAGAATCTGCCGCCGATTTCCGGCGATGATGAAAAACTGCGGCAGGTCTTTGTCAATCTCATCAACAATGCCCAGCATGCCATGGAGGATGAAGGCGGAACGCTAACGGTACGGACTCGGTTCAATAAAGAAGACCAGGATATAACCGTTTCCGTAATCGATCAGGGTACAGGTGTCAGTCAGTCTGATAAACATAAGATCTTTGACCCGTTTTTTACCACTAAGGCTGTTGGCAAGGGCACCGGGCTCGGCCTGTCAGTCAGTTATGGAATTATAGAAGATCACCATGGCTCCATCACCGTGGAAAGCCCGATTAAGGGTCGAGAGGATATGGAATATCCAGGTACTGCAATGCACATAAAACTGCCCATCCATCATGGCGGTGCAACTCAGGAAAACGACAATGGCTGAAATAGTAGTTTTAGATGACGTATATGATGCCTGTGTTCTGGCAAAGAAGATTCTGTCCCGAAAAGGTCATGAGGTAAACATCTTTACGGAAGAGGAAGAGGCTATTCTGTTTGTTGCGGACAACGATGTGGACTTGGCTATTCTTGATATCAAGCTCAAGAAGATGAGCGGCATAGAAGTTCTTGCCGAAATGAAAAGAATCAGGCCTCTGCTCAAGGTCATCATGCTGACCGGTTATCCTACCATAGAGACCGCAAGGGAAGCGCTGGAATTCGGTGCGGATGAATACTGCATTAAACCCATTGATAAGGACGAACTTGAAAATAAAGTTGCCGGGGTGCTGCAGAACTAAGTGTTGTTCCGCAGGATTCTGAAAATGATTAAACGGGGCTCTTGAGGCTTCGAAAACTATAAATCAAACGAAGGAGAGAAAAGTGAAAGGAATAGTGAAATCGACTGGTGTTATGGCAGCGTTGATTCTGCTCCTCGCTCTGCAATCTACATGCTTTGCTGAAACAAAGATTTCAGCTCGAGAGTATAAGGCTGGGGATGTAGTAACAATTACCGGTAAAATTACACCTGGTGAAGATCTGTACATTGCCGTAGCAATGAAGGATGAGTTTAAATCATCAGATACTACCGGTATTAATGAAACGAAAACCCTCAAGAAAAATGCTGAAGAATTCGGCTATAGTATTGATACAGCCATACCACCTCTGTATTACATGCTTACCACCAATCGTGCCGCCTTTGGTAAGGATACGCCAAAAAAATTCGGTGGGCCGTCTTTTATGGGAGGTATCTATACAACCTCTATGTTCAAGCTCAATGGTGACTACAACAGCCTTGATGAGAAGGTGAAAGGAATGCTTGGACCGATTGAAAATGCCGAAGAATGGAACTTCTTCAAGTTTGCCCATGAGAAATCCTATGGTATTGATACCGTTGTAAAAGAAGGAAACAAGCGCGGCCAGGTTGTTATTTTTGCAAGGAGTGTAATTGGTGACGAGTCTACAGGCAACTACTGGGACAAGGGAACCTCAATCAAACTCGATAAGGCAACCGGTGAATTTACCGCTTCTTACACTTCTTTCAGACACACCCCGCCGGACACCAAATTTGACGTCTATGTAAACGGTGACAAATCCGGTGAGTTCACTATCCTGAAAAACGGATTCTGGATGAATAAAGGTTTCCGTTATATGAATCCGATCATTGTTGTTATCGGTGCAATTGTTGTTGGAACCTACTTTTCCATGATCGGTGCAGCAGGCGGCCTTCTGATGAGTGCATTCCAGGCACTGATCGTTCAGACTGCGGGGCCGGTTGGTATCAATGCCGCCAACGTACTTCGTCCGTCAAACATCGCTCTTACTCTTTTCTCCCCGCTTGGCAGTTTCTACCGTTTTGCCGTAGTTGAACGCCGTGTTGCATGGCCGGTCGGTCTTTCTTTCGGTGCCGGTATTTTCATCGGTTCTGTCTGGTTGGGCAAATACGTCACCCAGCATCTTTCCATGGCAGCTTACAAAGAGTGGCTTGCTCTTCTTGTTGTACTTATGGGCATCAAGACCCTGATGGAAATGACACCGAAGGCAATGGACAAACGGAAAAATATCAAGGCTATGACCCAGAAATTCAATGCTGCCGTTGCTAAAGCGAAGAAAGAGGGCGGTTCTGTAGAAATGGGTTCTATCGAACCGGTTAAAACCGGATTTTTCGATTACCGATTCAAGTTCTGGGGCGAGGAGTTCCGTATCAATCCGACCCTTTTCATGTTCCTCGGTCTTCTGGTCGGTGTTGTTTCCCGTTCTTTCGGTATCGGCGGCGGATTCCTTCTTGTACCGATGATGACCAGTATTGCGGCACTGCCAATGTATGTTGCAGTACCTATTTCCCTTATCGGTACCTGCTTCTCCAGTATCGGTTCTTTCATCGGTTATGTCCTGAACGGTTATCTTCCGGATATGACTCTTGCTATTGCTATCATCATCGGTGGTTTCGTTGGTGGTATGCTTGGTAGTCGCTTCCAGAAGCTGTTCAGCGAGATGACCTTGAAAGTTGTCCTTGCTTTTACCCTGTTCTTCCTGTTCTTCAGATTCCTCAAAATTGAGTACTGGATTTAAAACTAGGAACTGATTGATGTCCATGGAAGAATTACTGGATAAAATATGGGAGATGATTTACGGCGGCATCCAGACGGGTGCCGCCGGTCTCGATAAGCTGTTCAGTCCGCTCAATGTGCTGGGGCCTGTGGTTGTTATCTTGCTGATAGCCCTGATTACCGTCGCGATAACCAAGCTGCTGAAACGTGTTATCCGAACAAAGCGGCTGGAAAATCTCGAGAAAGAGTTCAGGCACTGGATGTCGGTTCGGGAAGAGGCCATGAATCATCCTGATCGTGAAAAAGGCAAAATGCTGGCGAAAAATATCGATCAGGCAAGGCTTAACCGTGTTTATTACGACTATTTTCTTGAAGGCCTGCTCTTAAGTCTTGTAACATTTATGCTGCCGATAGCACTGATGGGCGCATATGTGAATGAATATTACAGGGCCGACCGTTTGCTGAGAGATTTCGGACGAGAATATATTTTTCGTTTTGGCACAGAGAATCCTGTTCTGGTCGGGTCAGTCTTCTGGTTTATCTGTTCGGTGCTGGGCATCAATATCATTATCCTCATTGCAGGCTGGATGCTGAAAAGTAAGAAATCGACATCTTCAGTCGGGCAGTCTGCAACCAATGCTGGAAAAAACAACACCTCAATTGTGGAGGAGAATTAATGAAAAAATCTGTCTATTCCATCTGCGGCATGTGTACTGTAAGGTGCCCGATCAGAGTAGAGGTTGAAGATAATAAGGCAACCTGGATTGAAGGTAATCAGCAC
Organism: Desulfobulbaceae bacterium; assembly: GCA_003249645.1. Classification (GTDB taxonomy): domain Bacteria; phylum Desulfobacterota; class Desulfobulbia; order Desulfobulbales; family Desulfocapsaceae; genus SZUA-575. Next base: position 36,476 of record QKIH01000072.1, on the reverse strand, counting down.
CTTCTGAAAGGAGCTTTGTGTGCAAAAGGGGCAGCCGCCGCAGCGCTTGTTGCTGATCGTGAAAGACCACAGCAGCCGCTGCTCCGCGATGGAAGCAGGGGCTCTGGTAAATGGAAGAAGGTTAGCTGGCCCACCGCTCTTGATTATATTGCGGATAAACTGAAGAAGATCAAGGCCGAGCACGGGCCTGAGTCGGTCGTGCTCAGTTCACGCGGTGGTCCGTGGCAGGATATGTATAAATCTTTTATCCACGCCTTCGGTTCACCGAATTATACCAACCACGATGTGACCTGCGGCAGGAATACTCATCATGCAAGTTTGTCGATCAACGGTGTAGGCAGAAAGGATTTTGCCTACGATATCAAAAACGCCAAACACCTGATCCTGTTTGGTCGCAACATGTTTTCCTCGCTGCGCATTGCGGAAAACCTGCAGACCCTGGATATGCTTGATAACGGCGGCCATCTCACCTATGTTGACGTGCGCCAGACTATCACCGGTTTAAAGGCTACCCGCTTCATGCAGGTCCGTCCAGGTACAGACTATGCCCTTGCCCTCGGTATGATTCACGAAATCATCAAGCGTGAAGTGTATGATAAAAAATTTATAGAGAAATATGTCAGCGGTTTTGAGGATCTCTGCAGGTTCATCGAGCCGTATACTGCTGCCTGGGCGGCAAAGGAATGCGGTGTCAGAGAAAAAGCGATCAAGAACTTCGTAGACGAGATTGCTGAAGAAATGCCCAAAGTTATCTTTCATCCCGGCTGGAACCTTTCCCGTTACGGAGATTCTTTCTACGCCAGCCGTGCCCTGCATATTCTCAATATCCTGATGGGTAATATCGAGCAGAAAGGTGGTCTCATTATTCCTAAAGGCCCTGGTGATTGCGGCCATAAAGGATTGAGAAATATTAATATCCCTAAACCGGATATCAAACGCGCTGACGGAGTCGGCTGGAAGTATCCTCATTTCGATAAAGGACCAGGACTTGCCCATCTCTTTTTCGAAACCATGGAAACGGCCGATCCTTACCCGCTGAAGGCATGGATTGCCATGCGCCATGATCCGTTCTCCTGCCTGCCTGACCCGAGAAAGCAGATGGAGTATTTTGACCATCTGGAGCTGCTGGTTTCCATTGATACGCATTACAGTGAATTCGGCTGGTATTCTGATGTAATACTGCCTGAATGTACCTTCCTTGAGCGTGACAGCATCATTATCACCCAGAAAGGACCGAAGCCGAGATTTGCTGTCAGGAGAAAGGCGCTTGAAGCGGAGAATGATACCAAGGCTTCCTGGGAAATTTTTAAAGGGTTGGCAGACAGGCTGGGTATGGAGGATTATTTCCCGTACAACACCATGGAAGAGTACTGGCAGTGGCAGCTTGAGCCGACCGGATACACGATTGAAGATTTTGATGAAAAAGGCTTTATCGAGCTTGCCGATTCCCCGGTAATGTTTGACCCGGAAAATCTCGATGACCGGTTTAAAACTCCGTCAGGTAAGGTTGAAATTATTTCAGAGAAGCTGACCTGTGCCGGTTTGCCGTCGCTGAAAGAGTATCAGTCGCCGATTCAGCCGCCAAGGGGCATGTTCAGGCTGGTTTACGGCCGCTCTGCGGTTCACGCCCATGGTCATACCACCAACAACCCGCTGCTCAACGAGCTGGTGCCGCGCAATACCTTGTGGATTAATACCAAGGCTGCTGAGAGGCTTGGTATTTCTCACGGTGATCTGGTTGATGTCATTTCAGAGGATGAAAGTTATTCCGGAACAGTACCTGCTAACGTTGTTGATTATATCCACCCGGAAGCCGTCTACACGCTGCACGGTTTCGGCAAGGAAATTCCCCTCCAGACCAGGACCTTTAATTCAGGCATCAGTGATCAGAAACTGATGGTTGGCAAGCTCAATGACTGGGATAAGGCAGGTGGCGGCATTAACCTCTGTCAGTCCTTTGTTACCGTGGTGAAAAGCGTGAAAAATCCTCAGAGGAGGGTCGAATTATGAACAAATATATGATCTACCTCAACGGAAAACGCTGTATAGGCTGCCATGCCTGTGAGGTTCATTGCAAGGCAAACAAGAACCTGCCGGTTGGCCCCTATCTTTGTGAAATTGATCACTCTGCCATGGTAACCGTCAAATCGGTGGCAAAGACAGAATTCAAGTTCCGTTCATGCTATCACTGTGAAGATCCTTTCTGCATGCATATCTGCCCGACAAATGCGATAAGTAAGCGTGAAGACGGTATCGTCTTTATTGATCAGGAAAAATGCATCGGCTGTATGGCCTGTGCAGGATCGTGCCCTTGGACAATTCCGCAGTTCAACCCTGAAACCAAGAAAGCGGTAAAATGCGACTACTGTATGGACAGAGTTGATACAGGGCTGAAACCCGCCTGTGTTACCAAGTGCACGACCCATGCACTGAAATTTGTCAGAATGGAAGAACTGTAAGAATAGAACCTGATATTCTGTCACCAAGAGCCTTTCCAGCTTTGCATGGAAAGGCTCTTTTTCGTTGAAGCCTAGAAGAATTTCTTTGCCATATCCATCATCCCGGCAAGGGCGTCACCGCTGTCCATGCCGTTTGATCCTCCGCTGAACTGATCAATCAGCTTCGGGATGACATCTGTTAAACCTTCTGCTGCTGTCTGCTGGCCAATATCAAGTTTGGAGGCGAAGGCGCCGATTTTATCCTGACCGAAAATATCCAGTATCTGTTCAACATTGATTGGTGCATTTTCACCGCCGCCAAGCCAGGTGCCGACGATGCTGCTGAGACTGCCGCTTGACATGACCTTGCCGATAAGTTCCTGAAGATCGATCTGTCCTCCGGCTCCGCCAAGGAGTGACTGGAGTGCGGAACCAATGGTGGCTGGGTCGAGATCAAGACCGAATCTCTCTTTAATAAGTGTAGTACCAAGTGCAAGAATATCCATGTGCTATCCTCTCGGTTATGTTAATAAAAGCATGAATAGATTCATTCACGGTTGAGTAAATGACCGGAGTCGACCATCACTATACACCAGCCCATCCTGATTGTCAGGGGAAATGGCCTCATCTCACCCCCACAATAGATACAAGAATGTTCATGCAGAAAGATCACTCCTCAATCTCTTTTGATACAACCAAGGTTCTGCTGCTCTCCTTTTGTCATTTTGTTCATGACATTTATTCAGCATTTCTTGCACCACTGCTGCCGTTTATCATAGAAAAATTCGGCCTCACCCTGGCTCAGGCGGGTTTTCTCACCACAGCAATGCAGATCCCGGCCCTGATAAACCCCTATATCGGCAAACTGGCTGACAGGATGAGTGTGCGATATTTTATTATCTTCGCCCCTATGGCTACTGCAATTCCTATGTCGCTGCTCGGTGTTGCTCCCAATTACGGTGTGTTGATGCTGCTGATGTTTTTTGCGGGAATAAGTGCTTCGCTTTTTCATGTTCCAGCACCTGTGATGATCTATAAACTCTCAGGCGGAAAAACCGGACGCGGCATGAGCTTTTATATGACCGGAGGAGAATTAGCCAGGACAGCAGGGCCTGTAGCAATTATCGGGGTGGTTTCCATGCTGGGGTTTGACGGATATTATCCGGTAATGATTGTCGGTATTTTTATCTCACTGGTGATGTTTTTCAAGTTCAAGGATATGCCGGTAGCGATGAAACCGAAAGAGACGATTTCGATCAGAGAAACAGTGAAATCGTTGAAACATATCCTTCTGCCGCTGAGCGGTATCCTGATTGTACGAGGTTTTATGCATGCTTGTCTGACGGCATTTTTACCCTTATTCATTCTGCAAAGCAGCGGAAATGTCTGGCTTTCAGGAATTGCTCTGGCCCTGTTTGAGGGTGCAGGCGTTGCCGGCATTCTTGCTGTTGGATCATTAAGTGATAAATTCGGACGCAGGCGGCTGTTATTGGTGTGTCTGGTGGCTGCACCTGTATCCTTACTGCTGTTCTGTTTTGTTCAGGGGGCGCTGCAATATGTTTTTCTACTGATCACAGGCTTTTTCCTGCTCTCAACCACGCCTGTTATGCTGGCCATGGTCCAGGAACATTCTGAAGACGGATCATCGGCTGCCAATGGAATATTTATGATGATGAGCTTTCTTGCACGTTCCGCAGTAGTCGTTATTGTCGGGGCAGTAGCTGATGTTTTCGGGCTGGCTGATACATATGTCGCTTGCGGGGTGTTCGGGCTGCTTGGGATTCCGCTGATACTGTCAATTCCTGCTGATAAAGTGAAAAAATAGAGTGAGAAACTGAAGAAAAAAAATGATTCGTTCTTTTGCTTGATCCCTTTCCATAAGTGAATACATGTTTTGAGAGTCGGCTGCACGGTTTGAGTTCTGCCGGTTTCCGCAGTCGGTGATTCTTGTAAACTTCATCATTTACCCGCAAAGGGAGGATTGTTATGGTACTCACACCTTCAACCATGCAGGAAATCGGTACGCTGGCCCCTGAATTTGCCCTCCAGGATACTGCTGGTGAAATCTATTCTTTACGAGAGAAGAAGATTGATAAAGGGCTGCTGGTTGTTTTTATGTGTAATCACTGCCCCTATGTTAAGCATATCCTTGAGAAGCTTGTTGACTCAATTCGATATTATCAGCAGAAGGGCATTGAGGTTGTTGCAATTAATTCCAATGATTTTAAGGAATATCCTGATGACAGTCCTGCTAAAATGGCAGAACTTGCCGAGCGGATGGATTTTTCCTTCCCGTATCTCGTTGACGATACGCAGGCGGTAGCAAGAGCATACAAGGCCGCCTGTACGCCTGATTTTTTCCTGTATGATTCGTTCAAAAGGCTGGTTTATCGTGGACAATATGATTCCGCCAGGCCGAAATCAACAGAGCCGATTACCGGTGAAGATATGGATCTGGCAATATCAAATCTTGTGAATGGCCAGGGTATTGTTGACGAACAGCGGCCAAGCATGGGGTGCAATATCAAATGGAAGGCAGAAAACGAGCCGAACTATTTCAGTAAGAACTGATCGTTTGAAACTTCAGAGAGGAATCGTGATCTTTCCTCTTTGAAGTCAGTTTCTTCCTATGCTGTCAGGGTTCGGTAGATTTGAGGGATTCTTGACGGCAGCTTTTCGATATTGTTGATGAAGGTATAGTTTCCTCTGCCGTACATGTGTTCAAGATAATCGTGTGCCTGCTTGTCGATGGTAAAACAGAACGATTTTATCCCTTTACCACGTGCTTCCATGAGAGCTTTTCTGGTGTCCTCGATGGCGTATTGGCCGAAATAGCCGTCATAATCTTCGGGTTTTCCGTCAGAAAGGCTGATGAGAAGCCGGGTTTTGGCATCGCTTTTAGCAAGCAGGTTCGTCAAATGACGAATAGGAGGTGCCATTCTGGTGTAATCTTTCGGGCCGATGGCAGCAATCTTCTGCTGGACAGATTCGGAAAAGGATTCATCAAGCTGTTTTACCGGATAGAGTTTGCAGCGTGACCTGCGCATGCCTGAAAATCCATAAATACCATACTGATCACCGAGTATTTCCATTGACTCACAAAGAAGAACCAGCGATTCCTTGATCATCGTTCCAACCCAGCCTGCTGTTGAGTTGGACATGTCGACCAGAAAAATAGCGGTAATGTTTCTCTTGTTGCGCAGCAGGCGGGTAAACAGCCTTTCACTTGGCGATTTCCCTGCCTTTTTGTCACCTATAGCATCAATAATGGCATCAAGGTCAAGATCATCCCCGTCACGTTGACGGCCGATGAACCGGTGGTCCGTTCGCATCATCTCAAATTGTCTTCTGAGCCTTCTTCGCAGGCCTGTATATTTATGAAGCGTCAGAGCGGTGAAGTTGCTTTTATTGAGTACAAGATTTTCTTCGATGATTGTGCACCAGTCCTTGCGATAGCCGCCTCTCCGGCAATCCCATTCATCATATATAAAAGTGCCGGAAGAGAGCTTTTCTGAAGCATCTTCAGGCGGGGCTGATGCCCCTTCCATCCGCCCCTGTCCGGTCATACCGACAGCGGCCTGGACATAACCGTCAGGAATCGTGCCGAGATCATTGATAATTGTTGAAGCCAGGTCAAGAAGATCGGCAGGCAGGATGACATTGGCATTGTCAAATTGAATAAGCTCTCTTGGTTTCTTCTCTTGGACAGCTTTTTTAATCGTGTCCTGGAGCATGGCCAGACTGTCTGTCTTTTCGTTTGAAAACTTTCTGTCTGGTACATTTTTTGTGTCGGCAGGCCCAGTTGGCGCCAGCGCTTTATGCAGGAGCATGATGAAAAGCTTTTTGTTCTCTGTCCTTCGTTCCATGATTTTGGCTTCAGTTTTCTGCAGGTGGTATTCACCGAGAAGAAGGGTGAAGAGGCCTGATGTGGCCGGCGAATGCTTTTGACCAGGACTTTTCTTGAATTGACGATAGTTTGTGAGATTAAGTTCGGTCTCTTTTGAAAGTTCATTGAATATCCCGTTTTCCACAGGCTGCAGATTGTGTTCTATAAACGAAACGAGCTCTCTTATGTTGATAGAGTGATAATCAGCTGCCTCTGCTTCAGCTGCCAACCGGAATGATAACACAGGTTGTATGCGTTTCCATAAGCCCGGCAGTTTCTGCTGAATATGTAATAAGCCTTTAATCAGGAGATAGAGCTTTGCCGGATAGTTGCTGTCCCGATAGTTTGCAGGGTGTGCTGTCTGCAGAAACTGATGACTTTTAAGCGAGATAAGACTCCATTGCAGTGAGATAAGAAGTTTGTATATCATCAGGTTGACCTCTTTATCATCAAAGATGTCAATCACAGGCGGAAGAAAAATCGTTTCAGTATCTGTCCAGACCTCTTTGGCTGCTTCAAGACGCAGGGGATGACCTGCCACTCCGGTAATGAAGCTCGTCATGATAGGGCTGATATCAGCAAGTGATACCTGCGATGATGAATGGAACCGCTTGATAAAGTTGTTCTGCGCATCTGACATGAATTCCTCTGCCTTTCGCAAACCGCCTTCCTCATATTGCGAGAGAAGCCAGCGTACCCATTCTGCAAGCATTGCGGAGCCGATGATTTCAAACTGGGAGGAGGTGTATTCAATATATCTGAAGCAGAGTGTATGGCTGATAGGCCAGATTGAGTCGATATGTGAGAAAAGCTGATGGACAAGGTCGTCATCAAGTTTTCTGAGTGGATGGAGGAGTTCTTCAACCTCCCATTCGTTGGGAACAGAAGGGGAGACGGCATCATAAAACAGTTCGGTCAGCGTTTTGGTGTTCATAGCTGTTAGAAGATCGACAGAATCATCTCCTCAAGGGCAAGAAGCAGTTCAGGGTCGTCTGTCAGACTTTCTGTGATGCCTGCCCTGCATGCATCGATAGTGCTGATTCCGGTTTTTGTCAGCATCCCGGCCTGCACAAGCAGTCGTGTTGATGCACCTTCGGGCAGACCGGATTCCTTCAACCCCCTTGTCATGTGCCCGAGGTGGACAAGCTGAGCCGCGAGAGCCTCATCAATTCCTGCTTCTTTCGCTACAATTTTTGTTTCAAGTCGGCTTTCAGGATAATTAAAAGTGAGGGAGACGAAGCGCTGGCGGGTAGACGGTTTTAAATCTTTTATGACAGACTGGTAGCCTGGATTATACGAGACAGCCAGCATGAATTCATCTGCAGCTGAATAGAGCACACCCAGCTTTTCAATGGGGAGTTCGCGTCTGTCGTCGGCAAGCGGGTGAATAACCACGGTGGTATCCTTTCTCGCTTCGACAATTTCATCAAGATAACAGATTGCCCCTGCTTTGACGGCCATGGTGAGCGGCCCGTCAACCCAAACCGCATCATTGCCTTTAATCAGAAATCTGCCGATGAGATCTGCAGTAGAGAGATCATCGTGGCAAGATACTGTGATGAGCGGTCTTTTCAGTCGCCAGGCCAGATACTGCATGAACCTCGTTTTACCGCAACCTGTTGGGCCTTTGAGCAGCAGGGGCAGCTTATGGCTTGTTGCTGCCAGTGCTATTTCGAGTTCATTGTGCTGTTCAAGATAAAAGGGCTCTGCTGTAATAAGATGTTCCGAGAGTTTTTCTGTATGGTTGCTCATAATTTTTCCTTATTCTGATATCTTGTAGGAAAAACTATAGGGATTCACACTTTATCAGGCAAGTCTCATCGGGAAGGATGAAAGTATTGAAAATGAAATGGTAAGACAAAGAGGATGTATCACACCTGAAATGGCCCGGCATTGAGACCATTTCAGGTGCAAAGTGAGGATTGCTTAAAAATTACCCAGAGCAGACCAGAGGACACCGGCGGCGATGGCAGAGCCGATAACACCTGCAACGTTTGGTGCCATGGCATGCATGAGCAGGTAGTTTGACGGGTCTTCCTTCAAGCCGATCTGATGCACGACCCTGGCAGAGTCTGGTACGGCAGAAACACCGGCGGCGCCAAGCAGCGGATTGATCTTCTTTTTAAGAAAAAGGTTCATGAATTTGGCAAACAGCACGCCGCCCATGGTAGCAATAACAAAGGACATGGCACCGAGCACAAAAATATAGACCGACTGCGGCGTAAGAAAGGTCTGTGCCTGGGTTGATGCTCCCACTGAGAAACCGAGCAGGATGGTGACCGTATCAATTACTGCATTTCTTGCCGTATTGGCAAGACGATCGGTTACCATTGATTCTTTCAGCAGATTGCCGAAGAAAAGCATGCCGAGAAGCGTCATTGAACCGGGTGCGATGAGGGCGCAGATAAGAAAGGCAACGATCGGGAAGATGATCTTTTCTTTCTTTGAGACCTGTCTTGGTGGCGGCATATGGATTCTTCTCTCTTTTTTGCTTGTCAGCAGATACATGACCGGCGGTTGGATAACCGGAACCAGGGCCATGTATGAATAGGCTGCGATGGCAATCGGTCCGAGCAGATCAGGTGCAAGCATCGAGGAAAGAAATATGGCTGTCGGACCGTCCGCACCTCCGATAATACCGATTGCACCGGACTGCGCGGGTGTGAAACCGAGAAAAAGCGAACCTATAAAGGTTAGAAAAACGCCAATCTGTGCCGCTGCACCGAGTAGAATCAGCTTGGGGTTTGACAGCATTGTCGAAAAATCTGTCATCGCGCCAATACCCAGGAAGATCAGCGGCGGGTAAATACCTTTCATGACCCCCTGATAAATATAGTAAAAAACAGACCCCTGCGCGTAGACAGAGAGCGGCATACCCTCTATGGGCGGAATGTTTCCAACCACTATGCCGAAACCGATCGGTACCAGCAGAAGGGGTTCATAGTCTTTGGAGATGGCAAGATAGATAAAAATGATGCCGACAGCCATCATTATCAGGTTACCCCACTCGATGTGAGCAAAACCTGAATTATTATAGAATGTCAAGAAGTCCACAACAGTTTCTCCTTAGTACCTTACAGATCATATTGAACAGAAAATGATCTTTCTCAAGGTTCTTATCCAGCTTTGCTGGGTTAATTGACTATAATTAACGCCTGATCCTGATTCACGACTTCACCTGCTTTCACGAGAATATCTTTTACCGTACCGTCAGAAGTCGCTGAGATAATATTTTCGAGTTTCATGGCTTCAAGGATAATCAGCTTCTGCCCTTTACGTACTTTTTCCCCTTTGCTGACATGGATAGACATGATCTGGCCGGGAATAGGAGTGGTTATGGCTCCTTCGCCTGCTGCGGGAGAACTTTTGGAAGAGAATCGTTTTGATGGCCGTGCAGGTTCAGGGATTCGTTCATCCGGTGATTTTGCTTCAAGGGCAAGCAGTGCGAGATTTTCTATGGACTCGATATTGATGGTATGGGATACACCATTTACTTCTGCTGTTAAATGATTGTCAGTTGCATCTTCAATAACTACAGAATAGGCGTTACCGTTAATGGTCAGATTATATTTTTTCACTGCTATCTCCAAGATGACTGTTGTTGTCTTGCGGTAAGACGTTCGAGTCTGCCGCTTACCTGCCATTGGGATTCTTCGCTGAGATCCTGTTTCAGGGTGATTTTGTCATTGCCGCTAAGTGATGTTCGTTCGAGATGATAGGCACAGGCGATTGCCAGCAGAATTTCACTCTCTGCATTTTCCTCACTCAGTGAGGAGGCACCTTGTTCCGCCTTCTCTTTCTTCTTTTTTTCGTTAAGCAGTTTCGGCAGCGCCATGATATAGAGCGCTATGATGATCAGCCCTGCAAAGACCAGTGTCATCCCGAGAAGGGAAAAGGTAATTGCATTAAAGCCATCCAGGAAGAGGTTGTTGAAACCGATGTTTGAAAATGACATGTCTTCTCTCTTGTGTAATCTCTTGTTTTTTTCTCTTGTTTACAGAGGAATGTTGCCGTGTTTTTTCATCGGGTTTGAGTCGCGTTTATTCTTTAGAACACCGAGAGCTTTGATAATCCGGAAACGGGTTCGACCGGGCTCGATGATGTCATCAATGTAGCCGCGCTGTGCAGCAACATAAGGATTTGCCACTGCATCCTGATACTCCTGCTCTTTTTCGGCAAGAAAGGCAGCTTTATCTTCGACTTTTTCCGCTTCCCGGCCATAAAGAACTTCGACTGCACCTTTGGCTCCCATAACAGCAATTTCGGCACTCGGCCATGCGTAGTTGATATCACCGCGCAGATGCTTGGAAGACATGACGCAATAGGCGCCGCCGTATGCTTTTCTGGTAATGATCGTCACTTTCGGTACCGTTGCTTCGGCATAGGCATAGAGCATCTTCGCGCCGTTTCTTATAACACCGCCGTATTCCTGTGCTGTTCCGGGCAGAAAGCCGGGGACATCGACGAATGTGACGACGGGGATATTGAAACAGTCGCAGAATCTAATAGATGAGTCGATATCGAGAACGCCTGAGAGATAATTCGGCTGGTTGGCAACGATGCCAACACTCATACCATTGTAGCGGGCAAAACCTACTATCAGGTTCGGGGCAAAATTTTCTTTAATTTCAAAAAAATCACCATCGTCTACAGTGCTCAGGATGACGCCTTTCATATCATATGCTGCATTCGGGTTTTCCGGAATGATGGCATTGAGTTCCTCACTGTGACGTTCAGGAGAGTCTTCGGTCGGAACAATCGGCGGTGCCTCAAGGTTGTTCTGCGGCAGATAACTGAGCAGTTTCTTCACGTATTCGATGGCATCGGTCCCCGATGATGCCGCATAATCTGTAACCCCGCTTTTGGTAGTGTGCATGCTTGCACCGCCCAGGGCTTCAACGGTGACATCCTCATGGGTAACTGATTTGACGACTTTGGGTCCGGTCAGGAACATGTAGGAGTTGTCCTGAACCATGACGATGAAATCGGTAAGGGCAGGGGAGTAGACAGCACCTCCGGCGCAGGGGCCGAATATCGCAGAGATCTGCGGGATAACCCCTGAGGCCATAACGTTTCTCAGGAAGATATCCGAGTAGCCGGCAAGGCTCTCGATACCTTCCTGGATACGTGCACCACCGGAGTCGTTGAGACCGATGACAGGCGCACCGTTTTTCATGGCAAGGTCCATAATCTTGCAGATTTTTTCTGCAAAGGTTTCGGATAATGAACCGCCAAGTACGGTGAAATCCTGTGCAAAGACATAGACCAGTCGACCATCGATGGTGCCGTATCCGGTGACCACCCCGTCACCCAGATATTTCTTCTCCTGCATACTGAAGTCGGTACACCTGTGGGTTTTGAACATGTCAAATTCTTCAAAAGACCCGTTATCAAGAAGAAGATCAATTCTCTCCCGGGCGGTCATTCTGCCCAGAGAGTGTTGTTTATCTATTCGTTTCCGTCCTCCGCCCATACGGGCTTCGGCGCGCATTTTTAAAAGATGATCGAGTTGTTCGCTGGTTTTCATGCCTTCTCCTCGGAACAGAATTCTGTAAGGACACCGTGGGTTGATTTAGGATGCAGAAAGGCAACCAGTTTATTGCCCGCACCTATAATCGGTTCTTCATGTATTAATTTGCAGCCCTGCTCTTTTGCGTTGGCGAGCTGGCTTGTAATGTCATCGGTTTTATACGCTATGTGGTGGATACCTTCCCCTTTGCTGCTGAGAAATTTTGCGACGGGGCTGTCATCGGCGGTTGGTTCAAGCAGTTCGATATGGGTGTCTCCAATGGAATAGAAGGCGGTACGAACCTTCTGGCTTGCAATTTCTTCCACTTTTTCACATGTAAGACCAAGAATGTTCTCATACAATTCTTTTGCCTGTTCAAGAGAGTGAACAGCGATGCCAAGATGGTCTATCTTTTTCAGCATATGGTTGTGCCCCGTGTTTGATGTTGTTTAGTCTCTGTATTCGCCAAAAACTGAGCGAAGTTCTTTACAGATTTCGCCAAGGCTAGCGTAGCTTCTTACGGCAGCAAGGATCGGCTCCATAAGATTCTGATCGGTGCCAGCACATTGTCTGAGCTCGCTTAAACGTTTTGCTACGAGTTCGTTGTTTCTTTCCTGCTTTACGCGTCTGAGATTTGCTACCTGTGCTTCTTCAACCTCCGGTTTAACCCTGAGAAGTTCAGGCTTCTGGTCCTCTTCGATCATGAATTCATTGACACCGACGATGATCCGGTCTTTGCTTTCTATATCTTTCTGGTATTCGTAAGCGGCGTTCTCTATCTGACGCTGGATAAAGCCGTCTTCGATACAGGCAACGACGCCGCCTTTGTCTTCGATTTTGGCAATCAGGTCTTCGGCTTCAGCCTCTATCCTGTTTGTCAGTTCTTCAATATAATAGGAGCCTGCAAACGGATCTATGGTATCTGCAACGCCAGATTCATGGGCTATGATCTGCTGGGTGCGAAGTGCGATCCGTACTGATTCTTCAGTCGGTAACGACAACGCTTCATCGCGTGAGTTAGTGTGCAGACTCTGGGTCCCGCCGAGGACAGCTGCCAGTGCCTGAATCGTTACGCGCACAATGTTGTTATTGACCTGCTGGGCGGTCAGTGACGCCCCGGCGGTCTGGGTGTGGAAGCGGAGCATTTTTGAGGCCGGGTTGGTGGCGCCGAAATGGTCCTGCATGATTTTCGCCCACATTCTTCTGGCCGCTCTGAATTTTGCGACCTCTTCAAGCAGGTTGTTATGTGCGTTGAAGAAAAACGCCAGTCTTCTTGCGAAGACATCGAGTTCAAGGCCCGCATCAAGCGCTGTCTGAACATACGTCATGCCGTTGGCAAGAGTAAAGGCTACTTCTTGCGCCGCTGTCGATCCTGCTTCTCTGATGTGGTAGCCTGAAATGGAAATGGTATTGAAACTCGGCGTATTGCTGCTGCACCACTGGAAAATGTTGGTTATCAGACGCAACGAAGGACGAGGCGGGAAGATATAGGTGCCTCTGGCGATGTATTCTTTAAGCACATCATTTTGGATGGTGCCGCGAAGTTTGTCGGCGGATACACCCTGCTTCTCGGCCACAGCCACGTACATTGCCAAAAGGACTATGGCCGGTGAGTTGATTGTCATGGAAGTGGAAATCTTATCCAGTGGAATTTCGCTGAAAAGGGTCTCCATATCAGCCATGGTATCGATGGCGACGCCAACTTTTCCAACCTCTCCACTCGATATTGCATCATCAGAGTCATAACCGATCTGGGTCGGCAGATCGAAGGCGACGGAGAGACCCGTGGTGCCTTGATCAAGCAGATAGCGATAGCGTTTGTTTGACTCGGCAGCGGTTGAAAAACCGGCATATTGGCGCATTGTCCAGAGTCTGCCGCGGTACATAGTCGGCTGAACACCTCTTGTGTACGGATATTTTCCTGGAAAACCAAGCTCAGTAAGGTACTTGTTGTCAATTTCTTCCGGGACAGCAAGGCGTTGCACTTCGGCTCCGCCATGGGTGGTGAATTTTTCTCTTCTTTCCGGAAAACGGCTTATCGATTTTGCCAGTTCGTTTTCCTGCCAGTCTGTAAAAGGTGTATCCGTTTTCATCGGTTCTGATCTTCCTCTATGGTGTAGAAAGAGATAGCTGGTTTTATGTATTTTTTTTTATAAATTCGGTGATCGCTGTTTCAGCATTGACCCGGGGATCGCAGCCTTGGTCTGACTGGAGCTTCTGTATTATTACTGCCAGTTCAGGCCGCATTGTCTCAAGTGCCCAGTCGAGAGTTTCCCGTTTCAGGGCAATTTGGCGACGGCGGTCTTTTTCACCTTTCAGGTCATGCTGATCGGCAAGTGACCTGATTGCCTCAAGGAGCTTGTCTATGTCCTGTCCCAAACTGGCCGCGACCTTGACCACATGCTGTCTGCCATCCATATTTCGCTGGTGGAACAACTGCTCCATATCAAGACAAAGTCCTTCAGCACCCGGCAAGTCTGATTTGTTGACTGCAATCATATCCGCTACTTCAAGCAACCCCGCCTTCATTGCCTGGATATCATCCCCGAAACCCGGTGCCAATACCATCAGGGTGATATCTGCAAGGCTGACGATATCCATTTCAGACTGGCCGACACCGACAGTTTCGATGAGGATGTAGCGGCAGCCGCAGCTGGCCATAATCCTGACTGCAGCACCGGCAGAAGCACATAACCCACCCAGTCGGCCTCTGGTTGCCATCGACCTGACTACGACATCCGGATCAAGCGCGTGGTCCATCATACGCACCCTGTCACCTAGAATAGCACCGCCTGAAATGGGTGAGGAAGGGTCTATGGCAATAATCCCTACACGCTGATTCTGTTGACGCAGCAGGCTGATCAGCTGGGAGGTAAGCGTTGACTTGCCAGCTCCTGGCGGGCCGGTTATGCCGAGTACCAGAGAACTTTTAATGGACTCCCGGTCAAGCGAAGCCAGGATTTCTCTGCTTGCCGGATCATTATTCTCGACCAGCGAGATTGCCCGTGCCATGGCCCGTGGATCATTATCCTTCAGTCTTTCAATGATGGTACTAATGGTTGTCACCTTGAGCAGCAAAATGTTTTCTGCAGGCCTCGGCAAAAGCATTGATAATAGTATCTGCTGGAGTGCCGGGAGTGAAAATTTCGGTCAGACCTGCTGCAATCAGTGTTGGAATATCATCCTCAGGGATGACACCGCCGCCAATCACCGGTATATCGGTAACGCCTCTTCTCTCAAGTGCTTTGACCACCTCGGGAAAGAGTTTGAGGTGTGCTCCTGAGAGTGATGATAGTCCGATGGCCGCAACGTCTTCCTGGATAGCTGCCGCAGCAATTTCATCAGGAGTTCTTCGAATGCCGGTATAAATCACTTCGAATCCTTCATCCCGGAGTGCTCTTGCGATGAATTTGGCACCGCGATCATGGCCGTCAAGGCCCGGTTTGCCAACGAGTACCCGGTATGGCCGGTTTATCTTTTCCATATATTTTTGCTTTATTAGAAGCCCTGTTCGTATAAATTTTCTCTTAAAAATGGCAGCCTTTCAGGTGACCTTGTTTGAAAGGCTGCCAGTGGTGCATCAGTTGGGTGTCATGGCCAGTAGTGCATCCTTGATTTCATCGAGAATGGTCGGGTCATCAATTGTTGACGGCATGTTGAATGCTTTGCCGCCTGCAATTGAACGCATCGTGCCGCGCAGAATCTTTCCGGACCGTGTTTTTGGAAGACGTTTAACCATCTTGGCCTCCTTGAAACAGGCTATCGGTCCAATTTGCTCACGCATCATTTTCACTAGCTCAAGTCTTATCTCTTCTTCATCACGCTCAACTCCGGCCTTCAGTACATAGAGACCGACGGGAACCTGACCTTTGAGTTTCTCTTCGGTTCCGATAACGGCACATTCAGCAATGTCCGGATGGTTTGCGATTACCTCTTCCATTGCTCCGGTGGAAAGACGGTGTCCGGCAACATTGATGACATCGTCCATACGGCCCATGACAAAGACATAACCATCTTCGTCAATGAATCCGCCGTCACTTGTTTCATAATATCCTGGGAAGGTTGACATATATGACTGGTTGAATCGTTCCTTGTTTTTCCAGAGAGTCACAAGAGTGCCCGGCGGGAGCGGCAGTTTGACAACGATGTTGCCTTCGACATTAGCTCCGACCTCTTTGCCTTCATGGTCAAGAATTCGTACATCATAGCCGGGAACGGATTTTGTTGGAGAGCCGGGTTTGATCGGCAGCTGTTCAATACCGCGGCAGTTCGCAACGATGGCCCAGGCTGTTTCTGTCTGCCACCAGTGATCGATTACCGGAACATTGAGCAGATTGGTTGCCCAGTGATAGGTGTCGGGGTCGGTGCGCTCGCCGGCAAGATAAAGACATTCGAAACCTGACATATCATATTTGGTATAGAATTCACCTTTCGGATCTTCTTTTTTGATCGCTCTAAAAGCAGTCGGTGCAGTGAAAAGGCATTTTACCCCGTGCTGTGAAATGACACGCCAGAAAGCTCCTGCATCCGGTGTTCCGATCGGTTTGCCTTCATAAATGATGGTGGTGGCACCTTTTAAGAGTGGGGCGTAGACAATATACGAGTGGCCGACAACCCAGCCGACATCGGATGCTGCCCAGAACACGTCGCCCTCGTCAATGTTGTAGATGTTTTTCATTGTCCAATGCAGGGCAACTGCATGACCGCCATGGTCGCGAAGGACGCCTTTGGGCATTCCGGTGGTGCCTGATGTATAAAGGATGTAGAGCGGATCTGTTGCCTCAAGCTCAACACAGTCGACTGCCTCAGCGTCAGCCATGGCCTGATCCCAGTCGATATCCCCTTCCTGATCAAGTTCTGCCTTGATGAATTCTCTTTGGAAAACAATGCAGTTGTCGGGTTCATGGTCAGAAAGAGAGATTGCCTTATCAACCATCGGTTTGTATGAGAGAGTTTTCTTTCCTTCAATGGCACCGGAAGCGGTGATTATGACTTTTGGCAGGGCGTGATCAATACGGATTGCAAGCTCATGCGGTGCAAACCCGCCGAAAACCACTGAGTGAATAGCGCCGATTCTGGAACAAGCCAGCATTGCAACCGCAGCTTCGGGGATCATCGGCATATAAATGATAACCGTATCACCTTTTTCAACTCCCAGTGCTTTAAGAACACCAGCAAATCGAGAAACTTTTTCAAGCAACTCGTTATAGGTTATGTGGGTGACAGTATTGGTAACCGGACTGTCATAGATGATGGCATTCTGGTTGCCACGGCCATTTTTCACGTGGCGGTCGACGGCGTTGTAACAGGTGTTCATTTTTCCACCGGTGAACCATCGGTATTGAGGTGCCGGAGTCAAAACCTGATCACAGGGTTTGAACCAGTCTATTCCCTTTGCAGCTTCCTCCCAGAACTGTTCAGGGTGCTCAATACTGTTTTTAAATTGCTCCTCATACGTTTTCATAATGTATCCCCGCATTAGTTGAAGTTTTACACATTCTTTCCTGCGTGCGCTGTCATCGCCCGCTTTTTCTCTGTACTCCTCCCTTACAGATAATCGGCACTCTGTCTGACTGATGATGTTTTATACAGATGTGCCGCAGAAGTTGTGCTTACTGAACTTCCTTTTATTTTGAGTCCGGTACCTCAGGGATGGTTATCCCCCGCCATACCATCTCAAACATTTCGTTGGCCTGCCCCGAAAGACTGCCTGTCTGTCCTCTGTCAATCCACATGATGAAACTTCGCTGTACAAACCCCATGAGCAGGTCGAGCAGGATTCCAGCGCGGACATTTTTATTCAAGATGCCCTGATCCTGCCCCTGCTGGAGAACATTGATCAACAGATCAAACATTGAAGGCTGTGGAAAGGTCGGATCTTCCATCCAGGTTTTCATCGGCATGGTCATAAAGACGATTTTACCGAATTTGCAGTGTCTTTCGTAATAATCTAGCTGCAGCCAGAATACTTTTCTCAGCTTTTCTTTGAGAGCCTCGATGCCCTGGAGGTGATCTATGATTCGATCGGTCAGTTTAGTCATCCAGATATCAACGAAGGCAAAAACCAGTTTTTCTTTGGAGCCGAAGTGTTTGTAAATGGTGGTGAAGCTGACACCTGCCTTTTCAGCAACATCCCGAATACTGGCTTTATGGAAATCATATTCCGAAAAGACCTCCATAACGGCTTTTTCGAGTCGCTGTCGTGTATCGGGGTTGAGTTCATCCAACATTAAATAACCTCGCTTTTTTCTATGCTTGAGACGTTGAACAATTCGGGTGAACTGCAAAGGCAAAATCCGACATGAGTCGGAAGTAACTATGTTATGCGATAAAATCTGACCTTGTTACAGTTGAATATGTGCGATTATCGCTATTTTAAAACAGATGCAATGAAGTATCAGTAACATTGTTACTCTTTGTATTAATATGGTTTAAGTAATAATTCAATAAAAATGTTGAATAGCAGTTTTTACAAAAAGATGCTTTTGATTAAGTAAGGAAAAAACCATATAACAATATGAAAATAATAAATTTATTTGATTGCATTGATTTGAAGGTGTTAGGGCGTAATTCTCTTAATATACTTATTGCTCGCTTTTATATAGGGTAACGAAACTATTTGGTTGGTGATGGACGATATTATGTAAATGGCCATATGGTTTTCAGTTGTTCACTTTCCGGCTCGTCTTAGATAGAGAATTCATCTGAAAGAGACGAGCGTAATACAGTTGCGTCTTGATGGTAATAAAGCCGGCTGACCGGAGAGATAGAAAGGTGAGATGGCGGGGAAGCGCATGCAATGAGGCGCATCAAGTATGCACCTCATCAGAAAATCAGCGTCTAGGGTTACAACCTTAAGCTGACTTCATAAATGCTGAATAGAGGAACTCTGTGTTGGGGATCAGATCGTCTGGTTTTCCGGTATAATGATATTAACCAGCTTCCACGAAAATCCGCTGAATCGGAGAATAAGTGTCGATTGGCGCTTTTCCCCGTTCATCACGGTTGCCTTGACCTTATTCAGCGACTCTATGGAATATCTCACATTCTTCAGATAATAGCTCATTGATGGCGGTGAGTTCATTTCGTCCGATGAGGAAACTATCTTGCAAAAGTTCTCAGGTTCCATCAGCTCATCTACCATATTCTGATCAGGTAAACCTTTTACATGTCCTGTAAGCTGACTGGCAACGTTTGCCCGAAGCGTGTCGTAATCGATTCTTTTTTCCAGGCGTTTAGAGTTGCTCTCATACGCTGCCTGAGTAATATCCTGTAAAACAAGCGGCGGACCTGATGCCGCTATGAGCGCAAGGGAAATAGCCAGAAAACAATAAAAATACAATTTTTTGTCGGAGTGGCGGCTATTGCTGTCAGTGTAGGAATTTTCACTATTGTGATCTGTCTTGACTTGTTGCTTCGGCTTGCTTTTGGAAAGCGTTCGTTCTGCACGTCTTTTTAATTGTTCAGTTTTTTTAAGATTTGATTCTTTTTGACGTAATTTCTTCTCCTGTTCAGTGCCCATTTTATCCTCCCCCCGGTGGATTGTTATTGAACATCATCCTTAATTAAACTGATAGGAAATAACTAACGGAAATTGAATGAAATTGAAAGGGTTAATCTTGAATTATTTCGAATAATTGTTGGCTTGGCATAGATGGATCTTCGGTCAAACAAGAAAACACGATGTTTTGTTTTGATTAGAAAATGTTTAATAAACAGTGGGTTATAGTGTTTTGGAAGAGTCTTTGTCGAGTTGATTTATGATTGTCCCGGATGGTTTTATATTGAAAAGTTATTCGAATCGGATCGGTTGAGAGAACTGCAAGTGGTGTTTAAAGATGCATCTATGTGTTGTGCAGTTCGAAATGGAATAATTTGTATCAGTGGGAGGATATCTTAACCATATTTGTGTTTGTTGAATTTCTTATTTTTCGTATATAACAACCCTGTTCCTGCCCCCTTCCTTTGCCTGGTACAGTGCTGTGTCTGCTTTTTTCAACGCTTCATCTACACTTGTTTCCCATAATGGTGCTTCTGCCATGCCGATACTCACGGTGATGGAGACCGGGGCTTCGTTCTGACGAGGGAATTGAAGTGCTGCCAGGGTGGTGAGGATCCGGTTTGCGATTGCTGTTCCTTGATCCATTGGTGTTTCTGGCAGAAGCAGGGCAAATTCTTCGCCGCCGTATCGGGCAAAGATATCGATCTCGCGGGTGATCTGCTTACACGTTTGTGCTGTCTTGTGCAGTACGATATCACCAAAATCATGGCCATAGGTGTCATTGAGCCGTTTGAAGTGGTCAATGTCAAGCATGAGAACCACTGCACTGAGTTTTGTACGTATTGCTCTTTTTGCCTCCTGAGAAGCCAGGTCAAAAAATATTCTTCTGTTGTAGATCTGTGTCAGTTCATCTATTGTAGCGAGTTCCCTCAGTTTTCTTGCTTTTGTCAGGAGTTCGTCAGTGGCTTCTGCCATATGGGTAATTTCATCTCTTCCCTCAAGCGGTAGATCCCATACACCTTGTTCAACTGAATTTCCTCCCATGGCTTTGCTGATCATGCTCAGGCGACGGCCAAAACCACGAACGACCAGCAGCCAGTAAAGACAAACCAAAAGAAAGATTGATCCGATACAGAAAAACAGCGTAATCTTGATGAATCGTTTGATTCCAGCTATAAGATTTGCAGAACGGGTTTGAAAACGTGTTATGACGATTTCGAGATAGCTGCCTGTCAGACTTTCAAGTTGATCCGAGAGATCGAGAAATGAATAAACAAGATGAGAGAGTTGAGCATTGGCATCGATTATCTGATACCTAAGAGTAAAAGTATCTTCGACCCGGGTGATGATATTATGTACCAGTGCTTTTCTCGGGTCATCATCCGGCAGTGAAATGGTCGTCCCAAGCCGTTTCAGATTACCCCGAAATACGTTCCTGAGCCGTGTCAGTTCTTCTTTTGTTGTGGTGATAGTCAGCTTGTCCGTTACGGAGAGAAAGGTCAAGAGTGATTCTTTATTGACAGTATATTGAGCGATCTTGTCATCATTTGGATCCGGATTGGAGAGCTGGCGATCAAGACTGATGATGTCATTTTTTATGCTTTTTGTTGCAAGTGATACCTGTTGAGACTGACGGGAAATTTCCGTTCCGAGCTTAAATACAGTGTCAGCCTGACTTCTAATGCTACTGCTCAAAAAATTCAGGGATGGGATGTCAATTGTTGCCTCATCCTGTGCCATGGAGGCGGCCAGACTTTCTACCTGTTCAAGTGCAGAGTTGAGATCAATATATTGTTTTTGCAGTCTTTCAGTTGTGTTCTTATACGTAATTTCCCGCGAGAATCCAGCCAGCCGAATGGTTGCTTTTTCAAGGGCTGTCGCAAGTTGTATTCTGGGCAGCGCGCCGTGTACAAAAAGCTCGGCTGATGAAAGAACTCTTTTGGAGAAGTAAACAGAGAATATTTCTCCGCAGAGTATGATCAGTAAAGCGATTAGCAGGAGAATGGAAAGCTTTGCCTGTATTGAATAAAGTCTTGGCAGGATTGTTTTCATGATATTTTTTCAGCGTGAAGATTTTCTCCTGAAAGATTGTTTAACGGTTTGCTGAATAATGGCTGAGAAATGTTTTTTCAGTCGGCCAGTTCGCGCTGTATTTTTTCTACCTCTTCACGAACGGATATAAAGGCATCTACTACTGCTGGATCGAAGTGTGCCCCTCGTTCTTCTTCGAGCAGGGCCCAGATTTTTTCGAGCGGCCATGGATCCTTATATGGACGTTTGCTGGAAAGTGCATCGAAGACATCGGTTACGGCTACAATCCTTCCTGCGAGCGGAATTTCCTCTCCTTTCAATCCGCGCGGGTAACCTTTTCCGTTCCATTTTTCGTGGTGGGTCAACGCCACATCACGGGCCATGTTTATCAGTGGGTTATCCATATTGCCCATGATTTTGGCACCGATATCCGGGTGAGTTTCAATATAGGCTCTTTCGTCTGCATCAAGAAAACCGGGTTTGTTAATGATCTTATCTGGGATGCCGATTTTGCCAACGTCGTGCATTGGTGCAACTGTCTGAAGCATATCCAAGAATTCTTCGTTAGCGCCCATCTTCTCGGCAATGAGTCTTGCGTAACGGCTCACCCGATCGACATGTTTGCCTGTGTCATTGTCCTTGAGTTCGCCTGCAACAGCAAGCCTGCGGATAATCTCCATCCTGGTGAGGTTGATTTCAGCGGTTTTTTCACGTACCTGCCTGGCAAGTTCTTTTCTCTGATTATGCAGGGCAAGCTGAGCTCGAACACGGTGCTTAACTGTTCTGGGATTGATAGGCTTGGTGACAAAGTCTATGCCGCCAGCTTCAAAGGAGGCTTCTTCATCCTCCTCCTGGTTTTTCGCGGTGACGAAGATGACCGGGATATTCTGGGTTAACAGGTTTGCCTTGAGTCTTCTGCATGCTTCATAACCGTCCATCTCCGGCATCATCACATCCATTAATATGAGATCGGGCAGGGGACTGACGCTGGCAGCTTTCAAGGCAATTCTTCCGTTCGTGGCAACCCGGATGCGATAGTCGTCTTCAAGAATATCTCTTAGCAAATCGTTATTTATCGGTTCATCATCGACGATGAGAATCAGGTCTTTCTCACTCACGTTATTCCTCCTGACCGGTGATTTCTTTTAAGAGTTCGATAGCTGTTTCAAATGCGTATCGATCCAGCATTCTCTTGATTTCCTTTGTCTTCTTTTCGTTAATCGCTGACAGGGATGGTGCCAGGTCTTTAAAAACGGCATCGGCTTTTGGATCGTATGTTTCCAGCAGTTCAAGAAGATGCCGGAGTGCTTCCTTGTCTAACGGAGGGGCGTTCTCAACAGGCTTGCTTTCAATAATGCGTGTTGCATCATCGGATTCCTCAAAAGCTCTTGAAAACTCTCTGAACCAGGAATCAATTGCTGTGATGGCAGGTTCGAGCAGCTCTATCCGGTTGCCTTCGCGGCTCAGTTGTTCCAGTTCCAGAGCGGACTGGTGTACTTCAATGGCGCCCAGATTGGCGGCCACTCCTTTCAACGAATGTGCAAGACGGACAGCCTGTTCGCGGTCATCTGTCAGCAGCTGTTTGAATCGATTCCCAAAATCAGTGTAATCGCGGAGCATGGAACGGAGCAATCCTTCCAGAAATGTATGCTTTCCTCTGACCCTCGCCAGTGCATTGTCGTATTGAAGCATTTTCTGCCATGTTTGAGGAACAGGGGGTGTTTCGTCAAGTTTGTAGTTCACAGGGCCATTGAGTTCTAGACAGACAAGATCGGGCAGGTGTTCATGCAGGGTTTTGAACAGGATTTTAGTCCGGATCGGTTTTGTGACATATCCGTTCATGCCGCATTCCATCACTTTTTCCTGAATCCCTGTCATAGCATCGGCGGTCATGGCAATGATGGGAAGATCTGCAAGTCCTGCACCACGGATCGTTTTTGTGGCGGTATAACCATCCATTTTAGGCATCTGCAGATCCATAAGCACTAGATCGATGTCTTTGGCCTGACTCTTCTGTACCGCCTCTTCACCGTCGTTGGCAATGTCGACATCAAAACCGGCTCCTTCCAGAATCTCGCGGGCGACCTGCTGGTTTATCTCATTGTCTTCAACAACCAACAGCTTTGCACGACTGCCATCTGGAAAACTGTAAGCCTGAAAGGTCTCGTCGGTTTTATGAAAGGGGGATTTCCCGGATTCGACCGTAATAATGGCATCGAATAGTGATGACTGGGTAATTGGTTTATACAGCACCATATCAACTCCAAGAGCCTCGGCTTTATTGTTCAGCTCGTCCTGACCGTAATTAATCAGCAGGATAGTTTTTACTTTCTCAGTGCTGTCATGGGCTTTGAGTTTCTCAATAAGAGGCAGTCCGGTGTCGCCAAGACTGTATTGGTCGGCGATAACGAGCTGTACAGGTTGGTTGTCTTTGTTGGCCACGGCGAGGGCATTCATCGCTTCCTCAAGTGACCCTGCTTCAGTTGCCTTCATAGAGAAGTCTTCAATAAAACGGGCCAGAATTCTGCGACTTTTCTGATGAATGCCTGCCACCAAAACATGAAGTGTGCGGAGATCTTCGGGAATATCAGACTGACTCTTCTGGTTGAGCTGGGAAATCTGAAGAGCCACGGTTACCCAGAAAGTTGAACCCTCACCGTAGGTGCTTTCCACTCCAATCTCACCGCCCATAAGTTCGGCAAGCTTGCGGCTGATGCTTAAGCCCAGGCCAGTACCTCCAAATCGTCTGGTAATGGAAGTGTCCGCCTGGCTGAAGGCTTTGAACAGCTTTTCCATCTGCTCTTTTTTCAGGCCGATACCTGTGTCGCGTACACAGAATTTGAGCATGCAGTTTTCTCCCTCACGGCTGAGTTGCTCAATTATCAGCTCTATTTCACCGCGTTCGGTGAATTTGACTGCGTTGGCGGTTAGATTCAGCAGGATCTGACCAATACGCAAAGGGTCTCCTACCAGAGATCGCGGTACGTTCGGATCCCATGAAAAATAGAAGGTCAGGCCCTTTTCATGAGCCTTCGGCCCGATGGCGGAAGAGAGGTTCTGTAAAATGTCGTTGAGGTCGAAATCGGTAAGTTCGATGGAAAGCTTTCCGGCCTCTATTTTGGAAAAGTCGAGGATATCGTTGATAATGCCCAGCAGGTTGTTGGCTGAAAGAGAGATTTTTTCAATGTAGTCATGCTGTTTTGGTGATAGTTCTGTCTGCAGTGCCAGGTGACTCAGGCCGATAACCGCGTTCATGGGGGTTCGGATTTCATGGCTCATATTGGCCAGGAAATCGCTTTTTGCCTGATCGGCTTTTACAGCGAGCTGCTGTGCCTCCTTCATTTTTTCCTGCGCTTCTTTAATATCGGTAATGTCGACATAGCTGGCAATGAATGCTGATACGCCGTTGTATGTAATGGGCTGGAATGACAATAAAATAGGACGGGGAGTGCCGTTTTTTCCTGCGAGGGTTGCTTCGGTTTTACCGGTTTCGCGGTTGGCCTGCATCTGTTCTTCCGTCAGGGGGCCGGAATGCCATAATTGTCTGGCTATCAACCCTTCCATCTCCTTGTCGGTGAGATTGAGATCCTGAAGGAAGGCCTTGTTGTAACGGATAAACTCATTGGTTTCGGCATTGACGATGGCTTGCGGCAGAGGGCTCGCCTGGAAAATGCTTTCCAGATTCTGCTCCATATTCCTTGTTCTGGTCATATCCCTGAAAGAAACAACTGCGCCCATGATGGTGTCTTTGTTTCTGATAGGTGTGCAGGTAAAATTGACTTCGAATGGCTGGGATTGACTGTTGTAGAAAATGCCATCATGGGCCAGATACGTTTCTCCAAGAGTGTATGCCGCCCATATCGGAGAGTCTTCAAGGTGTAGAGGCTCCCCGTCAGGACGGGAATGATGCAGCAGTTCATGAGCTGACTTGCCGAGAATATCCTCAATGCTGCAGCCGAGGATTTTTAGACCGGCAGGATTGATAAAGCTGATTTTACCTTCAGTATCAACGCCATATACTCCTTCACCGATGGAATCCAGCAGCAGGCGGGATCGTTCTTCCGCTGCTTCGAGTTCGCTTGTTCTCGCCCGAACCCTGTCTTCCAGCTCATCATTGACGCGCTGGAGATTTTTGATCGCGTTGTTGCCGATGATCTCACTTAATATAGTGATAATACTCACCAGAAAAATAGTGACAGCAACAACTATTATCATTCCGTTACGGGCGTTGTTATATTGTGTGAGCGCCTCTGTTGTTCCGATTTCTGTGGCCAGCCCGATGTTGTAGTTATCGAGCCAGCTCCAGGTTCCAAAAACCTTGTTGCCCTGATAACTGATGTAACCGTCAATATCGAGCCCGGTCTCTCCTCTGACAGCACTTTGGGCCATGCGTGTCAGAGGCTGTTCGCCGTTATGTCCCGGGATATTTAGCTTGATATTGAGTATGCTTTCTTTTTCAGGCTCGAGCTCTCCGGCGGTAGCAAGTTCCTTTTTAAAGCGGCTGGGGGAGAGCATGACGCCACGGCTGTTGAAGGCGAATGTCTCACCTGTAGAAGCAAATTGGCCGAGTTGCTGAATGCGGGAAAATTCCCCCTGGGGATGATCGTGGATGGCGATGACGCCGATTACCTGATCTGTACTGCTGCGAACCGGAGCGAGGAAGAAAATGGTCGAAGGATACTGTGTTCCCGGGGTTGCAATGGGTGGAACAAACTGGTCTTCGCCGTTCCATGCTTTTAAAAAGGCCTCTGGTGCTTGTTCGGCAATAGGGTGTGGTTTCAGGTTCTGGAAGACGAGCAGACTGCTCCCAAGTGATTCGCCCGATTTTCCAAGCAGGGTCATGCCGTCACGAATGGCAAGGGGATGGATCTGTTCAAGCCACCGGTCTATGTCTGCCCTGACCTGTGTGTCGTCTTGGCCAGTCTTAGCCCTGTTTACCAGCTCTTCAATCAGCACTTTGAGATCCGGATCATCTGCAATACGCCTTGCCGCTTCCAGAGATTCGCCAATCCATTCAATCAGGGCTTCCTGAGATGCGGAATGTATTGTCGACAGAATATCAGCAGTCTGTTTCTTTGAGGTGGCACGTAGCTGTCCTATACTATAGGTGGATAGCAGAATGACCCCTGGGACAAAGAATGCGAGCAGAATAAGGCCAAGGTTCATCATCAGTTTGGTGCGATGTTCTTTTCCCGTACCAGTTCTCCTGTTGGAGAGCAGCCTGAACCCGATTACGGCGGCAATGATCAGAACGGCGATGGTCAGATAGCTGGCCAGGTGGCTCGAAATTGATTTGAGAAGTGGATTCTGATCAGGAGGCAGAGGCGTTGAGTCCTGATTCTGGCCCCAGATGGTGAATAGGGCCTGGGTGCCGATTTCATCCATGGCAAGAAAGGCCTTGTTTAATATACTGGCAAGTTGTGTCGCATCTTTCTTGGTTGCCATCCGGATGTAGTTTTGAACCGGCAGGGTATTGCCAACCTTGAAATCGGTTCCTTGAATGCGTTTGGTGTAATAATGGGCGACCGGGCCTTCCATAATGACGGCGTCAACCTGGCCGGTGGATAACATTTTAAGGGCTGCGGCCGGCTCGTCGGTAAGGATTTTCTCCATCTGCTGCGGAGCGTTTTTTAGCAGTTCACTGGTGTCGTAATTTTGTGCAATGGCTACCCGTTTGTTCTGTAGTTCATCAAGCGTGTTGATAACGGACATGTCCGATCGGGTGACGATGCGGAAGGGAATAGAGAGAAAAGGTTCGGTAGAAAAGAACCGGGTGGATTCCTCAATGTTGTTTTTTACAAGGGTTGTAAGATCGATTCGTCCATCGGCCAGCCAGGTGTGTAGCTGGTCACGGTCTGCGGCCACTTGATAGTTAAAGGACAGGCCGAACCTGTCATGTATCATCCGTAGGTAATCGACAATCAGGCCATCCAGCTTTTCTGTACGGCTGTCACGGATGACGTAGGGTGGATTTTCGATCAGTCCTATTTCAAAAGTCTTAGCATGTGAATCAAGCCAGGATTCCTCCTCGGGACTCAAAAGAATTCTGAATGAAGTCTGATAAGGGGTTGACTGCACTGAAAATTTAGTCGACTCGTTAATCCAATGCTCGCGCATTGTCCGCATTTCCCTCTCCGGTATGGAGAGTAATGCTTTATCAAGGATATCACGGAGTATCGGCCAGTCGCTTCGGACGCCGATTCGTAACATTTCATAATCCGGATCGCCGAAATCGGCTGTTCCGCTGATGATCAGGTTGTCGAGGTTCTGTTCGGCAATGATCCGGTTGACGATGAACGCATCGGACATAAATGCATCTGCTTCTCCCCGGGATACCGCTGCAAGTCCGGTTTCAGAATCAGTCACCTCGAAAAGAGTAATGTCGGGATGAAAACTCTGCAGCAGCTGTTGGTAAAAAAAACCCTTGGGGATTGCCAGCTTTTTTTCGGTCAGACTGTCAATTGTTGTGTAGCTATTGCCAGTCTGGCGGGAAATGATAACTTGTTGACTGCGGAGATAGGGCGCAGTGAAGCTCATGAAGTTTTGACGATCCGGCGTCCGCACTGCGTTAAGCAGGACGTCGAGATCGCGGCTTTCTATCATCCCCAGGTATTCCAGCCAGGTTTTACCGGAGAGATATTCGACTTGCAGACCGGTTTTTCTGGCGAGAGTGTCCATCAATTCAATTGAGAGACCATCTGGTTTGCCTGAGGTGGCGAAGTTGACGGGCCCCCAGTTATCCTGGCTCTGTACTCTTATGACAGGATGCTTATTAATCCACTGTTGTTCACTTTCGGTGAGTTGCAGAGAGGAAAGCTCCGAAGCCGGAAAAGCGTTTTCGGAAGAAAAGGTGAGGATAATTGTGAGAAAGAAAACAAAAAGTCGAATGCTGGTCATATGCTTTGGTTAAGATAGACAGCTGCTTTTTTTAGCGCGTAATGATCTGTAGGCGCTTTCCTGAGTTATTCTAAAACAGAAAATACGAGGATCTGTTGTCCGCTATTGCACCGGTTTATGATGTAATTACAACCATTGCCGAGGCAGTTTGAAAAAGGATTGTGTTTTCGGAGAGATCTGTATTTTACTTCTATTGACTCTAACAAATATATGTTTTGACAACAAGCTTTTAAGTAGCTGAAGAGTCAAAAGGTTACGCTTAATGAACGGATCATAAGGTTCTAATACAATTTGTTTTTTTGACAAAAAGATAGAGTTCCTGTAATTTGGCTTGATAGCCATGCATCAACAATGAGCAATGCACACCGGTGTCGCAGTCTGTTATGGTTTACTGCGGCCTTTCTATATAATGGAGCCTGTGCATTTGTATATGGAGCAGATTATTACGCAATATCAACATTTAATGGGTGAGTGTTCGCGATGCTTCATTTTGCTTTATCATCTAGATGGAAATTATTCTCGTCTCCTGCTGTCGTGCTGCTGAGCAGTCTGGTCTTGTTTACCCCTTCTGTCGACGGAGCTTCCACAGAGCCTTCTCTGACACCGGAAGGTGCCGCAACAGGGCAATCACAATCAAGTATTGTTGTCTCACAGCTGGCGATCTTTGAAACCGGCAAACTAGATGGGGAAAGGGTTGAACCGTCTACTGACAGTGACGATATTGGTAATAAGGCATTAGGGCTTACCATGTTTGATAAGTCTTTTCTGCTGGCAGATGATGTGCCGCCTACTCCAAGTGAAGGCATTTCTGTCATCATGGAGAATATTGCAGAGCTTGAAGAAGATTATCTGGACAAACTGCAGGGCAGGCGATCATCTTATGGGCTTTATGCAACCGGAGAATACAATAATGATGTGCGTAATGAAGAGAGCAATTATTCAGCCGGTGTAAAATGGAAACTTCTTAACGACGGCTATTTTGAAGCTGTAAGAGACGATCAGAAAAAGATACAGCAGACCCGGCTGGAGTTTATGCAGCTCAGAAGAGATATGTTAAATCGGCATCTCGAAGATGAAATGTTTCAGCTTTTTCTCTTCAAAAACCGGTTGAATGTTCATTATTATCAAGAAAAAAGAGCGGCCCTTTCCTCTTTGCTGAAAAAACGTTCACTGCAGCTTGAACAGGGGTATACAACCAAACTGGATGTACTTGAGGTGAGGCGTCAGCTGCAGGATGCAGAAAGCACACTGGCATTTTACAGTGAGAGATCAGGCGGTGCTCTTGCCGCAGAGCAGATGGATATTTTAAACCGCATTGATATGGTGGAACTGAAACCTCTGGCGACACTGGTTGAAACAGCCGACAGTAATTCATACGATCTTAAAGTGCAGGACAGTTTTATTGATCGGGTCGATTCTTTTCAGGGCTGGAGGGATGATGTCGCCTTTAATGTCAGCGCTGAATATAAGCATGAATATTATGGAGATGACAGATCTGTTATTGGAGTGATGCTTGAAGTGCCGCTGACCTTTGATTCTGATGTTGTCTCGCTTGAAGAGACACAGAAGAGAATATACCAGTATCAGCGTCAGGCTGTTGCCTATCGTTTGCAGCAGAAGATACAGAAACTCTACGATTCCTTTTTCTTTCATAAACAGCGATTACTCAGTAAACAGGAAGAAATAGCAATCCTGATTCAAAAGACCAAAGATGCAAACATCCAGGAAGAAAGCATCATTCAGGAACTGGATGAAGATCCTGCCCGCAGTCTGGATGTGCTTTCTGTTCAGACTATTGATGCCAGGTATGAAGCATTGGATATCAGATTGAAAATGTATGAAATAGTTGTTCAGCTATCCTCGCTGACAGGGCAGTAACCTATTTCTTTATTTTCACCCGTTCAAACACGTTTCCAGGGCCGTCCGGCGGGGCCCAGCCGGCATCGTGCGGAGTTCGGGTGATGGGCTCCCATTTGTGTTCGGGGGGGATGGTGAAAGTAATATCCGAGATGAGATTGTGGTGCGAATAGCCGCCGTGTACGTTGAAATCAACCGAAGAGCTGATGTTGTCAAAATAGTTGTGAGCCGAACTCCACTGCAGCGTTATATGACGTATGTCTTTGATGTAGCTGTCGCTCAAACCGGATTTGAATACCCGTGCAAAACGGATATATCCGTTGCCGTCCTTTCCTTTATTCCAGGCACCGATTACATCCAGGTGGCTGGCTGTATTTGCAAACGAATTTTCAAATACCAGGGCGTGTCTTCCGGCTTGCAGAAGGGAAACGTTTTCAATGCGTGAAGATGCAGTCCAAATGAATTGCACCAGATCGACGGCATAATCTGGGAAAAGGTTTTCGTAACGGTATTGAACGCTTTCGATGGTCTGTCCGGGAATGTTCTGGATAACGGTAAGATCCCTGATCGATACGTTTTTTACAAGATCGGGTTTGATGACAATGGACTTTTTTGCAGCAAAATTGATATCAAGTGATCTGTCCAGAAAGACTAGCCTGCCGTTTTTGAAATCGAGAATCTTGAACATGCTCTGGCGGATTATCGGGCTGTCTTTACGCCAGTGCTGGCTGTTGATCTCGTCAAAGAATGCGTCGTCGTTTGGCTGGCGGAGTAAGATTATGTCGCCTTTTTCAATCTCATGTTTAAGTACAGGAAAGTCGATAACAGAGTGTTGGCGGCGGGCGTCGCTTTGCAGTGTACCGAGTTTCTTTCCAAAGCTTCCAGATACCATGATGACCGCTTGGGCCTCTGTCTTGAGTGAAGCGTAGAGCACGGTAGCTTCTTTGCCGCTGCCTTTCAGCGTTATGTTTGATCTTTTAATAACGATTGGTTTCTCAATATCTATTTTACCGGGCGGAAGCTGAATTATCGCACCATTGTCCGCTTCGGCGATCAGCTTGTTGATGATTGCGCCGTCATCAAGGCCGTCATCCGGTATTACTCCGTGATCCTGCGCAGGTATAACCAGTTGGATATCAGGTTTTCCGCTTTTTTGAGCTGCCTGCAGCGCGTGCATATCGGGCAGGGTAAGCACCTGTTCTGTGAGAAGCAGAACAAAGAGAAACAGAGCATAGCTGCCGAACATTGTAAAACGCGGTATGAATTTTGCCAGCTTGTGCGGAATGGGGATGGCATCACCAGATGCTGTCTGCTTCTTCTTTCCCTTTGACCATGACTGATCTGAAAGATTGAAGAAGGCTTTGATCTTGATAATTGCACCAAACCATTGGTTATATAGCATGATCGGTATGGTGATAATGCTGACCGGATGGCCGTTGAAGGCAATGACAAACAGTTGGATTGTCCGGACAATAAGAATCCAGGCAATGTAAATAGGCAGGTAAACAAAGCTTTTGAAAATAGTCAGCATAATTGCTCCGGTAATTCCAACCAGTGATGTCCACATAGAAATTCTCTGATCCAGAATACAAATCCAGATAAAGAGGCCGGTTGTTTTCCAGCCAAGTGCCAGTGACCGTCCGTTGTTCCGCATTGTATTGCCATACCAGCGGTATGGCAGGCTTGTACTGAGATCGAGGAACTTGGCGTCCCTGCTTTCCAGGGAGTAACAGGTTCCATCGGGGATATAAAGCATATCCCATTTGTTTTTCAGTAAGTAAAACCAGCTGCTTTTGTCGTCACCCATGAGGAAACGGAACTTCCCGTGTATAGGATGTTTCAGGATATCGTTCTCGATCATCGTGATAAAATCTTCTTTCACGACAATGCTTGAACGGAAAAGAGAAAATCGGCCGGTCAACGTCAAAACCTTGCGAGAGAGCGAATGAGATTGAAAAAGAATATGTCTCTGACCGAATTTCAGATTAAACCAGTCTTTGTACCATTGGGATGTGGTGTTTATGTAGGCAAGTTCGTTGGTTGTTAACGCGCCAAGCTTCCTGTCTATGCAAAACAGCGGCAGTGTTTTTTTGAATACCCCGGGTTCAAGGTAGCTGTCGCCGTCCATGAAAACAGTTACGCTGTTGCCGTCTTCCAGCTGCCTGTCATTGTATCGACGGGCAACGGCACGCAGAGCATGACCCATGGCAATGCGTTTGCCCCGGCTCTGGCGCTGCAGGACAAGCTCCACCTTGTATCTTGCAGGATGCGAATGGTAGACCTGGCTGATGATGGAGTCGTCTTCATCAGAGCCGGTTGATACCACAAGCGTAGCACTGCTTGGGATTGCGTTCAGTTCGGACATGATGGAGAAAAACGTTTCGGTGCTGACCCATGGTTCTTCGTTGTAGGATGGTATGATAAAGAAGATATGTTTGGGAAAAATGCCGTGATCAGCTGCTTGTTTTACCCGTTTGCTGATTTTTCTGTAGGTATAAAAACGGTATATGATCGCCCTGCAGTAATGGGTGATCTGCCAGCTGTACCGCCACATGGTAAAGATGCCGATGGTGATCAGAGTTTCGTCTTTGATATAGTAGAAATATGGCCAGCAGCTGTAACCGATGGTAAGGGACAGGGCGATGTAGAACAGGCCCGGTCCGATGATTGACAGCAGGCCTTCTTTTCTACCGAATCGTTTGAGCATGGTCTTTACCTGTCAGGTCTCTTAAAAACTCAGCAAGTCTGGTAAGGATGATAATATCTTTCTTCACCCAGACTTGAACCCTGCTGTTAAGCGGGATATCGACATTATCGTTTACCAGATCAACTTTAATTACAGTCTGATCAAGACTGACTTCCTGAAGAAGCGTTGAGCGTGGATTGATTGCACTGTAGCCGATTGAGCTCACTATGCCGTCGTAGGTCTGAGCAGTTTCAAAAGAATAGACCTTTGCCTTCATGCCAAGTCGCGTCTTACCGCTCTGTATGGCAAGCATCTTGAACAGGACAAAAGGATTTTCTCTGGTGGCAAGGCTGACAACAACATCATTTGATGTCAGGTATTCACCAGGAAGATGATCCACCGCGAAGACAACACCGTCTATCGTGGACTTAACTCTTAACCCCTCCAGTGATTCGATTAATCGCTCTTCTTCTGCTTTCAGCGTTTCGAGATTGAGTGTCAGCAGACTTTTCTTCTCAGCAGAGGTGTTCTCTGATCTCTGTTCTGTCTCGAGTTCCCTGATATAACTAATACGGGCTTTGATGAAGGTGTTTTCTACGTATTGGTAATCCTTGATTGAGATGATTTCTTTTGAATAGAGCTTTTTTGCGTTTTCATATTCAAGCCTGCTTCTTTCAAAGTCTTCCTTTAACAGTTCAAGCAGATGAGATGTTGTCCGGGGGGTGGCGGAGTTGTTGAGTTGATCGAGAAGCTGCTGCTGTTGAGAGATTTTTTCGGTATTTTCTTTCAATTGATTCAACAGGTCACCTTCTTCCATGTCAAAGAGTATGTCATTGACATGAACGCTGTCTCCAACTGCTACATGAATCGTTTTGAGCGTGCCGTTGGTCGAGGCCGGTATCAGGGCAAGATTGCCCGAAGCAACACCGACTGCCTGGTGGACAAAGATGAAATTATACAGGAGGGTAAATGAGATGTAGCCCATGAGCAGAATGCCTGCCAGCAGGGTTAGAAAAGCACGGCTCCTGAATTTTCTGAGCAACGAGGTCTGCTCTTCTTCTGTGATATTGAGAGCCTCTTTAATAGGGGTTTCGATATTGGGGGCAGTAAAATCGGCAAAAAGATCTTCGATATTGTCGAGTTTGCCTTCGAGAGAGAGTTCGATGTAATGCCGGAGCACTCGTTTGTGGGTGTTGCTGATTTCGACAAACTCAAATCCGGTCTTTTCTTCTCTTCTATTTCTGCAGATCAACTCCACGTTAATAGTCAGTGAAGCACTGACAACCGGAAGTATCAGCCGGGCATCAAGCTTGGTTCCCGGTTCAATCTGTTCCTTGAACCCGACAACTCCAACACCGGTCATTGACCAGTCTGAAGTTTCGTAAAGCTCGGTGCCGATCTGAACAAGCAGCGGAATATCAAGCCGTTGCGACTTGCGCATGTAATTGTATTCGCGAGTCAGCATAGACATAAACTATTTCTCCTGCTGTAATGGTGGTTCATTGCAGCAGGCAAAATGACTTCTATTCTCTTTGGGCAGTGAGTCTTCCAGAGAGAAAGAATTGCTGCTGCGTAGGATCAGAAAACAGTAAACGATCTTGCTTTGTGTTATTAAGAAAAGATATTAAAAAAATAATATAGATTATAACAATTTGCAAGGATCATGCTTGTAACAAAATGTATCGTGTAATTTTAATTGCAGCATGAATAAACAGTGTGATAGCAGCTATGTATCGGCAGTTACGAGTTTCTTGTAGTTACTGAAAGAATGTGAACAAAACCAAATAACGAGTTAAAAGGCTTGTGAAACTGTCAGGATAACTATCTTTGATTATCAAACTGTATTGCAAACCAGCGCGTCGTTATAAAATCAATAACGGTATTTCATCTGTCGAATTTGAAAAGCAATATGCAAAGAAGCAATTAATTGTATAGGAAACTAGGGGCTATTCATCTATCGTGCTGATATTGGTTTCAAACTGATGTGGTAGTGCGTTTTGTTTCACAATGCCTTGGAAGGAAACAGGCCCATGACACTTGTACGGCGTGGGCAGTTTGATGAGGGATGATGACAAACCTGTTTAAATTTTAGGTATAAACAGCATTACATATAGCTGAACAAAGTAGAACAGCGTTTGCAGGGTAAACGGCGGAAACCACAAAAAAAGATAATAAAAAAGGCTTTAAGAACAGATGCTTGTTCCTGAAGCCTTTTTTATTTCATCTTGGAGATGAGGGGCTAGGTATTAGTCCGTCGTTGGACGACTCCCTAATGACTGTCCTCTTGTGACCCTAAAGAACTGTTTCTAACCATCCGTAATTGCTTGGCATGCTGTCAAATCATGAAGGTGGCGGTACAACATGTGTCGGCTATGTTGTCCTTCACAATGTTCTGAAGTGCTACAAATTGGACACTAATTTGTGAACACAGTTTCAAGAGTTTTCTATTTTTCCAAATTCTGTAATTCTACAATGCTCTAAGTGGTCTACACTACAGCTTGTGCTATGGCCGTTATAGATGGATCGCTAATATTTGTTACACGACACCATAATCCATCACCTATTGCTGATGGATCTGCGGAAGAATCCCAAATAGAATAAGGAACTGTTACCGTAAATGGAGTAAAAACTGAATTAGTGAGCCCGCTATCGTTAAAAAATTCAACGAGATAACTGCCGCTTACAGTTGAGGTGACCTCTATAGTATCCACATTCCAAAATGAACCACTTACTAAAGGTTCATAATGAGCTGTAAAATCGGAAATAGTCACACCATTCGTTCAGCTTGTTGCAGCATGTGCAGGCAGGAAAACAGATTCTACGTATGGTACATCCCATTTAGCTGGTAACAAATTATATGCGGCTATTGCAGTAACGCCACCAAGAATTGTCTTTACAGCCTTGCGTCTTCCTTTATCTTCAATAGTTATAGTTTGATTGTCCTCAGGTTGCTTGGTCATACTTTCTTTTCCAATTATTAGTAGAATAGTTTCTTAGTTGTTTAATCAAATGGACATCGCCAATGCCTTTAACACTATGTTTTTATTAAGTAAAGAGCATTGTGGCGATATAGGGATTACTTAAAGGCTTATGTTTTGATGAGAATAGACTTATGTCGCAGACAAAATATGAGTTCACATATAAGCTAAATGAGTTTCTTTATCCTAGGAGTTATGTGTTAAAATGTGTAAAGGGTCTTTCTCTCAAGATGTCTTGTTAGTTTTTCAATAGAGTAGTTTGAGAAACTGCCAGCTTGAATCTTCTAGGTGAAATCTTCGATGAACAACTCTAAGATATTGTAGAGCTGCAGCCTAGAGCCCCGAGATTACGAGTTTTGAGGGAATACTTGAAATCGGTTCTGTTGATGATAGTTTAAACTCAGAAGGGATTTTGAAACGGAAAGTGTAGACTCCAGTGGCAGTTAGCTGGAGGTATGCTGGGCTTATAAAACGAAAAAAGGCCACTTTGTTTCTCCTCAGGTGTGTACCTGATTGTGTACAAAATGGGCTCTCCCTCAAAGAAAGGGAATAAAAAATTCTTAGCATAAAAAAAGGCATACCAAAACGTTTTGGTATGCCTCATAAATTGATCAAATTTCCGACCAAAGAAAGGAGATCAATTTATAATGCAGAGATTATTAACCGGCCTGACTGACTTTTCAATTAAAAAGG